>CP073344.1:1381008-1699677 GCA_024397875.1 Amphritea atlantica
ATTGATGATGTGAAGAGTACGCTGGAATTCAATTAACTGTTTTTTTATACAGTATTTCGTAGTAGGCTTAGAATAAACGCAATCACCCTCAGCGTTAATCCGGGCCTGGCAGTGACAGAGACACTTCAACGAAAAATAATCCATTGCGACTGTGATTGCTTCTTTGCTGCAGTCGAGATGCGGGATGACCCCTCGCTCAGAGACATACCGCTGGCCATTGGTGGCTCCTCTGATCGCCGTGGGGTGATCTCTACCTGTAACTATTCGGCGCGAAAATTTGGTATCCACTCCGCCATGGCGACGGCTCAGGCGCTTAAACTGTGTCCGGGCCTGAAAGTGATTCCGGGGAATATGGAAAAGTATCGCCAGGCTTCGGCTGCCATTATGGCGATCTATGAGGACTATACTGATCAAATTGAGCCACTGTCGCTGGATGAAGCCTATCTTGATGTGACCGGCACCACGATAAAGGGCGGCAGTGCCACCCTGATCGCAGAGGAGATTCGACAGCGGGTTAAGCAGACGGTTGGCATCACTATCTCGGCAGGGGTCGCGCCGAATAAGTTTATTGCTAAAATCGCCAGCGACTGGAATAAACCCGACGGCCTGTGTGTGATCACTCCGGATCAGCTGGAGTCGTTTGTACTGCAGTTGCCGGTCAGTAAAATCTACGGTGTCGGCAAGGTTACCACGGCGAAGCTGCATCAGATGGGGATTGATACCTGTGCCGATCTGCGGACGTTTAGTATGGCACAGCTGGTAGACCGCTTTGGCCGTTTTGGTAAGCGGCTCTATGAGCTGAGCAGGGGAGAGGATGATCGGCCGGTCAGAACCAGCAGGGAGCGTAAATCGATCAGCGTGGAGCACACTTTCCCGGCGGATCTGCCGGATCTGGCAAGTTGTCTGGAGCAACTGCCGACTATGCTGAGTGAACTTGAGTCGCGTTTTTTGAAATATACGGATCAGCGGGAGATAGCCGGAGGTGTGATTAAGCTGAAGTTTTCAGACTTTAGTCAGACAACGGTGGAGCAGAGTGGGACGGAGTGTCCATTGGCGCTTTACCAGCACCTGTGTCGGGAAGCCTGGGAGCGGGGCAAGAAAACAGTACGGTTGATTGGTGTTGGTTATCGGCTCAAACCAAAGAACCAGCAGATGGCGGTACAGTTAAAGCTACTTGAATGATTTAACCGGCGGGGGATAAGGTTTCTGATGGACAATACTGATAAAGCAAACCCCGCCGCAACGGGTGTTGATACCGCAGCCTTTATACGGCGTATCGATCAGCTGCGTCCCGATCCGGATTATCGCGACGACTCTCATGGTCTCCATTGCTGCCGTCTGGCGCTGGATGCGCTGGAGCAGGGAAATTACGGCGTTGCCGCGATTCTGACTGATCCGCAGGGGGAGGTGGTGGCGCAGTCAGAGAACCGGGTTTTCAGCTCAGGCCGTAATGACAGGGGTCAGAGTGAGCGGGCCTACCACAGCAGTGCTCATGCTGAGATGTTGCTGATTGATCAGTTAGAAGAACAGCAGATACCTTATCCGCCTGAGCAGCTGACAATGCTGGTTACTCTGGAGCCCTGTCCGATGTGTCTGGCGCGTCTGCTGTTATCCGGAATCGGTTCAGTTCGATATATTGCCCGTGACCTCGAAGGAGGGATGCTTAGCCATCTGGATAAGCTGCCGCCGGCCTGGCGAAACCTGTCCCAGTTACAGAACCATTATCAGGCCCATGTTTCAGAACCTGTCCGCCAGTTGGCCATGGATATCGGCTCAACCAATCTTCCTGCGTTGAGGGCTAAACTGCTAAAGCAGATCCGTCCCTGACCCTGTTTTGTGCGGCTGCACAATGCTATAATCGCGCTTTTTTGTCGCCAGTTCTCTATTTCAGGAAAAGTGTCCCCGTATGCTGCAATTGATTTATAAGCGTTCTCAAAGCATGAAATCCGACGTGTTGTCCGGTCTGACCGTCGCGCTGGCGCTGGTGCCGGAGGCTGTAGCCTTTGCCTTTGTCGCCGGGGTTGAGCCTCTGGTCGGTCTTTATGCCGCTTTTATGGTGGGTCTGATTACCGCTACGATTGGTGGTCGCCCAGGTATGATCTCCGGTGCAACCGGTGCGCTGGCGGTGGTGATGGTCAGCCTGGTGGCACAACATGGTATTGAATATCTGTTTGCCACGGTGGTTCTGATGGGAATATTTCAGATTCTCGCGGGTACTTTTCGCCTGGGTAAATTTATCCGTATGGTGCCTCACCCGGTGATGCTGGGGTTTGTAAATGGTCTGGCGATTGTTATTTTTCTGGCGCAGATGAAGCAATTTCAGGTTGCAGATGCCGATGGCGTGCTGGACTGGATGCAGGGGGCGCAGCTGGGAGTCATGCTGGGACTGGTTGTACTGACGATGGCGATTATCCATTATCTGCCTAAGTTAACGAATGCTGTTCCGTCGACGCTGGTGGCTATTCTGGTGGTGACCGGAATCGTTATCGGTCTGGATATTGATTCAGCCCGCAGTGTACAGGACGTTCTGATTGATATGACCGGTAATCCTGCTGCAAGCATCGCCGGTGGTCTGCCACAGTTTCATATTCCGATGGTGGATATCAACCTCGAAACACTGAAGATTATCGTACCTTACGCATTAATTCTGGCAGCGATAGGACTGATTGAATCACTGCTGACACTGACGTTAATTGATGAAATCACGGAAACCCGTGGTCGTGGTAATAAAGAGTGTGTGGGGCAGGGAGTTGCTAATGTGGCGACCGGCTTCTTCGGCGGCATGGGTGGCTGTGCCATGATCGGTCAGAGCATGATTAATATCAGCTCTGGTGGTACCGGTCGGGCGTCAGGTATCTCTGCTGCGCTGTTCCTGTTGCTTTTCATTCTGGTCGGTTCCAGCTGGATCGAGATGATTCCAGTGGCGGCACTGGTCGGAGTTATGTTTATTGTGGTGATCGGCACCTTCGAATGGGCCAGTATCAACCTGATGCGTAAGATTCCACCCTCGGATGCCATTGTGGTGGTCACCGTAACGGTGGTGACTGTGCTCACCGATCTGGCGATTGCGGTTATTGTGGGTGTTATTGTGTCTGCTCTGGTGTTTGCCTGGAAGCATGCCAAGCATATGCGGATTGATACCAGTATTGAGCAGAACGGCTTTCTCAAGGTTTACAGACCCCATGGCCCGCTATTCTTTGGCTCAGTACAGGCATTCCGGGATAATTTCACCCCTAAGTTTGATCCTCAGGAGGTGATTATCGATTTTGCTAACTGCCGGGTGATGGATCATTCCGGTGTTGAAGTAATCGATTCATTGGTGGAACGATATGAGAAGGCGGGTATTGATATCCATATTCGTCATCTGAGTAATGAGTGTATTCGACTGCTTGAGAAAGCGGAAAGTGCGGTTGAGATCAACCGGGAAGAAGACCCGGATTATAAAGTGGCTGACGATAAGCTGGCCTGATCTGCTACTTGTTATATCCTGAAAAACCGCGACAATAGTCGCGGTTTTTTATTTTATATGGATTAGGAAATGGATATTACTCTGATTATCGCGTTTATTATGCTGGGAACCGTGGTTGGTTTTCTCGCGGGCCTGTTAGGCATCGGTGGAGGTCTGGTGATGGTGCCGGTACTGACATCCCTGTTTATCTGGCAGGGTATTCCTCAGGAGCAGGTGGTACATCTGGCGCTGGGCACCTCCATGGCCTCGATTGTGATTACCTCAATCTCCAGTATGCGTGCCCATCATAAAAAAGGCGGAGTGTTGTGGCCGGTGGTCAGGCTGATCGCGCCCGGTATTGTTGCCGGTGCTTTTCTGGCGACGTTTCTGGCTTCGGTTCTGAGCTCTGCAACGCTTGGGATATTTTTTGCGTGCTTCCTGGTTTATGCATCCATTCAGATGTTTATGAATATCAAGCCAAAGCCTTCCCGGAACCTTCCCGGAACTCCGGGTCTGTTTGCCGCGGGTGGTGTGATAGGCAGCATCTCGGCACTGGTTTCCATCGGCGGCGGTACTCTGACGGTGCCTTATCTGAGCTGGCACAATATCGATGTTAAGAAAGCGATCGGCACTTCTGCCGCAATCGGTTTACCTATCTCCGTTGCAGGGTCACTTGGCTATCTTGTGAATGGCTTATCTGCGGATATGCAGATCGATTATGTGTTTGGTTTTATCTATCTGCCCGGTGTGGCTCTGATCTCGCTGATGAGCTATTTTATGGCGCCTGTCGGAGCTCATGTTGCTCACCGGCTGCCAGTGCCGGTGCTGAAAAAAGTATTTGCAGTCTTGTTGTTAGGGTTGGCGATCAAGATGATCAGTTCGGTGATCTGAAACCGAAGCGATTCATTCCGCAGGCATAAAAAAAGAGCTACAGGTTGTCCCTGAGCTCTTCTTTTAACTGTTCTTGCTTTTGCCAGCCTGTGTTAAAGCAGGTCAGTACTGTAACCTCTTCGTAATCCCGGAAGAGGCTTCCCATCCATGGAAACTTATTGCGAAATACCCGTCAGCGTCCTGCCAGTAGGTAATCTCCTTGTCGCGTTTATACTTCCGTGTCCTCCAGGCTGTTCTTCAAATCCGTGAAGAGCGTCGATCCAACGGAGGCCAGTATCCTCATGTTGTCGCTGTGTGAATATAGGAAAAAGTCTTAATTTAGTCTTAACTGTGCGACTAGAGTGACTGGGCAGGTGTCTGAAGCAGATGACAGGCTGTCCGGCCGGTTTCAGGTCAGGCTTTTCGCTGTTAATGCGGCTTGTCCGAAGTTGATTCCTGACCAGCCATGCAGCATAAAGTTACGGATGTTACCGTGGTCACTACCCTGAGGCTTCTCTAGTACATCCTGACGGTAGAAACGACCAAAGCAGTTAAGGGTCTGTTGTTCTGACAGCTGATTTATCTGGGCGAAAGCAAAGATTTTACAGGAGCCCTCATTGGTTCCTGCGTCATTGACCAGATCGCCGTTGGTAAAGCGGGTTGGAGTGTAGTCATAGTGAGCTGTAATAATGGCCATCGTGTCTTCAAAATCAAAACCACTATTGCTATCAAGTTGCTCAATAAAATGCTGAAGATCCATTCGGTATTCCTGTTTGTCACTATTTTAAGAGATTTAAAGGTATTGAATAAAAAGAGGGTTATTCCTGCTGTTGCAGCAATGCATGCACAAGCTCGGTATTGGGTACCTCGATGTTGAGCTGGACCGCGCGCTGTATCACGGCACCGCTGATGCCGTTCAGTTCCAGTGGTCGTCCCTTCTCTTTGTCGACCAGCATCGATGTTTTGATGGCGTCAAAACTGCTGATCAGCTCAAACATCTCATCTACATCCTGCTGACTGAGTGCCACATCATCCGCTTTGGATACTGCGGCGACCTCCTGCATCATGCGGTATACGGTTTTACCGTAGACCGGGTGTGATGTCAGTGTACGGGTGTCCAGTCCGGTTAAAGCGGAAAGCGGATTTACGCCATTATTGATCAGCAGTTTGCGCCACAGTTCGTGACGGATATCCGCACTGAGCCGGGCAGGGATACCCGACTGATTCAGTGCCTCTGCAAATGGCTCTAATGCCGCAGGGCTGAAAATCTGCTCACTGTTATGGTTTGGCCAGCTACCCATCATCACCTGAGCGGGGCCTGTGGCCTCAATCCTGCCCGGGGCGATGATATGACCACCGATTCTCACTGCCAGTCCTCCCAGGGTACGAGAGCGCCCCAGCGTCTGTTCGATCAATGGCTCGTTATCGACACCGTTTTGCAGGGATAAAACCGGCACTTCAGCGGCTTTTAGCCAGGTATTTAGCTGTTGCAGGATCGGGGCGGTGGCGCCCGCTTTGAGTGTCAGCAGAATAAGGTCGAAATCAGCGCACCGGTAATGGTTTTGCAGCGTATCAATATCGACAGCGTCGACGGCTTGGTTAAAGCTGAGGTCAGGATGCGTCACCTGCAGCCCGTTCTGCTGCAGCGCCTGAAGGTGCTCGCCCCGGGCCAGGTAGCATACCTGATGGCCCTGAAGCTGAAGTCTGGCGCCGTAATAGCAACCGATTCCACCGGCACCGATGAAAAGAAAACGCATAGTGCTACCTGCTCATATCAGTTTCTGGATGAGGATAGCACTTTACCTGAAAAGGTGACGATTTCCACCCGGGTAGCGGTTGAGAATGGCGAATTTAATCGTGGGAAACGTTAACCGCGGGATATGCCAGGTTTACCGCGAGCCGGACGACGATTGCCTGGCTTTGCGGGGCTGTTTCCGCCGCTGGTGGATCGACCACCACGGTTCGCCGGTTGCTGGCTGTTGCCTGAGGCGCTGCCTTGTGCGGCTTTAGCCGGTGCCGGTTTCCGCTGAGCGGGTTTGCCTGCAGTTGAAGCGGGCTCCTGACGGTTTCCGCCGCTGGCGCGGTGGCGCTTGTTTTTACCTGTCGGTTTGTGGCCCCGGGCAACATCAGCCGAGCGCTGCCCATCCTTGTGCTCACTCTGGGGCTTGGCGCGTTTAGGCTTGTTCGGCTTGCGCTTACGGCTGTTCAGACTGGATTCGGGCAGGTTGTGCAGCGGCTGGAAACCCAGCACCTCTTCCCGGTCAAGTATCCGGCCAATCAGATGCTCGATATCGGACAGCTGATCAAATTCATCGGCACTGACCAGTGAGATCGCCTGACCGCTGGCACCGGCACGACCGGTACGACCGATCCGGTGAACATAGTCTTCCGGGACATTGGGCAGATCAAAGTTGACAACCTGTGGCAACTGGTCGATATCCAGACCGCGCGCGGCAATATCGGTCGCTACTAATACCTGTACCTTGCCCTGCTTGAACTCTAACAGTGCTTTGGTGCGGGCGCCCTGACTTTTGTTGCCGTGAATGGCTGCAGCATTCACGCCACCGCTATCCAGGTGTTTGCATAGCTGGTTTGCGCCCCGTTTAGTGCGGGTAAATACCAGTACCTGATGCCATTGGTGTTCTTCCAGCAGGGCACTGAATAGCGCAGACTTCTGTTTCTTATCAACCGGGCAGATCCACTGTTTTACTTTAGTGGCAGTGGTGTTGCGTGGAGTGACGGAGATTTCGATCGGGTCGTTGACCAGCCCTTTGGCCAGGTTGCGGATCGAGTCAGAAAAAGTGGCTGAGAACATCAGGTTCTGGCGCTGTTTAGGCAGCAGGTTGATGATCTTTTTGATGTCGTGGATAAAGCCCATATCCAGCATCCGGTCCGCTTCATCCAGTACCAGTACTTCAACTTTGTTAAATTTAACCGCGTTCTGATTATAAAGATCCATCAGACGGCCCGGTGTGGCGATAAGGATATCGACACCTTTGCGCAGCTGCATCATCTGCGGGTTAATGCTGACACCGCCAAAGACGACTGCTGAGCGCAGCGGCAGATGCTTACCATAGTCCCTGACGCTTTCAGCAACCTGAGCAGCCAGTTCCCGGGTCGGGGTCAGAATCAGTGCGCGGATCTGATTGCCCTGGGCACGTTCACCACGGCTTAGCAGTTCCAGAAGAGGCAGAGTAAAACCGGCGGTTTTACCGGTGCCGGTCTGGGCGGCGGCCATCAGATCCTTGCCCTCCAGCACGGCCGGAATCGCCTGAGCCTGAATCGGGGAAGGGGTCTCGTAACCTTTATCGGTAACGGCATCAAGTATCGGTGCCGACAGGCCCAGATCAGTAAATTTCATGCACTCTCTCTATAAACAGGATTGTCAAAATGACGAGCGCGAAGGATACAGGAAAGGCGGATAGAATGGCAGTGATTATGCCTTTGCGATACAACTCAGTTGCCAGACCTCTACCGCGCCCTCATTGAGGTTGGCGATAACATTTACGCCCATCTGACGGAAGCTGTCACCGAAAATCTGCAGGGGAGAAACTGATACCGTATTTTTACCGGAATGTTCTTTAGAGGCCTGTCGCTGACGCCATTGCAGTGCGGCTTCTGACCAGTTCTCTGCAGTGTTCAGCTCAAAGCCATTCTGTTGCAGAACATCGGTTAACTGCGCAAAGGTCAGAATATGTGATTGTGTGGCTGATCGTGCCCAGGGTACAGGGTAATGCATCCGTTCCGGGTTGGCTCCCTCGAGTACTTCGTGCAGCAGTAGCGAACCCTCATTATCCAGTACTCTCAGACACTCCTGCAGACAGCGGTCAGTATGCGGAATATTGAGTAAACTATGCTGGAAGATAATGCAGTCAAAGCTGTTGCTTGCAAAGGGGAGTTGCTGGGCGTCGCCGGTAATAATAAGCGATGCCGGTAGATGGGTCAGTTGAGTGAGCGCGCTGTTCAGGGCATTAAATCGGTGGGTGATATCAATGCCGACGATCTCAGCACTGCAGCGGTTGCTGATCATTCGCATCAGTCCACCCGCTCCGCTGCCGATTTCCAGAATGCGCTTGGGTTGGATCAGATCCAGTTGTTGCAGTAGCTTTTCGGAGGCTTTGATACCGCCGATATGCAGCTGATCTATGGGTGCCAGCTGATAGAGAGTCGGGCCTTCGGGATAACGTTGCCGAAGTTGCGCCAGCAGGCCGGTTTCTTCCATGTGATCGCTATAGTGCTGATCTATATCCATGTTTATTCCAAAGGGTTAAACAAAAAAGGGCTCAGCTATTTTTTAACCTCAAGCTTATAACCTGAAGTTAACCCGCGCTGAGCCCCTGTGATTTTAGCGTGTAAACGGCCCGTCAGATATCATCCAGCCCCAGTTCTTTGATCGAGATTTCGCGCATCTTGAATTTCTGAATCTTACCTGTCACGGTCATCGGAAATTCGTCGACAAACTTAAAGTAGCGCGGGATCTTGAAGTGGGTGATCTGACCCTTACAGAAATCTCTGAGCTGTTCCTCGGTAACACTTTCTGAGTCGGCCGAGAGTTTCACCCAGGCGATCAGTTCCTCGCCGTACTTTTTGTCCGGCACTCCGGTGACCTGAACATCGATGATATTCGGGTGGGTGTAGAGAAACTCTTCGATCTCCTTCGGATAGACGTTCTCGCCGCCACGGATCACCATATCTTTGATCCGGCCAACGATCTGGATATAGCCCTCGTCATCCATCGTCGCCAGATCGCCGGTATGCATCCAGTGCTGCTCGTCGATAGCGCCTTTGGTGCCGTCTTCGTTGTTCCAGTATTTGATCATTACACTGTAACCGCGGGTGCACAGTTCGCCGATCTCGCCCCGGGGTAATATCCGTCCAGTGAGCGGGTCAATAATTTTGCTTTCCAGATGTGGTTGAGTGCGGCCAACGGTGGTGACCTGTTTCTCAAACGGGTCATCCGCCCGGGTCTGGGTGGAGACCGGGCTGGTCTCAGTCATGCCGTAAGCGATCTGCACCTCTTGCATATGCATTTTGGAGTTGACCGCTTTCATCACCTCGGCCGGGCAGATTGAGCCCGCCATAATACCGGTGCGCAGGCTGGAAAGGTCGTAGTTATCGAAGTCCGGATGTTCCAGTTCGGCAATAAACATCGTCGGTACACCGTACAGCGCGGTGGCTTTCTCCATCTCTACCGCTTCCAGCACCGCTTTCGGCTCAAAGCCTTCGGTTGGGTAGATCATGGTTGCACCATGAGTCATGCAGCCCAGGTTGCCCATTACCATGCCGAAACAGTGGTACAGCGGCACCGGTATAACCAGCCGGTCCTGATCGGTAAAACTCTGACTTTCGGCGACAAAGAAACCGTTATTCAGAATATTATGGTGACTCAGGGTCGCCCCTTTCGGGAAACCGGTGGTGCCGGAGGTGTATTGAATATTGATTGGGTCATCAAACTGCAGCGTTGCCTGAATATCTTTAACCTGCTGCAGGTCAACTTTGTCGGCTTGTTTGACAAAGGCGTTCCAGCGCCACATCCCCGGATGCTGTTCATCTGACAGATTGATAATGCATTCCAGGGTTTTCAGCTTGGCTGATCTGAGCTGGCCGATTTCGCAGCTGTTCAGTTCCGGTGCCAGCTCCAGAAGCATCGCTGTGTAGTTGGATGATTTGAAACTGTCTGCGGTGACCAGAAACTTAGTGCCGGACTGATTCAGTGCATATTCCAGCTCATGCAGGCGGTAGGCCGGGTTGATATTCACCAGAATGGCGCCAACCTTTGCCGTGGCAAACTGGGTTATTGTCCACTGGGCTGTGTTGGGAGACCACATACCGATGCGGTCTCCGGGCTGAACGCCCACGGCCAGCAGGGCCCGGGCACATTGCTCAACTTTTTCTTTTAGTTCGGCGTAGGTCCAGCGAATATCCTGATAGTGAACGATCAGCGCATCATTATCAGGGTAAGTGGCGCAGATATCATCAAATTTATCGCCGATCGTCATGCCCAGCAGGGGAGTGTTGCTGGTGCCACTGGTATAACTGGGTTGTGCATTATTGCTCATTGCTTCATCCCTTCATTATTTTTATACGTTGAGGGTTGTAAGGTGCCGGTGTGTCAATCAGTCGGATCAGTCCGACACCTGCTTATCTCAGTTTTGTTCTGGCATCGCTCTCTGTCTGTCAGTTAGCGGGCCTGTGAGTGGTATTCAGGGTTTGGTTGCATATCCACCGCACCTGCTACCCGGTTAGTCATGTTGTAGAATCCTGCTATGTTAGCGATATCCCAGATATCCCGGTCGCTGAAATCGGCATCGCGAAGCGCCTGGCGGTCACTTTCTTCGATACAGTCGGGTGATACGGTCATTTTGACGGCGAAGTCCAGCATCGCCCGATGACGTTGTGACAGTTCAGCTGCGCGGTAGTTAATAGCGATCAGTTCGCCCAGCGCCGGGTCACCCGAGTAATTTCTGACGGCTGCGCCGTGGGCTGCGATGCAGTAAAAACAGTGATTTTGAGATGACACGGCTACCGCAATCATCTCCCGCTCAAGAGTGGTCAGGTTACTGTCGCCGAACATCATCTCATTATAGAAGCGGGAGAATACCTCCAGCTGAGCGAGATTCTGGCTATAGGCTTTGAGCACATTAGGGATCATTCCCAGCTTCTCATCGCAGACATCGAAATATTTTTTAACGTCGTCGGGTAGTTCTTCCCGCGACGGATAGTGCAGGTCCAGCGCGGTAATATGATCAGGTTGAGACATTGTAGTACTCCATATTATTTTTGTCCGTCAGAGCCGATAAGCAGAGGTTCATAACCTTGACGCTGAATATGTATCCTATATTAGGGTAAACCCCTACTTTCTTTCAAGAGGAAAGTATTAAGATAACAATTCACCCCTGCATCGTACCTTTCGTATTTACTTACAGCCGATGGCCAGAGCCACTTTAGAACCACTGGTGCGACCCAGTTGTTCGGTGATCCAGTGGCCGGTTTGGGCCAGTTTGTTCAGATCGACACCGGTTTCGATACCCAGACCATTCAGCATGTACAGGACGTCTTCCGTTGCCACGTTGCCGGAAGCGCCTTTGGCGTAAGGGCAACCCCCCAGACCCGCAACGGATGCATCGATGACCGCGATACCTTCCTCCACGACTGCATACAGATTAGCCAGGGCCTGACCGTAGGTGTCGTGAAAATGGGCGGCGAGCTTAGCGACGGGTACTTGCTTACTCACCGCCTCCAGCATCCGCTTCGCTTTCATCGGAGTGCCGACGCCAATGGTGTCGCCCAGCGATATCTCATAGCAGCCCATATCCAGCAACTCACGGCTGACCGCTGCCACCTGCGCCGGGTCAATCTCGCCCTCATAGGGACAGCCCATGACGGTGGAAACATAACCGCGTACCCGGATATTGTTAGCTTGCGCCAGCTCAATGACTGGCGCAAAACGTTCCAGGCTCTCGCTGATAGAACAGTTGATATTCTTTTGTGTAAAGGCTTCTGAGGCCGCACCAAATACCGCCACCTCATCAGCTCCCGCGGCAATGGCACCCTCAAGCCCTTTCAGGTTGGGGGTCAGTGCCGAGTAGGTAACGCCGGGTTTACGTGTGATGCCGCTCATTACCGCACTGGCATCGCCCATCTGTGGCACCCATTTCGGTGATACAAAGCTGGCCGCTTCAATATGGGTCAGGCCGGTTTCACTGAGCCGGTTAATCAGCTCAATTTTTATCGCTGTATCAATCACGGCGCCGGGTTCGTTCTGCAAACCGTCACGGGCTCCCATTTCGAACAGACGCAGGTGTTTGGGAAATGCCATACCTATGCCTCCGCTATATCCAGAGAGATAAGATCGGCACCGTCTTCAACCAGATCACCTTCGGCGAAGTAGATCTCAGCAACTGTGCCGTCATGAGGTGCTTTCAGGCTGTGCTCCATCTTCATCGCTTCCATAATGACCAGGGTTTCTCCCGCTTTAACTGCTTGTCCCGCTTCAACCAGCACCGCTACTACCGCGCCGTTCATCGGAGCCGTCAGACTGTTGTCGCCGGCATGGTCATCACTACCAAAGGTTTGCCGGTGCTGCTCACAGATAAACTGCTCACCTTCGTGGAACAGCGTCAGATGGTCACCCTCGTTGTACAGATGCACGCTGAGTCTGTGGCCGTTGATCACCACATTCAGCAGATCATCATTCAGCTGAGCGGTTACCTGATAGCTGGCATCGTCGATCTGAACCAGATACTGACCTTTGGCGCCACTTTCGAGAACACTGAGTTGATAGTCCGTGTCAGCGTGGATCAGTGTCAGCGGGCGGGCATACTCTGAGTTAAGCCGCCAGCTGTTCTGGTAGCCAAACGGTGAGTAAGGGTCATCCGGGTTATTCGCTTGCTGCTTGCTCTTCTCGCTGAAGAAACAGGCGGCCATTACCAGACAGAAGGCGCTGTTCAGATTGCTCGCAGGAAACAGTAAAGCTTCATGTTTCTCAATAAAACCGGTGTCCAGATCGAGTGCTTTGAAGGGTGCACTGCCGGCAAGGTTGCGCAGGAATCGCAGGTTGGTTTTCAGACCGCTGATACGGTATTCCTCCAGAGCCTGTTCCATCCGGGCGATGGCGCGGTCGCGATTATCATCCCAGACGATCAGTTTGGCGATCATCGGATCATAGAATACGCTGACCTCGTCGCCTTCAACGACGCCGGTATCAACCCGGACGTGCTGACTCTCCTGTGGCGTACGCAGATAGCGCAGGGTGCCGGTCGCCGGGAGGAAGTCGTTATCAGGGTCTTCCGCATATACCCGGGCTTCCAGGGCGTGGCCGTGGATACGGATTTCATTCTGCTGTAACGGCAGTGGCTCGCCGCTGGCGATCCGTAGTTGCCATTCCACCAGATCCTGTCCGGTAATCATCTCGGTAACCGGATGTTCAACCTGCAGACGGGTGTTCATCTCCATAAAATAGAAAGAGCCATCGACGTCATAGAGAAACTCGACGGTGCCGGCACCGACATAATCGATCGCCTGAGCGGCACGGACGGCCGCTTCACCCATCGCTTTACGGGTTTCATCTGAGAGGTTGGGAGCCGGCGCTTCTTCGATCACTTTCTGATGGCGGCGCTGCACCGAGCAGTCACGCTCTGCCAGATAGACACCGTTACCCTGCTTGTCACAGAACACCTGGATCTCAACATGACGGGGTTGGGTCAGATAGCGTTCGATCAGCATATCCGGGTTGCCAAAGGCATTTTTCGCCTCACGGCAGGCGGATTTAAGTGCCTCATCAAACTCGTCGATCGAGTTGACCACCCGCATCCCTTTACCACCACCGCCGGCAACCGCTTTCAACAGTTGGGGGAAGCCGCAACGCACAGATTCCTCTTTCAGCAGTGCCGGGGTCTGGTCTTCGCCATGATAGCCCGGTACCAGCGGCACCGCTGCGTGAGACATAATCTCTTTGGCTGCGGATTTGGAGCCCATCGCTTCAATCGCGCTGGTGGGTGGCCCGATAAACTCGATACCGTTATCGAAACAGGAGCGGGCAAATTCGGCGTTCTCTGAGAGGAAACCATAACCCGGGTGGATTGCCTGGGCGCCTGATTGTTTGGCGATCTCCAGAATCTTGTCACCACGCAGGTAACTTTCATTGCTTGGCGCAGGGCCCAGCAAAAATGCTTCATCGGCCATCGCCACGTGACGGGCGTTTTTATCGGCCTCAGAGTAGACAGCGACACAACGGATACCCAGGCGGTGAGCAGTCTGAATAACCCGGCAGGCAATCTCCCCCCGGTTAGCTATAAGAATTTTATTAAACATGCCGCTTACTCCTGAATCCAGTTCGGTTTACGCTTCTGCAGGAAGGAGCTGAGTCCTTCCTGACCTTCGTCGCTGACGCGGATATCTGCGATGCGACGGGCAGTGTCATCAATCACCTCAGTGGTGATCTCTTTCTGGCTGACGGCATAGATAAGCTGTTTAGCGGCTTTCATCCCCTGGGGACTGTTTTTTTGTAGCGAGGCGACAAAACGGTCGCAGGCCTCGTCCAGTTGTTCAACGTTTTCCACGACTTCATGCACCAGACCAAACTGCTGTGCAGCACGGGCGCTGAACAGCTCTGCCGTGAGGAAATAACGGCGTGACTGACGCTCGCCAATGGCACGTACCACATAGGGGCTGATCACCGCAGGAATCAGACCGATTTTGACTTCTGAGAGACAGAATGAGCTGCTTTCAGCGGCAATAACAATATCGCAGCAGGCGGCCAGGCCGACCGCACCACCATAGGCGGCTCCCTGAATCAGGGCGATGGTGGGTTTGCTGTGGTTGTTCAGCAGTTCCATCAGTTTTGCCAGGAGCCCAGCATCCACCATGTTCTCTTCATGGGTATTGCTGGCCATTCGTTTCATCCAGCCCAGGTCAGCCCCTGCGGAAAAGTTCTTGCCCCGGGAACGTAATACCAGCACCCGGACTTCCGGGTCTTCGCTGGTCGCTTCCAGGTTGCTGATCAGTTGCTCAATCACGCCATCGTCGAAGGCATTGTGTACCTCAGGACGATTGATTATCAGTTCGGCAACACCGTTGGCGCTTTTTTCCAACAGGACCAGTTGTTGTGTATTAATAGTCATCTTCTGATCCTCCATCACATCCGGAATACGCCGAACTGGGTGTCACCCACAGGCTTATTGAGTGCGGCAGACAGACTCATGCCGATAACATCACGGGTTTGTTTTGGATCGATGACGCCATCATCCCAAAGCCGGGCAGAGGCATAATAGGGGTGACCCTGATGTTCATAGGTATCGATGATGGGCTTTTTGAATACCGCTTCATCTTCAGCAGACCACTCTTCACCGGTGCGGTTCATGTTATCCCGCTTAACGGTCGCCAGAACCCCGGCAGCCTGTTCGCCACCCATGACTGAGATACGTGCGTTCGGCCACATGAACATCAGATTAGGACTGTAGGCCCGGCCACACATACCGTAGTTACCGGCACCGAAACTACCGCCGATCAGCACTGTAAATTTCGGCACATCGGCACAGGCAACGGCCATCACCATCTTGGCCCCGTGCTTGGCGATACCCTCTGATTCATACTTCTGACCCACCATAAAGCCGGTGATGTTTTGCAGGAACAGCAGGGGGATTTTGCGCTGACAGCACAGCTCGATAAAGTGCGCGCCTTTCTGGGCGGATTCACCGAAGAGAATGCCGTTGTTGGCGATAATACCCACCGGATAACCGTGAATATGGGCAAAACCGGTGACCAGTGTGGTGCCGTAGAGTTTCTTGAACTCATCAAACTCAGAGCCATCGACGATGCGGGCGATCACTTCGCGAACATCGTAGGGTTTTCTCAGGTCGGTACCGACAATGCCGTACAGTTCATCCATAGGATAAAGAGGCTCTTTCGGCGTCTGAGTTTTAATATTGATCTCTTTGCGGCGGTTCAGATTTGCCACACAGGTGCGGGCGATCTCCAGCGCATGGTGATCGTTTTCAGCGTAATGGTCAGCAACACCAGACACTTTACAGTGCACATCAGCACCGCCCAGATCTTCCGCGCTGACGACTTCGCCGGTCGCGGCTTTTACCAGTGGGGGTCCTGCCAGAAAGATAGTGCCCTGATTACGCACGATGATCGATTCATCCGCCATCGCCGGCACATATGCGCCGCCCGCTGTACAGAGGCCCATCACCACTGCGATCTGGGGAATCCCTTTGGCAGACATGCGTGCCTGGTTATAGAAAATGCGGCCGAAATGGTCGCGATCCGGGAATACATCATCCTGTTGCGGCAGGTTGGCACCGCCGGAATCTACCAGATAGATACAGGGCAGGTGATTCTGTTCGGCGATCTCCTGAGCCCGCAGATGTTTCTTCACGGTCAGCGGGAAATAGGTGCCGCCCTTAACGGTGGCATCGTTGGCAATAATCATGCACTCAATACCGCTGACACGGCCGATACCGGTAATGATCCCGGCGGCAGGCACATCGTCATCGTAGACTTTATAGGCTGCCAGTTGTGAAAGCTCTAACAGGGGCGAACCTTCATCCAACAGGGTATTGATTCGCTCTCTGGGGAGGAGTTTGCCACGGGAAAGGTGGCGTTCCTGATATTTGCTGCCACCGCCGTGATGGATCTGTGCCGCTTTATCACGCAGGTCCGTGACCACGGAGGCCATGGAATCATAGTTAGCGCGAAACTCTTCTGCACGTGGATTGATTTTTGTTTTTATCGTTGCCATTGCTTCTCTCCGGCGTCACGCGTTAATGCAATTCTCAGAACAGTTGGTTGTCTCGTTTGCCGATAGACAACTGTCCCGTTGATTGCTGTTAAAACAACGCCTTGTCTGAATTCGTCATTATTCACAGTGAAAAAGTGGGGGGGTGCAGAACACCGTTCCCCCTAAAGTCCACTGATGGAAAACGGGTTTACTTATTCAGGAACAGCTCACGGCCGATCAGCATCCGGCGAATCTCAGAGGTGCCCGCACCGATCTCGTACAATTTTGCATCGCGCAGCAGACGACCAGTAGGAAACTCATTGATATAACCGTTGCCGCCGAGCAGCTGTATCGCATCCAGAGCGATTTTAGTCGCCATCTCTGCGGTATACAGAATGACCGCTGCGCAGTCCTTACGGGACGTTTCACCGCGCATCGCCGCCTGAGCAACGGTGTAGGCGTAGGCCTTGGATGCATTCATCAGGGTGTACATATCGGCAACTTTGCCCTGCACCATTTCGAACTCACCGATCGCTTTGCCAAATTGCACCCGGTCGCGGGTATAAGGGATGGTGATATCCATCGCTGCCTGCATAATACCCAGCGGACCGCCGGCGAGAACCAGGCGCTCATAATCGAGGCCGGACATCAATACCTTAACGCCGCCGTTCAGTTCACCGAGAATGTTCTCTTTTGGCACCGGGCAGTCCTGAAATACCAGTTCACAGGTATTGGAACCACGCATTCCCAGCTTATCCAGTTTTTGATGACGGGAGAATCCAGGGTAATCACGTTCAACGATAAAGGCGGTTATGCCTTTAGGGCCGGCACTCACATCGGTTTTCGCATAGATCACATAGGTGTTGGCGTCCGGACCGTTGGTGATCCACATCTTATTACCGTTCAACAGGTAATGATCACCGTTGTCGCGGGCTGTCAGCTTCATTGAAACGACATCGGAACCGGCATTCGGCTCGGACATTGCCAGTGCGCCAATATGTTCACCGCTGATCAGTTTTGGCAGGTACTTTGTCTTCTGCTCATGGGTACCGTTACGGTTGATCTGGTTAACACAGAGATTAGAGTGTGCACCGTAAGACAAGCCAACAGAGGCGGATGCCCGGCTGATCTCTTCCATGGCAATCATGTGCGCCAGATAACCCATATCAACGCCGCCGTACTCCTCTTTC
This sequence comes from Amphritea atlantica, assembly GCA_024397875.1. NCBI lineage: Bacteria > Pseudomonadati > Pseudomonadota > Gammaproteobacteria > Oceanospirillales > Oceanospirillaceae > Amphritea > Amphritea atlantica. The sequence continues at coordinate 1,398,740 of CP073344.1, forward strand.
ACGGTGATGCCCAGCAGCCCCATATCGCCGAATTTACGCCACAGATCGTTAGGAAATTCATTGTCATGATCGACCTGCTCGGCGCGTGGAGCAATCTCTTGTGCTGCAAAACTGTTTACATGCTCTCGCAGCATATCCAGAGTTTCACCGAGTCCGAAATTTAGTGAGCTGTACTGTGCAATCATTTTCTGTCCACCTGGCTTAGGGAAGCGGAAGGGCATGTTGTGACTGTTTGCCTTTGCCGTTTCCGGTTTACGATTATTGTTGTTGGTCGTTTAATAGTTGTTGTTCGGTAATGTGGCGGTAGGGTCGCTACTAGCTATACCGACTTCTCTGTTTTTGTCGTTTCTGTCAGATCATCCATTGCCTCCCGGCAACGGCTTTCTGCGCTGTCCAGTTCCAGCTGAAGCATAGCAATGTCATTTAATTGCTGCTCCAGGGCCTGTTTTTTCTCTTCTATCTTGGCCATCAGCAGTTGTAGCTGTTTCATACTGCCTGTCGGGGTTTCATCCCAGAGCGCGAATAGTTCGCGGGTTTCAGCGAGTGAAAAGCCCAGTCGCTTGCCCCGCAGAATCAGTTTTAACCGAACCCGGTCCTGAGCGCTGTAGATCCGGGTCTGCCCGCGGCGGGTAGGGAATAACAGCTGCTGGTCTTCATAAAAGCGGATGCTGCGAGTCGTTACATCAAACTCGCTGGCCAGCTCACTGATCGAAAAAGTACGTGTGTTCATAATCTGCTTCCTGACGCTGATGTTATTTAATTTAGCGGAAGTTTACGTAAACGTAAAGCTGATTTTAAAAACGGTTGCAAATGTTACATTTCGTAAGATTGCAGTTAACTGTTTGATATTTAGTCGTTAATTAAGAATAGAAGCTTTGACTGACAGGCTTGTTATACTAAAGTAGTACTTGTTATCCTGTAAGGGAAATTGCTAACTTGGTTGGCAGCTGATTTGGGTAATCACAATTTTTGCCCATCCCATAATAAAAACAAATATATGTGAGGCTGGTTCTGCATGAGTGCCGACTACGTTCTCGAAACCAGGAATCTGGTTAAGGAATTCAAGGGCTTTACCGCCGTTGACGATGTAAATCTACAGGTTGAGCGGGGAACAATACACGCGCTGATCGGGCCTAATGGGGCCGGTAAGACGACTGTATTTAATCTGCTGACAAAATTTCTTACACCCACCCGAGGCACCATTCTCTTCAACGGTAATGATATTACCTATATGAAATCCGCTGCGATTGCCAGAAAGGGCATTGTACGCTCGTTTCAGATCTCTGCTGTTTTTCCACACCTCTCTGTTATTGAGAATGTGCGTATCGCCCTGCAGCGTAAAGAGGGTAATAGCTTCCATTTCTGGAAGTCTGAAAAGGTGCTGGACAAACTGAATGACCGTGCTGTTGAGCTGCTTGATGAGGTGGGTCTGAAAGACTATGCCCAGGCTGTCACAGTCGATCTGCCTTATGGCCGTAAACGGGCGCTGGAAATTGCTACCACCCTGGCGCTGGATCCGGAAATGTTACTGCTGGATGAGCCGACTCAGGGGATGGGCCACGAAGATGTGAGTGTGGTTGCGGATCTGATCAAGAAAGTGTCTGCGAACCGTACCATTCTGATGGTTGAGCATAACCTGCATGTGGTTGCTCAGCTGGCCGACAAGATTACGGTATTACAGCGCGGCGCCATCCTGACCGAAGGTGATTACGCAACGGTCTCTCAGGATCCGCGTGTGCGTGAAGCCTATATGGGGGTTGAAGCCGATGATGAGGTAGCGAATGCCATCGCTGCCAAAGCCGCTGTCGCCAATGCTGCGAAAAAGGAGGATGTTGCATGACCTCAACAGGTGAAAAGCTGCGTATCAGTGATCTGCACGCTTACTACGGCGAATCGCATATTCTTCATGGCATCGATATGACCATTATGCAGGGCGAACTGGTGACGCTGCTGGGACGCAACGGTGCGGGTCGCTCGACAACCCTCAAAGCGGTTATGAATATGGTGGGGCGTCGCACCGGCAAGATCAATATCAATGGTAATGAAACCATCGGTATGCCAGCCCATAAGATCGCCCATCTGGGGGTCGGTTACTGCCCTGAAGAGCGGGGTATCTTCTCCAGCCTGAATGTAGAAGAGAACCTGATGCTGCCGCCCAATGTGCGGTCCGATGGCATGAGCATTGAAGAGATCTATGACATTTTCCCCAACCTGGCAGAGCGTCGCTATAGCCAGGGGACTCGTCTTTCCGGCGGGGAACAGCAGATGCTGGCGATGGCACGTATTCTGCGGACCGGCGCCAATATTCTGTTGCTCGATGAGATTACTGAGGGTCTGGCCCCGGTCATCGTACAAAAACTGGCTGAGGTTCTGGTCATGCTCAAGGAACGGGGCCTGACAGTTTTGCTGGTTGAGCAGAATTTCCGTTTTGCTGCGCCCATCGCAGACCGCCATTACGTTATGGAACATGGCCATATCGTTGAGGAGGTCAGGAAAGATGAGTTGCAGGCAAAAACGGAACTGTTGAATACCTATCTGGGGGTTTAAAACCCGGATAAACCTTGAAGTAAAAAGCTCTATAAATGACGTTCGATAAAAATAAAAAGTTCTCAAGCAGGAGTGACAAAATGAAAGTAATCAAGAAGACCCTACTGGCAGCCGCGATGAGTGTGGCCGCAGCCACTGGTGTTCAGGCCGCAGGTATCTCTGGAGATGCGGTTAAGATCGGTGTGCTGGCAGATATGGGCGGTGTCTATGCCGATATCTGTGGTCAGGGCTGTGTAACGGCTGTTGAGATGGCGGTCGAGGATTTTGGCGGCACCGTTCTCGGTAAGCCTATCGAAATTGTCAGCGCTGATGACCAGAACAAGCCTGATGTAGGCTCTGCGAAAGTACGTCAGTGGATTGAAGATGAAAATGTTGATGTGGTTACCGGCCTGGTAGCGTCCTCGGTAACCGGTGCAGTCACCAAAGTGCTGACCGATGCCAAGAAGATTGCGCTGATCTCGGCCTCTGCCAGTAATGCCTTCACCACTAAGGCCTGTTCTCCCTACAACGCTCACTGGACCTATAACGTAGCGGCACTGGCCAACGGTACCGTTAAGCAGATGGTGAATTCAGGTAAGAAGAAATGGTTCTTCATTACGGCTGACTATGCCTTTGGTCACGCACTGGAAGGTATTGCCACTAAGGTTATCGAGTCCAGCGGCGGTGAAGTGGTCGGTGCGGTTCGTGCGCCTCTGGGAACTACCGATTTCTCCTCTTATGTACTTCAGGCTCAGGCTTCTGGCGCTGATGTGGTTGGTCTGGCAAACGCCGGTGCTGACTTTGTTAACTCACTGAAAACATCAGCAGAATTTGGTCTGACTGAGACCGCGGATGTTGCCGGCTTGCTGGTATTCACGCCTAACGCTCAGGCACTTGATCCTGCTATTGCGGCGGGTATGAAGGCCACGACTGGTTTCTACTGGGATATGGATGACCAGACCCGTGAATGGTCTGCCCGTTTCAAGGCGCGTCACGGTTCTATCCCTGCAATGCCGCACGCGGGTGCTTACTCTATGACGATGCACTACCTGAATGCCATTAAGGCCGCCGGTACTGATGATTCAGATGCGGTTATGAAGCAGATGAAGGCCAGCAAGCCTGATGACTTCTTCGCCCGTAACGCTTACCTGCGTAACGATGGCCGGATGGTACATGACATGCTGCTGGTCAGCATTAAAGATGCCGCCAGCCGTAAGTCTGCTGATGATATCTACAAGATTGAAAGTGTTATCCCAGGCGATGAGGCATTCAATCCGATGCTGCCTGAGTGTGATTTCAAGTAACGCTTAAGTAAGCGCTTGGCCTGAAACCCGGAGGGTAGTGGTGTACTGCTACCTACCCTCCGGTCTTATCTGAAAAGATAGTCTGAAAGGATAGTCTGAAAAGGTTATCTGAAAGGTGTGTATGGATCGGCTTGAAGGGGACGATTGCATACACCACCTTTGCTTCTCTGGGTGATGTTATGGCGACGATATTTGGTATAAATCTGTTTGCGCTGTCGGGACAGCTGCTGGTAGGGCTGATCAATGGCTCATTCTACGCACTGCTGAGTCTCGGTCTGGCGATTATTTTTGGTCTTTTAAAAATTATTAACTTCGCGCAGGGCGCGATGTATATGCTTGGCGCCTTCTTTGCCTGGATGGCCCTGAACTACATGGGCATCAACTACTGGTGGGCGTTGATTCTGGTGCCGCTGGCTGTCGGTGTTCTGGCAATCCTGATGGAACGCTTTCTGGTGCGTCCCATCGCTAATGAGGATCACCTCTATAGCCTGCTGCTGACCTTTGGTATCGCACTGGTGCTACAGGGTTTATTTACCCATATTTATGGTTCTTCCGGCCTGCCTTATCAGATTCCGGCTGAACTCAAAGGTGGTACTAAGCTGCCGTTTATGTATCTGCCCAACTACCGTGCGTGGATTATCGTCAGCTCGCTGGTGGTGTGTTTCAGTACCTGGTGGGTGATCGAAAAAACCAAACTGGGCGCTTATTTGCGGGCCGGTACGGAAAACCCACAGCTGATGCAGGGGTTCGGTATCAATGTACCGCTGATTACGACGCTGACCTTTGGTTTTGGTGTGGCGCTGGCTGCTTTTGCCGGTGTGCTGGCGGCTCCCGTGTATTCGGTGAGTCCGGAGATGGGCTCCAATATTCTGATCGTGGTATTTGCGATTGTCGTTATCGGCGGTATGGGGTCAATTGGTGGTGCGATTCTGACCGGACTGCTGATGGGTGTGGTTGAAGGCCTGACCAAGTTCTTTTATCCGGAAGCATCGACCACCGTCATCTTCCTGTTCATGGTGATCGTGCTACTGGTTAAGCCTGCCGGTCTGTTTGGTAAAGAAGCATGAGCCATCTTGTAGGAGTAATGACACGATGAAAATTAATAAACTCTATCTGTTACTGATCTTAGTGGCTTTGGTTGCACCGAGTCTCGTGTATCCGGTGTTTCTGATGAAACTGCTGTGTTTCGCGCTGTTTGCCTGTGCCTTTAACCTGTTGCTGGGTTTTGTGGGTCTGCTGTCGTTTGGTCATGCGGTTTTTCTGGGCACCGGTGGTTATATTACCGGTTACCTGATGCTGAATACCGGACTGACGCCGGAACTGGGTGTTCTGGCCGGTACCGTCGGTGCTGGCTTACTCGGTGCTATCTACGGCAAGCTGGCCGTCAAGCGCGAGGGAATCTACTTTGCCATGGTCACCCTGGCACTGGCGCAGCTGGCATTCTTTTTCTATCTTCAGGCACCGTTTACCGGCGGTGAAGACGGGCTGCAGGGTGTCCCCCGCGGAGAGCTGTTTGGTCTGATCGATCTGAATGATAACTTTGCCATGTACTACTTTGTCTTGGCGATCTTTATCTTCGGTTTCTGGATGGTTCACCGGACGGTGCATTCACCCTTCGGACAGATCCTGAAAGCGATCCGTGAAAATGAACCCCGTGCGGTATCGCTGGGTTATAACGTCAATGATTATAAGTGGGTCGCTTTTATCATCTCTTCTGCGCTGGCGGGCCTGGCCGGTTCCACCAAGACGCTGGTATTCCAGCTGGCGTCGCTGACCGATGTGCACTGGCATATGTCCGGTGAGGTCGTGCTGATGACCCTGCTGGGCGGTATGGGAACTATTTTTGGCCCGCTGGTCGGTGCCGGGGTGGTGATCTCCATTCAGAACATGTTGTCCGGTGGTGAACTGGGTAACTATATCCATATCATTATGGGGATCATCTTTATTGTCTGTGTACTGGCATTCCGCAGCGGTATTGTCGGTGAGTTCCAGAAACTGGTTAAGAAAAACTTCGGCTGATGGCGATTAAATTGAAAAGGGACGCAACCCAGCGTCCCTTTTTCATGTCAAAGCTTTAGCGTATTGAAGAATTGGTTTTGCAGGATTGGAGTAGAAAAATGAGTCAGGATTCAATTGTAATTGTCAGCGCCGCACGTACCCCGATGGGGGGCATGATGGGGGCGCTGAGTGAGGTGCGTTCTCCTGATCTGGGCGCCACTGCGATTAAAGCCGCGATTGAGCGTGCCGGTTTACAGGGCAGTGATATTGATGAAGTGATTATGGGTTGCGTGCTGCCAGCAGGGCTGGGGCAGGCACCGGCGCGTCAGGCGGCGCGCGGGGCAGGCATCGCCGATGCTGCAGGCGCGACCACCGTTAACAAAATGTGTGGCTCGGGCATGAAAGCGGTGATGCTGGCGCATGATCAGATCGCCGCCGGGCAGGTGGATATCATGGTGGCCGGCGGCATGGAGAACATGAGTCTGGCACCTTATCTGTTACCCAAGGCCCGTGCTGGTATGCGTATGGGGCACCAGCAGGTAATCGACCATATGTTCTTTGATGGCCTGGAAGACGCCTACGAAGGCGGCTTGATGGGGAGCTTCGCCCAGAAGAGCGCCGATGATTTCAATGTCACCCGCGAAGCGATGGATGATTTTGCCATCGGCTCTCTGGATAAAGCGCTGGCCGCCATTGAGAGCGGTGCTTTCAAAGATGAGATCGCCGCTGTCACGGTTACAACCCGTCAGGGGGAAACCGTTGTTGATACCGACGAACAGCCGGGTAATGCACGTAAAGACAAGATTCGTCAGCTGAAACCTGCGTTCAAGAAAGACGGTACCATCACTGCAGCGAACTCAAGCTCCATCTCCGATGGTGGCTCGGCACTGGTGCTGATGCGTGAGTCCGAAGCACAGCAGCGCGGCCTGAAACCCCTGGCCCGAATTGTCGCCCATTCAACCCATGCCCAGCTACCGGCCGAGTTTACCATCGCGCCGATAGGTGCGATCGATAAAGTGCTGACCCGCGCGGGTTGGAGCAAAGACGATGTTGACCTGTACGAGATCAACGAAGCCTTTGCCGTGGTCTCCATGCTCGCCATCAGCGAACTGGGGCTGGATGCGTCTAAAGTCAACGTCAATGGCGGCGCCTGTGCACTGGGTCACCCAATCGGATCATCCGGTTCCCGCATTCTGGTAACGCTGCTGTATGCATTGAAAAATCAGGGTAAGCAAAAAGGTGTTGCCTCGCTCTGTATCGGTGGTGGTGAAGCCACAGCGGTTGCTGTCGAGATGCTTTGATGGTTTGAATTAAGCCTGGATGTTTGAAAAGGCCGATACAGAGATGTGTCGGCCTTTTTTGTTTTGAAAAGCCGAATAAGTCGTAGTTCGTCGTTCGAACGTCACAAAAAGCGTGACTTGCTCGTCGCTCGCAAGAGCCTGTTTAAGATATTCCGTGGTAATGGGGTAAAATCACTCTGTGCCCTCGGTGGTGAAAAACTCTTCCTCGCTGCACAAACCCAGAATCGAACCTTGCTACAAATTAGTTTCTTATTATTGTCTCTTATCCGCTGTGGATAATTCCCTCTGTTTTTCTGACTATATATACAGTTAATTGGGATAAATCAGAAATGATGGCACGCTTTGTCACTCACAGATCTGAAAAAAGCGCGTTTTGTCACTGGTATAACCCTTTAAAGTGGTGCAATATCAGACAGATAAGGATATCAACAGGTGAGATTATTTGCCGGTTGAAAGTAACAAAACGCGCATGCGCGTTTTCAGGGGATGAAAAACGACGTGCTTCAGAATTACTCTTTTAGTTCAGATAGATACAACTTCCCTATCCGCAGTCTTGCGGTGTCAAAACGCGCACGCACACAATTAAAATGTTAGCTGCCAAAGAGGTTCTATGGAAATTAAGCAAATTCAGGGATATCGAATAGTCTCACTTATTACTCTTATTGTTTCGTTGGCAGCAGCGTATCCAATAGTCGACTCAGAAAACTTAAAGATTGCTGGATTTATCAGCGGCGCACTTGGTTCGTTTTTACTTGGACTAGCTGCATTCAGTGTCACCTTGAGATACGTTTGTCATCTGTTCTCAAAAATAAATCATCTTGGCTTTGTTCGTTTTGTCTCAGGCCTAGTTCTAATGCTGGCGGTTGTCTTCGCTTGGTTTTTTGCCGTAATGAAATTAGCGGTAGTTCCCGCTGTTAATGGTGAGGTTAATTCCGAGTTCGTATTGCCTGCCCTGTTGGGGGTGGTCAATGGTGGCTCAGGTGTTTTATATTTCTATTTCATCTGGCCATTTAAACAAAAGTTTGTGTTAGTTCATGGCAGCTAACAAAACAATCTTGTTCAGCCAGCAAGCTGGCTTGGGACTAGTACTCGCTGGCTTCGCCAATGCGCTCGCACTAGCCCCAAATTGTATGCGTTACATGCACAACAAGTAGGAAGCATTGAAGTAATGAAGAAGTTTTTTAAATATTTAGGATTTGGCTTTTTAAGCGTTGTTGTCTTTTTTATAGCCATTATCGTTATTACAAGTATTGGCGGCATCGACAAAGAAGAGACTTTTCCACCATATATTACTGAGGCTGTTCCAAAGCTGACCACTTGGGATATCGAACAATACAAACTATTGATGTCCGAGCAGGGTATTGAGGCGGCCACTCCGGAACAGTGGGCGCTTTACCTTGAGATGTTTAAAAAGCTTGGTCAGCTTCAATCAGTTGGTGTGCCAGAACTACAAAATTCGCGTGTAGCATCAACGGTTGCCACGGGTAACACCACCTATGCTGTTTATTTGGTGCCACTAACCTTTGATACAGGGGAAGCTCATGTACAGCTAGGGCTTCAGCATAATGATGGAAAAGTGGAAATTAATAGTGTTCGTTTCCTTTCAGATTTGCTGCTCAAGTGAAGCATGTAACACATATGAGCCTTCCCGAAGTCAATAAACAATAACGCTCTTATCTGGCCGCGAAGCGGCCAGTGCTTTTCAATAAATCAGTCAGCCAGTTGTCTTCGTCTGTCATCGTGGTTGCCAAAACGAATTTGCAACAAACACATATTGAGACTCTCTTACCCCGTGCTCAACGGGTGCCAGCCTATTTATCGTCCCTGAAGCAGGCGGGGGTACTAGACATTCATCGGTTAACCTGAGAAAGGCGCTATTCAAAACTGTGGAATAGATTTCCAGTTAGTATCAGGCTCAGTTCAGGTGCAAACCGCTTTACTGATTATTCATGCACGCCAGTGAAGCGTCTAATCAAGGCCAGGGGCTAATGTGCCCGGACCAGAAGATCGATACTTCTGTTTAGTGATTACCCGATCTTCGACGGTCTCTGATATTTCCAGTTAGGTCTTCAGCTCACTCCACTGCGTGACTCACCCGGTTAAAAATTTTTGTTCATCAAATACCTGCTGGTTTTTAAGCATAAAATAAACACAACGCCCCAGTTTATGGGCCAGGGCGGTGAGCGCCTTCGCTTTACCCATACGTTTATGTAAGCGGGCCAGATATGACTGTGCTTTCTCATTTCCTCTTAGATAACCCACGGCGACTTCGCCAAAAGCCCATCTCAGGTGTGCGTTACCGATCTTATTACCCTGAGTACCGTAAATCTTCCCGGCGGACTCAGCCCGGCATTTGATCAATCGGCTGTAAGAGGCAAACTTCTGAACACTGTCAAAGCGGGTAATATCTCCAATCTCATACAGGATCGTGAGTGCCAGTATGCGTCCCATGCCGGGTAAGCTGGTTAAAATATGATAATCCCGGCCATTGTGATGTTTGGCGTGTTTTTCGATATAGCACTCGATAGAGCTGAGCTGCCGATGGTAAAAATCGATAATGTTAAGATCCAGATCGATACTTTTCTGCACGGACTCATCAGAGAACGTATGCCTCATCTGCTCTCGAGCACTGGGATAGCGTAGATTCAGGTTGTTCGGTGGCAGGTTGTACTGGCTGGTCGTGTTTTTAACATGGGCTTTCAGATCGGCACCGTGTTGTACAACCCGAGTTCGTCGGCGGAGCAGGTCGCGGGTTGCCCTCATCTCAGCAGGATAGACATAGGCTAAGGGGAAGTTTCCTCCCCGGATAAGATGTGCAATTTTGTAGGAATCGATCCGATCGTTCTTGGCTTTACCCCCATGGATCGCTTTCATATACAGGGCGTGACCCAGGATAAAATCGATGTTATGTTCATGGCAGAAATCTGAAATCCAGTACCAGCAATGCATGCATTCGACACCGACAACCACATTACCGAGGTAGGGTGTCAGCAGGTCTAACAGGGGTTCTGGTCTGGCTTTGATCTCTTTATGAAGCGCAGTTTGCCCATCATCATCTAAAATACAGACGTACAGGGAACGTGCATGCAGGTCGATACCGCAGTAAAAAGGATGATTATCAGTGTAAAATCTCATGGGTCTTCTCCTTTTGGTTTGGTCGCCTTCCAGCTTAGTGTGAAAACGGTAAGCTGGGGGGAGAAGGCTCTATGAGTATCAAGTCAATCAACTACGCGCCTTCGGCGCCGGACGCGCTAACGCGCGCCGGTTATTGAGGGGTTAGTGCAAAAGGGAGGTTAAGCAGTGCCTATTGAGACAGAGCATAGAGGGATTGACGGATACATATATCTGACCGCATGCAAATACTATCGGGCTGCTGGTTACATACCCAGTGAAGATCGGGGTGCGCCATATTACGTTAACCTTGCGTTCGCTATAGAGCTGTTCATTAAATGTTTAGACGTTACAACTAAGACAGTATTTGAAAGCGAAGCTCCATTTCAGATGATTTCCCACGAACAGAAGATACACGCTAGAGTTCGAGGCCATTCCTTAAAGGGTATGTTTGAAAGTCTTCCTGAAGAGACCAGAAATTCGATTGCTCAAGCATATGTAACTACTGCGGGTAGCAATATCCTTGATGACCTTGAGCAAATTAAAGATGTCTTTGTAGATTGGAGATATCATTTTGAACAGGTAGAAATATCTATCCCAATTGATGTTCTCGAAAAAATATCTGGATTTTTAAAAGATTACATTGATCATGCATGTAGGCACTAACAAGTGACTGTGGTGTTCTGTCAATAATATCAGGCTGATTTTTCATTCCAGCGCTCCTCATTTTTCAGCATAGTATTAAGGATGACGATCAGTTTTCTCATGCCGGCGATCAGGGCCACTTTAGGGAGCTTTCCTACGGCCTTCAGGTGCTCGTAGTGGCGTTTAAAAACAGGATTGCACTGTAAAGAGAGCATTGCCATAAACATACACAGTGTATATGCGATGGCAGCCACCCCGGATACGACGTTTCTCGATAACTGGGGCCGTGTAAAAACTTAAATAATTCTACGCTGATCCCACTTATTACAGAAAACCTGATAAGGCTTTAGGCCTGGCTTTAATCTCTTTATGAAGCACAGTTTGTCCATCATCATCTAAAATACAGACATACAGGGCACGTGCATGCAGGTCGAAACTGCAGAAAAAGGGATGTTTGTTGGTGTGAAATCTCAAGGACCTTATTCTGTTGGTTTATTTGCCTTCCGCTTAGTGTGAAAACAGTAGCCCGGGGGGAGAAGGCTCTGTGAGTATCAATCGTATGCAGCCAGCCCCCACAGAGCTGGGCCGCTGATGCGAGGCGTAAGGCGGAGGGAGTAAACGTGGATAAGAGCCAACTTCGTACAGTAACAGCGCAACTCGCCAATCCAAGTGGAGAGCTGGGTGCTGAAATATCGATTAAAATGAATGATACCAACGCGTTCATTACCGCCCGTACAATCGAAGCGCTTGCTCCATCCTCCGGTGATTGCATCGTCGAGATCGGTCCGGGTAACGGAGCTTTATCATGCGGGCTCGTGCAGACTATAGGTGCTGAAGGACGCTATCTTGGTATAGAAATTTCTGAGGAGATGGCTCAAGTTTGCGAAAAAATGCTTCGCGACATCAGCGAAGCCCGAATCGATGTGCATGCGGGTGATTGCGACACCGCATCAGTGGCGAATGCAAGCATAACCGGACTGATGGCAGTCAATGTGCTGTATTTCGTCGAAGATCTGGATGGGCTGCTGGCTCGCATCCGGCCGTGGTTTAAACCTCATGGGCGATGTGTTTTTGGTATTCGTCCCGCCCGGACTCTGGAAAGTTTACGCTTTCACGATTTTGGCTATCACATACGCTCCCCCGGGGAGATCATAGACGCGATGCAGGCACAGGGCTTTGGTGAGATTTCAATGACACACTATGATGAAGGGGAGGGGCGTTTGGGTGACATAGCCTTTCCCAATGGATCAATTATTATCAAGGCTTCAGTATGAGCCTACATATATGAGCCGTCACGGAGTCAATCGACAATAACGCTCTTATATGGCTGTGAAATGGCCATTGCATTTCTTTCAATCAATCAGCCTGTTGTCTTCTTCTTCTTCTTCTTCTTCTTCTTCCATGGTTACTGTCAAAACGAGTTTGCAACACACAGATATTGAGACGCGCTTACCCCTGGGTATTTTCGGTCAGTGTAAAAACTTAAATAATGCTACGCTGAGCCCGTATTACATAAAACCTGATAAGGCTTCAGGCCTGGCTTTAATCTCTTTATGAAGCACAATTTGTCCACCATCTGAGAGACGACGTACAGGGCGCGTGTATGCAAGTCGATACCGCAGTACAAAGGGTCATTATCAGTGTAATATCTCATGGGTCTTCTCCTTTGGGTTTGGTCGCCTGCCAGCTTTGTGTGAAAACAGTAAACCGGGGGGGCACGACCTATGAGTATCAAAGCGTTGCGCCGGACAAATCGGTGAACAGGGCGTTATAACATCTCAAACAATTATTTGAAGGTTATACATGAAATCAAAATTCTTTAGCTTATTTATATGCACAGCATCTTTGTTCATATTAACTGCGTGTGCTGAATTAAAAGATAGTGGCAGAACTATCGGTCATGCAGCAAAGGATGTAACGACATCAATAGGGCACGCTAGTCGGGATACGGCTAAATCTATAGGAGAGAATACCAAGAGCGTCGTGAACGATGTAACAAATAGTGTGGGTGAATAAATTCCCTTATAAAAGTAAAAGTAAAAGTAAAAGGGGTAAAGCCCTTTTACGTGCAACTGCTTCCTCGGTGCTCTTTGTGTACTCTGTGGTAAAAACCCCCTTTTGAATCAATGGCGTCAGAGACACTGATGCTTAGCGGCATTCGCTCGTAAGTTCCTGTTACGCCTGTTTTCATCTACTATTCAGTCAAATTATCGACAACCAAAGGAAAACCTATGACCAGCCGTGTGTATGTTTTAGCCCAATTCAAGCCTAAGCAGGGCAAGGAAGCAGAACTGTTTGAGGTGCTAAAGGCGCTTGAGCCTGATTCCTACCGGGAAGAGGGTTGTATTCAATATATGCTCACACGACAGATTGATCACCCGAGTGCGTCGCGAAATGAATACCCGATCGTATTTAACGAAATCTGGGAAGATGCCGACGCCTGGTCAGCTCATGGTCGCAGGAAGCAGATTCAGCATTTCTTTGAAACCCAGGTTAAGGCTGAAACCGGATTGGTTGCAGATGCTTTAGTCACCGCGTATAGCGATGAAGGTTATGATTTCGACGCGCCTGTATTTGAGTGATCTGGGCTTTGAGTGAATAAGGTTTTGGGCAAATAGAAGTCTCAATACCTGAGAAGAATGATACTCAGTTGAATCCCTCTGTGGTTAACCGTGCCGGAAGACGATTGATAACCCAGAGGGAGCAGGGCGCCTGCTATAACAAACGCGCTATAGCCAATCCCTCAGCTCTTATCATCATAATGAATAATCGATAGCAGCTGGATCGGCACCTCAAGCAGTTCTTCCGGGCCGTGAGGAATTTCTGCATCAAAGGTAAGACTGTCGCCGGCTTCCATGTTGTAGAGATGGTTACCGTGCCGATAGAGGATTTTACCCTTGAGTATATGGATAAACTCTTCGCCGGGATGGGAGAAGGTGGGAAATACCTCTGCCAGGTCATCCATGGTTATCAGAAAGGGTTCGAAGGTTTTCTTACCACCGCGCTGGTAGGTGAGCAGCTGATAGGTATGGCCTTTATCGGTCCCCCGTCTGACCACTTCCAGACCGGTACCCGCTTTGGTGAACTGGGCGCCACCCTCAGGACGGTCAAAGTCATTAAACAGTTTAGATATCGGCATTCCCAGTGCCGAGCAGAGCCGGCTCAGGGTTTCCAGGCTGGTGGATACCTGTGCGTTTTCAATCTTACTGACCATCCCCTGACTGATGCCCGAGATCCGCGCGACATCGGTTATTTTCAACCCCTCTTCTAGCCGGGCTTTTTTCACCTTCATGCCGATGTAGTGATCGAGTTCAAACTTCTGACCTTTCTTTTCTGTCATCTTGATGCCCTTTTCTGGGGCGCTGTGAACCAGCTTTGTGCGCCTGTCCATGCGGCCTGTGACTATTCTTGATAGCCAATATATTCCCACAAAGAAATTTTTTTTACCAGGTCCATATAAATCAATAAGTTATCCTATCAGGAAAATAATATTCCTAAAGATCGGTTTTTTGGCATACGTATTGCTTTCTTCTTAAGCATAAAAAATTACTGACAAGAAACTCATGTGTCTGTACTCTACCGGGGCAGACTTCAGAAGAAGACGGAGGGCTACCATGCCGCAGGATTTAGAGAAATTTATTACCGATAACGACATTAAGTATGTACTGGCTCAGTTTGTTGATATCCATGGTGTAGCAAAAACTAAATCAGTGCCGGCTAACTGCCTGATGGACGTTGTTGAAACCGGAGCGGGTTTTGCGGGTTTTGCTGTATGGGGAATGGGGATGGAGCCGCATGGGCCTGACTTCATGGCCCGGGGCGATCTGAGCACTCTGTCTCTTGTACCCTGGCAACCAGGGTATGCCCGGATTGTCTGTGACGGATACGTAAATGGTGCACCGCATCCCTACGACAGCCGGGTGGTGCTGAAGCGTCAGCTGAAACTTCTGGATGAGAAGGGCTGGACGCTGAATACCGGACTCGAACCCGAGTTTTACCTGTTCGAGCGTGACAGTAACGGTGGTCTGGTGACGGTGGATGACACGGATACCCTGACTAAGCCTTGCTATGACTACAAAGGTTTATCCCGTTCAAGAGGTTTTCTGGAAACCCTGGTCGAGTCTCTGCAGGCGGTGGATTTCGATGTCTATCAGATCGACCATGAGGATGCCAACGGTCAGTTTGAGATCAATTACACCTACGGTAACGCACTGGAGTCTGCGGATCGTTTCACCTTTGTACGTATGGCAGCCGGTGAGATCGCCAATGATATGGGAATGGTCTGCTCTTTCATGCCTAAGCCTGCTTCTGATCGCACCGGTAATGGCATGCATTTCCACCTGTCGATCACCAATGACGAAGGCAAAAACCTGTTCAATGATGACAGCGATGTGAATGGCATGGGCTTGTCGAAGATGGCCTATCACTTTACGGCGGGCATACTGCATCACGCTAAGGCGCTGTGTGCGTTTGCTGCACCGACGGTTAACTCTTATAAGCGTCTGGTTGTCGGTGGCTCTGCTTCCGGTGCGACCTGGGCGCCTGCCTATATCGCTTACGGCGATAACAACCGTTCAGCGATGGTGCGCGTGCCTTACGGACGTCTTGAATTCCGCCTGCCGGACTCAGGTTGTAACCCTTATCTGGTGCACGCCGCCATTATCGCTGCAGGTCTTGACGGCATTGAACGGGAGCTGGATCCGGGCGCGCCTGTCAACCTCAATCTGTATGCCATGACTGAAGAGCAGCGCAAGGCAAAAGGGATCGAGATTCTGCCTCAGAATCTGAATGAAGCCATCACTGCTCTCGAAGCGGATACCGTTCTGACCGAGCGAATGGGTAAAGAGATTGTTGCCGAATTTATCAAGATTAAACGCGATGAATGGATTGATTACAGCCGGCATGTGTCCGACTGGGAAGTTAACCGTTACGCAGAATTCTTCTAAGCCTGGAAGGCTTACATTGTCGATTTAAGAGGACATAACTATGTGTGGAATTGTTGGCCTTTATCTGAAGAACAAGGCTCTGGAAAGTCAGCTGGGTGCGCTGTTTGAACCGATGCTGATTGCGATGACTGATCGCGGCCCTGACAGTGCCGGGTTTGCTATCTACGGTGACGAAGTTGCAGATGACAGCATCAAGCTGACCCTGCGTCATGCTGATGAGAATTATGACTGGGCAGCGCTGGCCGAAAAGGCGCAGACAGAACTGAACACCGGTGTTGAATGGTTTAAAAACAGCAAGGTTGCAGTATTTAAAATTCAGACCAGTGCCGCAATTGCCGAGGCGTTTGTTGCTGAGGCTGCACCGGATGTGTTGATCCTCAGTGCCGGTCAGTCAATCGAGATTCTCAAAGAGGTGGGGCTGCCGGAAAATATTGCTGAAACCTTCAGCCTGAAAGGGATGAAAGGCAGCCATATTATCGGGCATACCCGGATGGCGACTGAATCTGCCGTCACGATGGAAGGCAGCCACCCATTCTCTACCGGAATGGATCTCTGTCTGGTGCATAACGGTTCCCTGTCCAACCATAACCGCCTGCGTGAAGAGCTTAAGCGTGAAGGGATTGTATTTGAAACCGAAAATGATTCTGAAGTTGCGGCCGGTTATCTGACCTGGCGTCTACAGCAGGGCGACAGCCTCAATGAGGCGCTGACCAACTCGCTGAAAGATCTGGACGGTTTCTTCACCTTTACGGTTGGCACCCGCGATGGCTTTGCCGTGATGCGTGACCCGATCGCCTGTAAACCTGCCGTGATGGCTGAAACCGATGACTACGTTGCGATGGCTTCTGAGTATCAGGCGCTGACAACGCTGCCGGGTATCGAAAACGCCAGAATCTGGGAACCCGAACCCGCCACTATCTATGTCTGGGAACGCAACAGCCAGGAAGGAGCGAAATAATGAAAACAATTAATTTAACAGAACAGACCGTCCGCGACCTGAACCAGGCTTTGCATGCTCAGGCTGTCGAATGTACCGAGCGTGAATGGGAAGTACTCGAGCCAAAAGGACAACACAACATAGCCTGTGGCCTGGATCAGAATCTCTCGGTCGATATTAAAGGTCCGACCGGTTACTACTGTGCCGGTATGAATAAGAAAGCCCATGTCACGATTCACGGTAATGCCGGTCAGGGTGTGGCTGAAAATATGATGTCAGGGACTGTCCGGGTTAAGGGCGACGCCTCGCAGGCTGCCGGTGCCACGGCTCATGGTGGTCTGCTGGTTATCGAAGGTAATGCGGCTGCCCGCTGCGGAATCTCTATGAAGGGCGTGGATATTGTTGTTAAAGGCAATGTCGGCCATATGAGCTGCTTTATGGGGCAGGCCGGGGCTCTGGTCGTGTGTGGTGATGCCGGTGATGCGCTGGGCGATTCCATATACGAAACGCACATCTATGTGAAGGGCGAGGTGAAGTCTCTGGGAGCCGACTGTATTGAAAAGGAAGTGCGGGAAGAGCACATCGAAGAGCTGACCGAACTGCTGAACCGTGCCGGAGTGGATGAAGACCCAGCAGCGTTCAAGCGTTACGGCTCTGCCCGTCAGTTGTACAACTTTAAAGTGGACAACACTTCCGCTTACTAAGGCTGATTTCGAGGACAAAATGATGAGTGAAGATATTAAAGTAAAAGATGGTCTGCGTGAGTCAGCGACATTCGACCGCACCACTATGACCGAGATCCGCCGTGCCGCCGAGACCGGTATTTATGATATTCGCGGTTTCGGTGCTAAGCGTAAGTTGCCCCATTTCGATGATCTGCTGTTTCTGGGGGCGAGTATGTCCCGCTACCCGTTAGAAGGCTACCGCGAGAAATGTAATACCTCAGTGACCCTGGGCACACGCTTTGCCAAGAAACCGATCGTGCTGGATATTCCGGTGACGATTGCGGGTATGAGTTTCGGTGCATTGTCGGCAAATGCCAAGGAAGCGCTGGGACGCGGTGCATCCCTGATGGGGACATCCACCACCACCGGTGATGGCGGTATGACCCCTGAAGAGCGTGGTCAGTCGACCAAGTTGGTATATCAGTATCTGCCATCCCGTTACGGTATGAACCCGGATGATCTGCGTAAAGCCGATGCGATTGAAGTGGTTCTGGGACAAGGCGCTAAGCCTGGCGGTGGCGGTATGCTGCTGGGCCAGAAGATCACTGACCGGGTTGCGAAGATGCGAACCCTGCCGATGGGGGTGGATCAGCGTTCTGCCTGCCGTCACCCGGACTGGACCGGCCCTGATGATCTGGCGATTAAGATTCAGGAGCTGCGTGAGATTACCGACTGGCAGGTGCCTATCTATATCAAAGTGGGTGCCACCCGGACCTACTATGATGTCAAACTGGCGGTCAAAGCCGGTGCGGATGTGATCGTGGTTGATGGTATGCAGGGCGGTACTGCGGCAACTCAGGATGTCTTTATCGAGCACGTCGGTATCCCGACGCTGGCAGCGATCCCTCAGGCCGTGCGTGCCCTGCAGGAAATGGGTATGCACCGCAAGGTTCAGTTGATCGTGTCCGGCGGTATCCGTAACGGTGCTGATGTTGCCAAGTGTATGGCCCTGGGGGCCGATGCGGTGGCGATCGGTACAGCGGCGCTGGTTGCGCTGGGCTGCAACCACCCGATGTATGACGAAGAGTTCAAGAAGATCGGTTCCGCCGCAGGCTTCTACGATGACTATCACGAAGGCAAAGACCCGGCGGGTATCTCTACTCAGGATCCGGAGCTGATGAAGCGACTGGACCCGGTCGATGGTGGACGCCGTCTGGCGAACTACCTCAATGTACTGACCCTCGAAGCTCAGACTCTGGCCCGTGCCTGTGGTAAGAATGATCTGCGCAATCTGGAGCCTGAAGACCTGGTAGCCCTGACTGTAGAGTCGGCGGCAATGGCTAATGTGCCGCTGGCGGGTACCAGCTGGATTCCAGGCAAGGGCTTCTGAAAAGAGCGTTGTAACAGTATTTAAGAAATCCAGATCAAGCAGGACCGCCATGGGATGCCCCGGTATCCCGTGCAAGGCTCCTCTTGTCTGAACAAATGTATAACAAACCGGAGACTATGGAGTCTGCCATCATGAATAAGTACGAAGCAGATAACGAGATTGTATTAAAAGCCAGCTGTGTAGCGGGTAGTGGAATTGTGGCCAAAGTAACGACTTTTCTCGCTGACCGTGGCTGCTATATCAGTGAACTGGCGCAGTTTGATGATGAAGACAGCGGCAACTTTTTTATGCGTGCCCGCTTTCATGTTGAGAACGGCGGATACCAGATCAGCGATCTGCAGAATGAATTTCCTGAAGTGGCTACCAGCTTTGACATGAAGTGGGAGATGGTTTCTGTCAAAGCACCGATGAAAACCCTGATTATGGTCAGTAAGTTCGACCACTGTCTCGATGATCTTCTGTATCGCCTGCATAAAGGCGAGATCAATATGGAGGTTACGGCGATTGTCTCTAACCACAAAGATCTGCGGCCAATGGCTGAGCGGGAAGGGATTCGTTTTGTTCACCTGCCAGTGACGAAAGAGAACAAGCTGGAGCAGGAAGCCGCGCTGATGGAGATTGTCGAAGAGACCGGCTCTGAACTGATTGTGCTGGCGCGTTACATGCAGATCCTCAGTAATGATCTGTGTAAGCAACTGAGTGGCCGGGCGATCAATATCCATCACTCATTCCTGCCCGGCTTTAAAGGTGCCAAGCCTTACCACCAGGCTCACGCCCGCGGCGTTAAGCTCATCGGTGCAACGGCTCACTATGTGACGTCTGATCTGGATGAAGGTCCGATTATCGAACAATCGGTTCAGCCGGTAGATCACACCTTCAACGCGGATGCGCTGGTGGCTGTTGGACGGGATACCGAAACCGTGGCACTGGCCCGGGCGGTGAAACTTCATACTGAGCACCGGGTCTTCCAGGATGATAATAAGACCGTTGTTTTTAAATAGGTACTGACTATGACCCGTTTAATCGATGGAAAAAAGATCTCAGCCTCAGAGGTGGAACAGCTGGCGGTCGATACCCGCCAGTTTATCGCCGAATCCAGTGTAACACCGGGTCTGGCGGTCGTACTGGTGGGTGATGATCCTGCCAGTCAGGTGTATGTGCGCAATAAAGTGAAACAGGCCACCGCGGCCGGGTTTAACTCTACAGAGCATCGTTTACCTGAAGAGACCGGTCAGGCGCAACTGAATGCACTGGTAGAGCAACTGAACAGTGATCCCTCGGTACACGGGATCCTGGTTCAGCTGCCGCTGCCGGCACAACTCAGTGAACCGGAGATAATCCGCCTGATTGCACCGGAAAAAGATGTCGATGGTTTTCATCCGCAAAACGTGGGTGCTCTGGCGGCAGGCAATGCCGAGCTGATTCCCTGCACACCGATGGGCTGCATGATCATGCTCAGGCAAACGCTGGGGGATCTGTCCGGTAAACATGCGGTGGTGGTTGGCCGCTCCAACATTGTCGGTAAGCCGATGGCGGCGCTGTTATTACAGGCGAACTGCACGGTCACGATTGTCCACTCTCGCAGCCAGGATATCGAAGCGATCTGTCGTCAGGCCGACATTCTTGTTGCTGCAGTGGGGCGTCCGGAGATGATCCGCGGCAGCTGGGTGAAACCGGGCGCAACCGTGATTGATGTGGGTATCAATGCGGTTGAGTCGGGGGGCAGACGGCGCCTGGTTGGCGATGTGGCGTTTAATGAAGTGTCTGAAGTTGCCGGTGCGATCACCCCAGTGCCCGGCGGTGTCGGACCGATGACCATCGCCTGCCTGATGAAAAACACCCTGACAGCGGCGCGACAACAGATCTCTGTGTAATCCCGTTGGTAGATTCAGAAGATGCGACATAAATGGAGGAGAGGTCGATGCCTTTCTCATTACTGAAATACGGTCTGAATAAAGACTACCCGTTTGAACAGAATGCGGATCTGCCAGCGCCCTCTGCTCTGAAGTCTCACTACGATGTGGTGATCATCGGAGGTGGCGGGCATGGTGTGGCGACAGCCTATTATCTGGCGAAATACCACGGTATTACCAATGTTGCGGTGCTGGAGAAAGGTTATCTGGGCGGCGGTAACACGGCCCGTAACACGGCGGTTATCCGTTCCAACTATCTGACCTCAGAAGGCGTTAAGTTCTACAGCGAATCGGTGAAGCTGTTTCAGGAACTGTCCAATGAGTTTGATTTCAACATTATGTATTCCCGTCGGGGACAGCTGACGCTGGCGCACTCCGATGCGGCGGTGCGCGGCTTCCGGCAGCGCACCGAGGTGAATAAGCATTTTGGTGGCAAGACCGAACTGATTGACCCGCAGCAGATCCGTGAGCTGGTGCCGACTTTGAATATGAATCCTGCGGATCAGCCGGTGCTGGCGGGTCTGTGGCACATGGATGGGGCAACCGCCCGGCATGATGCGGTGGCCTGGGGCTATGCCAAAGGCGCGACTCAGCGAGGTGTGGAACTGCATCAGCTGACTGAGGTGACCGGCATTAACACCGAAAACAGCAAAGTCAGCAGTGTTGAAACCAATCGCGGCAAGGTTAACTGTGGCTGTGTGGTGCAGGCGGTGGCCGGTATGAGTTCTGTGGTCGCGGCAATGGCCGGTATCCGCATGCCGATTACCACGTATCCGCTGCAGGCGATGGTGACTCAGCCGGTAAAACCCTTTCTCGATCCTCTGGTCAGCTCTCCGGCGCTGCACTGCTATGTTCAGCAGACCGGTCGTGGCGAACTGGTGTTCGGCGGTGGCTCTGATCCCTATCCGTTATATGGCACCCGTTCCACCATGGACCTGAAGGAAAGCCTGCTGGCACATGCGGTTGAACTGTTTCCGTTTATGGCCAATATGCGGCTGATGCGACAGTGGGCGGGGCTCACTGATATGACCTCGGACTACAGCCCGATCATGGGACTCAGTCCGGTGGAAAACTACTACCTGGATGCAGGGTGGGGAACCTGGGGCTTTAAGTCGACACCGATCTGCGGCAAAACTATGGCTGAACTGGTCGCAACCGGCAAGGTGCCGGAACTGATCGAGCCGTTCGCAATGTCCCGCTTCGATACCTTCCGTCAGGTTAATGAGATGGGCGCTACGGCGGCCAGTCACTGAGGAGTCTGCAATGAAGATTATTAATTGTCCTCTGAATGGACCCCGCAACAGCAGCGAATTTGTTCACGGTGGCGAGTTGCGTCAGATGCCTGACCCCAACAACTGCACCGATAAAGAGTGGGCCGATTACGTGTTTTACAGTGATAACCAGATCGGTCTGATCACTGAATGGTGGCTGCATGCGCCATCCGGATATTGGTTTATCGCTG
Source organism: Amphritea atlantica (assembly GCA_024397875.1). NCBI lineage: Bacteria > Pseudomonadati > Pseudomonadota > Gammaproteobacteria > Oceanospirillales > Oceanospirillaceae > Amphritea > Amphritea atlantica. Next base: position 1,420,938 of record CP073344.1, read on the forward strand.
AGCGGCATACCGGCAGCGATGAGATTATGCGGACTTACGATCCCTCTGAAATATTCACCCACCGGGTCGAATTTACCGAGAAAGAAGAGCGTAGTCCGTCTGAGGAGGTGGAAGCATGAGCAGCGAGAAGCGCCTTAACGCCCCAATGGGGTTGCTGATCGACCGGGCAAAACCGCTGTCGTTCAGCTTTGAAGGTAAGCAGTACAGTGGTTTTCAGGGCGATAGTATCGCCAGCGCACTGCTCTCAAACCAGCAGTGGCTGATGTCCCGTTCGTTTAAATATCACCGTCCCCGTGCGCCGCTGACCATGGCGGGGCAGGATGCCAATACCCTAATTCAGCTGGGCGGTGAACCCAACGTCCTGGCCGATCGGGAGATGCTTAGTGAAGGTATCAGCGCAGAGGGGCAGAACTATAACGGCACCCTGGAGAAGGATAAAGATGCCTTGCTGGGTCACTTTAGTCGCTTTATGCCGGTGGGGTTTTACTACCGCAGCTTCTTTAAACCGATGGGCGTGTGGGATAAGTGGGAAAGTTTTATCCGTGAAAAAGCCGGACTGGGTAAGCTCGATCTGGAGTTTAAACCGGAATATTACGACAAAAAATACCTCTTCACTGATCTGGTTGTCATCGGCTCTGGCCCGGCGGGTCTGAGTGCGGCACTGAAAGCCGCCGATGCCGGTGCTCAGGTGTTGCTGGTCGAGGAGATGCCCCTGCTGGGTGGTGCGCTGACCTATAACCGCTTTGATATCGAGGGTCAGCAGGCGGATGAATTGCGTCAGCAGCTGATCGAAAGGGTCACTGCGCACCTCAATATTGAGGTAATGACCGATACCGTCTGTAATGCTTGGTTTACCGAGAACTATCTGCCGCTGATTCAGGGTAAGCGGCTGTATAAACTGCGGGCGAAAGAGTGCATCGTCGCTTCCGGTGCATATGAGCAGCATGTGGTGTTCCGTAATAATGATCTGCCGGGCATTATGCTGTGCAGCGCGGTTACCCGGTTGATGAAACTCTATGCGGTGAAACCGGGGTGTAAAGCGGTGGTGCTGACCGGTAATGATGACGGTTACCTGACCGCGCTGGCGCTGCTTGAAAATGGTGTTGAGGTTGCTGCTATTGTTGACCTGCGACAAGAGCATCCCTGGCCAGAGCTGCTGGGCGCAGTGAGACAGAAGGGGATTCAGGTAATACAGAACAGCACCGTTTATGAAGCGTTGCCAACCAAGGGTAACAAACATATTCGTGGCGTGGATATCCGCGCCATTGTCGGTGAGGGAGAGGTCAGTGAATTTTCTACCCTGCTGGATTGTGATCTGCTCTGTATGTCGGCGGGTTATATGCCGGCTTACCAACTGCTGTGTCAGGCAGGGGCTCAGCTTACCTATAATGATGACGTTGCCGAATTTAAATTATCCGGCCTGCCTCAGAGCGTGCATATCGCCGGATCGGTTAATGGGTTACATAGCCTGGATGCAGTAATGAGCGATGGTGTTAATGCCGCCATCCGTGCTTTACGCAACCTGGAACTGAGTGAAGAATCAGAAATCAGTGTCAGCTGTCAGGCGAAACCGAACTATAGCTGGCCGATCTTCAGTCATCCGAAAGGTAAGGACTTTGTCGACTACGATGAGGATCTGCAGGCTAAAGATATTGTTAATGCCACCCGGCTGGGGTATCGCGATATCCAGCTGGTTAAGCGTTTCTCTACGGTGGGTATGGGGCCTTCTCAGGGACGCCACTCGGCGTTGCCTACGGCCCGGCTGGTGGCTAAGTCTACCGATCGTACGGTCACCCAGACCGGTGTGACCACTGCGCGTCCGCCGTTTGCTCCGGAGAAACTGGCACATGTTGCCGGGCGGATCTTTGATCCACGCCGTCATACCGCTATGCACCACCGTCACCTTGAACTGGGCGCGAAGATGATTCCGGCGGGTAACTGGCGCCGTCCTGCTTACTATGGCGATGCTGCTCAGCGGGATCGCTGGGTTCGTGAGGAAGCAGAGCATGTGCGCTCCAAAGTCGGGCTGATCGATGTCAGCACACTGGGGGGCATCGAACTGCGGGGGCCGGATGCCGCCGAATTTATGAACCGGATCTATACCTTTGCCTTCCTTAAACAGCCGGTGGGCAGAACCCGCTACGCTGTACTGACCAACGAGCATGGTGTGGTGATCGATGACGGTGTTGCCTGTCGTATCAGCGAGGATCATTTCTATGTGACCGCGACGACCAGTGGGGTCGAGCGGGTCTATCGGGATATGACTCAGTGGAATGCCCAGTGGCGGCTGGATGTCGATATTCTGCATGTGACTTCGGCCTTTGCCGCTGTCAGTCTGGCCGGACCCGATTCCCGTAAAGTGCTGGAAACGCTGGTAGACGATGTTGACCTGAGTGCGGAAGGTTTTCCCTATCTTGCCTACCGTGAAGGCAAGGTGGCAGGTATTCCTGCGCGTCTGTTGCGGGTGGGTTTTGTCGGAGAACTGGGATATGAGATCCATGTGCCTTCCCGCTATGGTGAAGCGCTGTGGGATGCATTGATGGAAGCCGGTAAAGCGTTTGATATCCGACCGTTCGGGGTGGAAACCCAGCGACTGCTGCGACTCGAAAAAGGCCATGTGATTATCAGTCAGGACACCGATGGCATGAGCCATCCGGGTGAGCTGGATCTGAGCTGGGCGGTGAACCGCAAGAAACCGTTCTTCGTCGGTTGCCGCTCAGTCGATATCGTTATGGCTCAGCCACAAACCCGTAAGCTGGTCGGTTTTAAACTACCGGCTGACAGTAGCAAACCCGAAGAGGGGCACCTGGTACTGAAAGGGGATCGGATCGCAGGTAACGTGACCTCCTGTGAATACTCTTCTGCCAGTCAGGCCATTATTGGTCTGGCCTTTGCGGATATAGCGGACAGTGAACCCGGTTCGAAGATCAATATCCGGGTCGCGGGTGAAGAGATTCTGGCCGATGTCGTGAAACTGCCGTTCTATGATCCTGAAAACCTGAGACAGGAGATGTGACCATGACCGTGATTAAACCCGAACTGTTCGACAGTCGCAGTTGTATCTATCGTAAGCATCAACACGCCGAGTTTTCCGAGGTTTCGGGGGCCGCTCAGGTGCTGAGTTATGCCGAGCAGGGAGATCCGGCCACCGGGCTGATCGATCTGTCGGTGCGGCCCCGCTTTGGCTTGCGCGGGCCAAATGCGGGAGCGGCGCTGATCGCTGCCGGCCTGCTGCATCCGGAACAGCCGAATACTCTCACGGTATCTGATGATGGCGTGATGGTGCTGCGGCTCGGGCGTACCGAGTATTGGGTGCTGGCGTTGCCGGGTGCATCCGCCGATACGGATATGGACGCGCTGCAGCACCAACTGTGTGGCAGCGGTATCTATCCGGTCTATTGCCACGACAGTTATACCTGGCTGGCAATGGCCGGCGATAATCTGGCGGATATTATGGCTAAGGTCTGTGCCGTTGATCTGCGGGAAGAAAGCTTCGCGCCGGGGGAGCTGGTGATGACCTCTCTGGCCCGGGTCGGCGGCATTATCTGCCATCACCAGATGGCGGGCATGAGCGTCTTTTCGATCTTCAGCGACAGTGCCTCAGCGGGCTACCTTTGGGACGCGCTGCTGGATGCGATGGCTGAATTTGACGGAATCCCCGCAGGACAGAACAGGCTACTTGGCCGCTAATAACGGCCTCTGGTCGCGTAAACCGTTCCATCACCCCAAAAACCGGCTGGCATCTCCTCCGATGCCGCTGGTTTTTCTTTACGCAGGATTTAAGCCTGCTCAGATCGCGTTATCTTTTTCATGTTGAACCCCTTCCTATCGTCAGGCTTTAAGGTAAAGTGAGCGCTTTCACTGGTTTCTCAACGCCGTAAACAGAATGATGGATCAGCTTATGCAACAGACAGATATTCAGGCGGCAGCACAAGTCCTGTTCAACCGGCGCCTGAAGCAACAGGTTACCGGCCCTTTAGCGCCCGAACTCCGTCCTGCCAGCGTTGATGATGCGCTGGCGATACAGCAGCAACTGACGCTAATGATGGAACAGGCCGGAGATCGGGTGGCTGGCTGGAAATGCGCGTTGCCGATTGAGATTGACGGGTTGAAAAATGTTCCGGTGGTCGCGCCCATTTTTCGCAATAGCACCTACACCGACTCACCCTGTCCGATTCAGCTGGATCAGGGCGTTTGCAAAATCGAACCGGAGATCGCATTTCGTTTCGGGCATGATCTGCCTCACAGACGTGAACCTTTCAGTGAAGAGGAGATCATGGCCGCTTTGTCCGGGGCGCATCTGGCACTGGAACTGATTCTGAGTCGCTATCTGAATCCGGACTCGGTCAGCTATTGCGAACACCTGGCGGATTGTCTGTTTAATCAGGGGCTGTTTGTTGGTCCGGAGATCTCACTGGAACAGGCGTTTTCTGCGTCAGAGATCGGTTTTGTTTTAACCGGCTCCTCCGGGATTTCAGACGCGCGGATCGACGGTAAACATCCTGCGGTCTATCCCCAGCTGCCGTTATTCTGGATGGTTAATTATCTCAGTCAAAAGGGCATCGATATCAAAGCGGGTCAGGTAGTGATTACCAGTTCCTATGCCGGCGTTATCGAGGTCGCTCCCGAAATTAATTTCACGTTACAGTATGAAAAATTGGGAGAAATCGGGTTACGGTTTGAGATAGACTGAACACTGAATACGTTTTACAGAAACTGAAAAAGGAGTGTGGAAATGGGAATTCTGTCCTGGATTATCCTGGGTTTAGTGGCGGGTGTACTGGCAAAATGGATTATGCCCGGAAAAGATGGAGGTGGTTTTATCATCACCACGCTGCTGGGTATCGCCGGCGCCTTTGTGGGTGGTTATCTCGGTAACCTGATTGGCTTCGGCACTCTGAATGGGCTGAGCCTTGGCAGTATCGCGACCGCAACCGTGGGGGCCTTTATTCTGTTGTTTGCCTATAACCAGCTGAAATAAAACCGACCGCTCAGCTTTAGCGCTTCAGCCCTCGCTCACTGTGCTTTTCAGAATACCGTCATGTGCCCACTCATCCCCTTTGTTCATCAGCTTGAAGACCAGGAAGCCGATCAGTGGTGCGAGGCACTGAGGGCACAGTTGCCGGATTGCGATATCCGCCAGTTTTCCCAATTGAGCCCTGAGGAGCAGTCACGTGCAACGGTCGCCGTGGTGGCTAACCCATCTCCCGGTGATGTTGCTCAGCTCCCAAATCTCAAGTGGGTACACTCGGTGTGGGCCGGAGTGGAAGGGATGATGGCCAGTCTGGCACATATGCCGTTTGCTATCGTCCGCTTAACCGATCCGCAACTGGCACAGACCATGTCTGAGGCAGTGCTGGCCTGGGTGATGTATCTGCACCGGGATATGCCGCACTACCGGCAGCAGCAGTCAGCCAGTCAGTGGCGACAACTGCCCTATACAGACCCGGCAAATCGGCATATCGCACTGCTGGGGCTGGGGGCGCTGGGACAGGAAAGTGCGCTGCGGCTGGTGGATAATGGTTTCAGGGTGTCAGGCTGGAGCCGTTCTGCCAAGTGTATCGATGCAGTCCGGTGTTATTCAGGAGAACAGTCGTTATCAGAACTGCTCTCGGAGGCGGATATAGTTGTCAATCTTCTCCCTCTGACTCCTGCTACCGAGGGGTTAATGGACCGGGCTTTTTTCCACCAGGTTAAAACCGGCGCATCGCTGATCAACTTTGGTCGCGGCGCGACGGTTGTTGAAAGCGATCTGCTGGCGGCACTGGATTCTGGTCAGCTCAGCCATGCGGTGCTGGATGTCTTCGCACAGGAACCACTGCCGCCGGAGTCGTTGTTGTGGCGTCATCCGGGCATTACCCTGTTACCGCATATCTCGGCCCCCACCAGTATTCAGACGGCGAGTCGTATTGTTGCCGCTAATATCAGTCGCTATCTGTTGCAGGGCACACTCCCCGAGTGTGTCGATAAAAGCCGCGGCTATTAATCGACAGGGGATTAATACGCAAAGAATAGGGGCTGAATCAGGTGTTTTTGTGTTAAAGTGCCAGCCTTATTCACCTTTGTCCGGACTCTTTTTGTGACCAATAACGATATTCTTCGCCGCCTGCGTTATACCTTCGATTTCAGCGATACCAAAATGATCGGGGTGTTTCGCCATGCCGATCTGGCGGTCACCCGGGTGCAGCTGTCCGGCTGGCTGAAAAGAGAGGAGGAGGCCGGTTATATCCGCATGTCCGATCTGGAGATGGCGACCTTTCTTAATGGTCTGATCATCGAAAAGCGGGGCCGGCAGGAGGGTGATCAGCCGGTTCCGGAAAAACGCCTGAATAACAACATTATCTTCCGCAAGCTGAAGATTGCCCTCAACCTGACGGCAGACGATATTCTGGCAATTCTTAAGCTGGCGTCTGTCAGACTCAGCAAACATGAGCTGAGCGCACTGTTTCGTAAGCAAGGCCATCAGAATTACCGCGAATGCCAGGACCAGATTCTGCGCAACTTTCTCAGTGGACTGCAGAGCCAGATGCGCGATAAAGCCCCGGCGGCTAAAGGGAATAAACCTCAGCGGACAACGGCTACGGCTGCGGCAACATCCGATAAACCGGTGCGTAAACCCGCGGCTGAAAAGCGTCAGAAACAGGAGGTTAAGTTTGTCGTAGATAAGCCTGCTGCCGATAAACCTGCAGCGGATAAACCTGCCGCCGATAAACCGGCCAGGCCGGCTGCTGCAGACAGTGATTCTGTCTGGGCTAAAGCGTTGGCGAAAACCGGTAAAAAGACCTGAGTGGTATGAAAGAGAAACTGTTGCCGCCCACACGTGAGCAGATCGCACTGTTTCCACCCTTTGCGGGTATGACGCTGGAACAGATACAGCAACCCGACACCCCTGAAACGCTGGTCTCCGCTTTGCAGGATCTGCTCAGCAGCCCGTTTGTTGGCTTCGATACCGAATCGAAACCGGTGTTTCGTAAGGATCAGAAATCCGCTGGCCCCCATGTGGTTCAGTTGTGTACCCCCACAACCGCTTATGTTTTCCAGCTGCATGATCAGGCGGCTTATCCGCTGATCTGTCAGGTGCTGGAATCACAGCAGGTCGTCAAGGTTGGCTTCGGGCTGCAGTCGGATCGCAGCCACATCAGGCGTAAGTTTGGCGTTGAGATCAGCGCGATCCTCGATCTTGATGCGGTCTACCGTAAACTCGGATACCGCCGCCAGCTTGGCGTCAAAGCAGCCATCGCGGTACAGTTCGGGCAGAAGTTTAATAAATCAAAACGGGTATCAACTTCCAACTGGGCGTTGCCAAAGCTCAGCGATGCACAGCTGCTCTATGCCGCCAATGATGCCTATGCCGCATTAAAGATTGTGCAGGGGCTGCAGCAAGCGGGTCACCGGAAAATTGTTGATGAACTGGTTTGCTGAAATAGCAGTGTTGTCAGCCTGATCTTTTAAAGGATATTCAGAGTATGATTTTAAAGCGTTTTTCCGAATTGCCGGCACTGGAAACCGAGCCGGGTACCGATTGTTCCTTTGTCAGTCATAATCCGAATGGTGAGCCACTGCTGACCGTTGTATATGCCACTAAGCGGGATTTTCTCTCAGTACCGAAAACCTATACCGGGGTGCAGTTTAAAGGCAGTGATACTATCCCGCTGGAGTTTCATTCGGTATCCCGTCAGGATTACCTTGAACAGCTGGAACTGGCTAACAGCTGGTTTAAATCCGGTGCCTACGAGATCGAAAAAACCAAAGACTATAGCATCGTGTTGTTACTCACCAACGACCGCGCGCTGGAGATCATCTTTACCGGGTTCGAGTTGCTGCAAGACAGCTACCACAGCAGCGATTCGCAAACGGCGTTATTCAAGCTGTTAGATAGCGCCGCCGCTAGCTAGATGAGAGCGTTAATTTTAAATGTAGGAGCTGCATCCTGCAGCGATTGAATCGTATCCTCGTGCAGTTTCTCGCCGCTGCAAGCGGATCCTACCCGAAAAAAACAGGTCGGCTGGCATGACTTCTGGGTGATTCCGGTGGTGGCGATTAACAGTCGCGAGAACTTTTTAGAAAACCTGAAACGCCAATCATCATCGGCTTTTTCTAGCTGTGAAATTCAGAGAGGTTGTTCACAACTCGGTTGTATTGGAAGCTGTTGGTTGCGAAATCAATAGCCCTTTAAACAGAGGAGTGAACAACCATGCACAAGAATGCAAAATCTAGCCTCCATAGTCGAGTTTTAATTGTCAAAAAACATCTTGAAGAAGATGTGTCTGTCTCCGAACTGGCTGGCTTTTTCGAGGTATCTAAAAGCCTAATCTATCGCTGGATCAGGCGCTATCATCAAGAAGGTCTCAATGGACTTCGAGATCGCAAAAGTCGACCTAAACGCATCGCATCGCGAACGCTTTATTGGCAAGAGCAAGCGATAAAAGCGCTGGCCCTGGGTGGCTGGTCACAAACAGATATTGCTGCCACACTCAAGATGCCGCTGTCGACTGTCTGTGTTGTTGCCCATCGCATGTGTGGTCACCTGCTGAAAAAGACAGAGCCAGTCCGTCGTTATGAATACGATGAGCCAGGAGGGCTAATTCACTTCGATATCAAGCGTGTCGCACGTTTCAGTCAGCCAGGCCACCGCAAGACAGGCGTCCGTAAAGTGATGACCAAAGGTGCTGGCTGGGAATACGTGCATATCTGTATCGATGATTATACTCGATGGAGCCATGCAGAAGTTCACCCAAGGCAATCTGCTAAGGATGCTGTCAGGTTCTTTGAAAACACCCTCAAAATACTGAAAGCAATGGACGTGAAGGTAAAACGGGTGCTGACGGATAATGGTAAGTGCTACACCAGCAGAGCCTTTAGAAATGCCGTCAAAACGATCGGTGCACGCCCCATGAATACGCGCCCCTATCGCCCTCAGACAAACGGTAAAGCGGAACGTTTTATACAGACGCTGATTCGGGAGTGGTCTTACGGTAAACTGTATAACAATTCTGCTCAGCGAAATGCGAAACTATCCTGTTATCTGAAGTGGTATAACCTTGTCAGACCACATGGTAGTTTAAACAAGCAACCACCTATAAGCCGGTTACTTGTGAACAACGTATCTGAAATCTACATCTAGCAACTAGAAACTAGCAAGTGACGAAGTCATGTCTGGGAAGTCGCGAAGCGACGTTCTAGCCGCGGCTCTTAAAGCTCAAAATACCTCCCCGGTGTTTTTCCCAGCGCTTTGCGGAACATCGTGATAAAGGCGCTCTGACTGCTATAGCCCAGATCCTGAGCAACGTTAGCAACTGCATCCCCCTGAGCGATGCGGGTCAGTGCTGCCAGCAGACGGGCCTGCTGGCGCCACTGGCCAAAGGTCATGCCGGTTTCCTGACGAAAGTGACGGGCCAGGGAGCGGGCGCTGGTGCCCAGTTCTGCTGCCCAGTCTTCCATTGAGCGCGGGTCGGCGGGATCATCCCGCAGTCTGTGAGCGATCTCAATCAGTGCTTTGCTGCTGGGGTGGGGCAGGTGCAGCGGTGCTTCCGGTGTCGCTTTCAGTTGATCGAGAAACACCTGCACCATGCGTCCCTGAGGGCCTTGTTCATCATAGAGGGTATCAAAGGAGACCATCTCCAGAATCAGCTCACGCAACAGCGGAGTGACATGGATCACCTGACAGTGATGGGGCAGGGCGCTGGACGCCTGAGGTGCGATATAGACATTACGCATCTGTACCGGGTGAATAGTACGGGCATCATGTTCAATAAAGGCGGGTATCCATACCGCCCGTTGTGGCGGCACCACCCAATAGCCGACATCTTTAGCCGAAACCTGAATCAGCCCGTCGGCGATAAATAGCAGCTGTCCCCAGCCGTGGCTGTGAAACGGTGAGTAAAATCCCGCTTCATGGTCGGCTTTGCGAATCACCACCTGACGGGGGACATGCTCCAGCCGGTTTACCGGTTTGCCATTGAGGGTAACCCAGTGTTTAGGCACTTCAGGCAGTTCTGTCTGTTTCTCGATATAAGTTGGCATGCTTTATTGTATACGACAGTTTGGATCTTTTTTAAAGTAGTCTGACATTTAATTGAGTAATTGAGTCGGGTATTAAGACTCCGTCGCTTTTTTACGATCCTGCTGGAGTAACCGTGTTGAACTTTATCCGTCGTCCCGAGATGTTTCTGTTTCTGCTGGCTGGAGCGATGCCCTTGTCGATGGGGGTGTGGATGGCACTGCTGAATAACTTTGCCATTGAGAAGGCTGCCTTTACCGGGGTTGAGATCGGTATCCTGCAATCATTACGCGAGATCCCCGGCTTTCTCTCTTTCGGCGCGGTCTTGCTGCTGGTATTGATGCGCGAGCAAACGCTGGCGCTGGTGTCTATGCTGTTGCTGGGGTTGGGAACCGCCCTGACCGGTTTTTTCCCTAATGAGGTCGGCCTTTACTGCACGACTGTACTGATGTCGATGGGGTTTCACTATTACGAAACGATGAATCAGTCACTGTCACTGCAGCTGTTCAGCAAAGAGGAAGCGCCGCATCGATTAGGGCAGATGGTGGCTATTGGCTCGTTTGCCAGTCTGGTGGCGTTTGCCCTGGTGTGGCTGGCGCTGGAAATTTCCGGCTTATCGATGCAAACAGTCTATCTGCTGGGTGGCGGGGTGACCGTAGCCATAACACTGTTTTGCTGGCTGGCATTTCCCCGTATGCAGGGACAGGTAGAGCAGCATAAAAAACTGCTGCTGCGAAAGCGTTACTGGCTTTATTATGCGCTGGTGTTTATGGGCGGCGCACGGCGACAGATCTTTATGGTGTTTGCCAGCTTTCTGATGGTAGAGAAGTTTGGTTTTACGGCAGGCGAAATCTCTATCATGTTTCTGGTGAATGGGGCGTTGAATATGTTTTGTGCGCCCCGTATTGGCCGGTTAATTGGTTACTGGGGCGAACGTAAAACCCTCACTATCGAATATATCGGTCTGATTATCGTCTTCACCGCCTATGCCGTGGTGTCAGATCCCTGGATTGCCGTGGGTCTGTATATTGCCGATCATCTGCTGTTCTCAATGGCAATAGCGCAGAAAACCTATCTGCAGAAAATTGCTGATCCTAAAGATCTGGCTTCCACCGCAGGCGTTTCCTTTACGATCAACCATATCGCTGCAGTGGCATTACCTGCTGCCTATGGGGTGTTGTGGATTATCTCACCGGCTGCTGTATTCCTCACCGGTGCCGCGCTGGGCGGGGTGTCTCTGGTGCTTGCCAGAATGGTGCCGGAAAAGCCGGGGCCTGGAGAGGAAGTTGCTGGGTTTTCGGGGAAGACCGCAGAGGTGGCTTAGTCAGCTGTCAGTAGATATCGGGGCGTTAAACGCCTGAGGGGGGCTATGCGTTCCCGTTTATACGCTGGCCGGTATTGCAGAAAAGGGGAGCGAAGCTCCCCCGGTCTGATAAGCGCAAAGACGCGTCCGGAGATTAACGTTATCCGATAACCGCTTCGGTGCGAATCTTATGCTTTCTTGCGCCGAAGACTATTGTCGCGAGCGCAATAACCCCCAGCAACCAGCTGTAATGGATATTGCCGATGACCACCAGGGGCGAAAGGCCGGCGATGAAGCCTGCTAACAGCACCTGTGCGCCATAAGGCAGCAGTCCCTGTACTACACAGGAGAATATATCCAGCAGGCAGGCGCTGCGGCGCGGATCGACGTTCTGGCGCGCGGCAATATCTTTTGCCAGGCCGCCGCAGATGATGATGGCGACAGTGTTATTTGCGGTGCAGACATTGGTCAGGGCGACGGCTGTACTGATGGCGGCTTCGCCCGCCCGGGGACTGGCTTCCGGGTTATCACCTTTTGAGGTTAAACGCTCAATCTGGCGGGCAAGAAACTCCAGCCCGCCCTGAGCTTTCATCAGGGCTCCCAGCCCCCCGATCAGCATCGACAGAATCATAATTTCCTGCATGCCGGTATAGCCGGCATAGATATCCTTGGAATACTGGGCGATGGAATAGCCCTCAAGCCCGGTGAGGCCGATAATGCCAGCCAGTAAGATGCCGCTGAACAGTACCAGAAAGACATTCAGTCCACTGAGTGCCATCACCAGTACTGCAAGGTAGGGCAGTACTTTGATCAGTTCATAATCGCTGCTTTGAGTGATCCGGGCATCGGCTCCCTGCAGGTAGAGCCAGAGCAGAGTGATCAGTGCCGCCGGCAGGGCGATTTTGAAGTTCATGCGGAATTTGTCGCGCATCTCACAGCCCTGAGAACGGGTCGAGGCAATGGTGGTATCAGAGATAATGGAAAGGTTATCGCCAAACATTGCTCCGCCGACTACCGCGCCGATGCAGAGCGGCAGTGACAGGTCGCTGACCTCTGTCAGGCCCAGCGCAATAGGGGCCATTGCCGCGATAGTGCCCATTGAGGTGCCCATCGCGGTGGCGATAAACGCGGTAATGACAAACAGCCCCGGTAGCACCAGTTCGGCCGGTATGATACTCAGTCCAAAGTTGACCGTGGCATCGACACCACCAACCGCTTTGGCGACGCTGGCAAAGGCTCCGGCCAGTAGATAGATCAGACACATGGTGATGATGTTGCTGTCACCCACCCCCTGAATAAAGGTCTCCAGGCGTTGGTTCAGTTTGCCCTTATCCAGCAGCAGGGCCAGCACCACGGCCGGCAGGATCGCTACCGGTGCAGAGATCTGGTAGAAGGCATAATCAATATTGGCTGACTGATAATAAACACCGCTGCCGATAAACAGGGCGAGAAACAGTAATAAAGGTAAAAGTGCGAGCGGGTTAGCTCTCATTTCGGACTCCCGGGATGCAGAAAGTATTATGCTGAAGTGTCAGTCAGAACAGGGAAGATAGCCTCAGACTGAATCTCAGTACTGACAGGCCTAAATTATCGGAACTGGTTGTCAACTATATCCTGCGGATTAGCAGAATCAGCAATAAAAAGCCTGTCAGTCTTTTGGATTTCAGGCTGAAGTAATGATAAGGAGGGTTCCTGATAGGGATACCACTCTGTTTAGTGGCGTGAATTATACCTGTTCATCAGCCAGGATCTAATATTGATTCAGCATAAATATAAAGTTTTAGTTATAAGCACTATTTTTATGATAACCAAAAGAAATAAGTGGGGTTCTTTTCAGCAGGGAGATGACAGGGCATTCTGTCGCGCTGTTTAAGCGAGTTGCTGCTCCTGAGGTTCTGCGGCAAAACAGTAGCTATTCTTTTGTGCGCGCTTTGCTTCGTACATTGCCTGATCGGCTTCATGCAGAAGTGATTCAAGCGGCAGGCCCTGAAAGTGTATGGCAATACCGATGCTGATGCCTATCTGAAGTTGCTGGTCACGGTAGGAAACCGGCTTTTCAGTTGCGTCGATAATTCGACGGGCGATAATCTCAAGTTGCCGTTTGTTGCCATAGGAGGGAAGTATCGCTGCAAACTCGTCGCCACCCAGTCGCGCCAGGGTGTCGCTCTCACGCAGTATTTGTTTGAGTCGGGCCGCAAACTGCTTTAATACATAGTCTCCCGCCTCATGCCCATGCTGGTCATTGATCGGTTTGAAGTTATCAAGATCCATATAGAGGAGTGCTAACGGCTCTTTGCTGCGTCTGGATTGGGCCAGTTGTAACTCAAGCATCTGAATAAAGATGTTACGGTTGTTAAGCCCGGTTAGCATATCGTGGTGGGCAAGGTGTTCAATCTGTTGCTGAGCGATAAGATTTTTTTGCTGGATTCTGAAATACATGACTGTACCTGTTCCGGTAACAATGACAGTCAGGAAAAAAAACATTATCAGATGGGGCAGAATGTTGCTGTAAGGGATTGATAGGTTTTGTGGACTTGCCAGCGATATCAGTTTCCACTCGGGCCAGTGCATCTCTGCCGCTTGCTTCTTCAACTCAGGGCTTGCGGCTGAGGTCCGTCCGGCTGCAACGGTATCAAATATAAAATATCCATAAGGCGAGAGAAAGGCTCCCTGGTCATTGCCAGCAATCTTCTGCCAGATACCGGGGTAGTATTTTTCAATGGTTCTGTCCTTATATTCCGGAAACATAAAGGCCCAGGCGGCATCACGCTCTCGTCCGAACATCCAGTAGCCATTCTCGTTAAGCAGCATAAGTTCGCCTGCGGTATTTTGAGCATCCCCTTTTAACTGAGTGAATAGGGCAGATGCATTCAAATTGATGATAATGACCCCTCGTTTGTTGCCCTGCTGGTCGAAAACCGGTGATGCGGTGCGCACAATCGGTTTAAAAGGTAGCTCAATATGACCCTTTTCAATATTGAGGTCCATGGGGGAGATGTAAACCTGCCCGGATGAGAGCTTGAAAGAGTCGGTGAAGTAGTAGCGGTTATGTTTATCCTGAAGGTTTTCAGCGCCGATGACGACAGGTTCGAGGCTGCCCTGATCAACTCTGATCTGCTCTATGCCCCGTTTATCGATGAAGCGGATCTGTTCGTAGACCGGTTTGACTGATGCCAGGCTAAGATAGTCTTTGGCCAGCCGTGAATGCGCAGCAGAATCTCCGTTAAACAGCGCCTGAAGATTTTCCTGTCGTGCCAGGATCAGAGTATCCAGTGCCGCTTTGGATATCTGATCGTTGAGGCTATTCCTTATCCGGGCGAGTTGTGGCTGCTCAGCCGCCACTGCCTGAGTTGTATAGTTGAGTTGTTGTTGCTGATAAACATTGAGCAGTAACAACAGAAAAAGACTCAGTGAGGCGAGGTAAAGAAACAGGAGAAAACCGCGCAGTGCCAGAATCCTGTCGATCAGCGAAGGTTTGTTAAGGAGTACCGGATTGGTCGGTTTCAATAGTAGATAATGTATAAGCAGCGTGGTGATGAGCGAATAAAACAGGGCATCTGACACCATGGTAGTCAGTGTGCTTGGTGAAAGGCTGATGAGAGGAAATGTCAGCATCAGCATGGATTCAACGCCCATCGCGATCAGCCCGGTTCGCAGCAGCATCGACTCAACATTCAGGTCCTGGCGTATTTGAAGCCTGTCCGTCTTAACCAGATAGCGTACGAGGATTACCGTGAAGGATGCAATGATGACCGCGTCAAGGAATACTTCCAGCCAGAAGAAGCTGGTTGCGATTTCAAGCTTCTGCAGTGTTTGCATGATCAGCATCTCGGCTGACATCAGAAGCGTGAAGAGAAGCAGGAGGTATAACATTGTCGTTAAAATGCCTTGTGCTGCGTTTTCTGAATATAACTCTATTCAAGTGTCGGCGGCCGTTTTGAACTGACCGACTTTAAAAAACTGTTTTTTGTGAAAGAGTTATATTGTTTTATCCATAAAAGTGCGCTCATCTTAACAGAGGTTCAGCACCGGCAACAGTGACCTTAGGGGGGCGATTGCTTGAAAGGTGGAGATATTTAAGTGAAGCATCTGGGAGCTATTGGGCTAATGTGCGCCGGAGGGCAATACACGGAATCTGTTCCTGTGTTGCTGAAATAGCAGAGCTAAAAAAGCCTCCAAATGGAGGCTTTGCTATCTTATTGAATTTGGAGTTCAGGCGCCGATGATGCCGCCATCTGTGCGCTGAATAACCATAATGGTTGAGCGAGGCTTGCTATTTCCACCCGCCGGGAAGTGAGATGGTTTATCATCTTCGCCTGGATGCTGGACACCGACAAACGCCGTACGCTGATCGGGTGAGAATGCCAGTCCGGTGATCTCGCAGGCGATCGGGCCGGTCGCAAAACGACGGACTTCTCCGGTTTTGGGGTCTGCACAGAGCATCTGGTTGTTGCCCATCCCCGCGAAGTCTCCCTCATTTGAGTACTTGCCGTCGGTCAGAATCCACAGACGACCATCGTTGTCAAAGCCAAGTCCATCCGGGCTGTTGAACATGTTTTCGTCATTGATGTTAGCAGAACCCGCGTAGAAGTCCTTGTGTACGGTTGGGTTACCGGCGACCAGAAACAGATCCCACTTAAAGGTGGCAGCAGTATTGTCACCATTGGTTTCAGTCCAGCGAACGATCTGGCCGTACTTGTTGTCAGCACGTGGATTAGGGCCACCAACAGGCTGGTTTTCTTTCTTGCCACGGTTCTTGTTATTGGTCAGTGTACAGCACACTGTTTTGGTTTTCGGGTGTACGGCAACCCACTCCGGACGGTCCATAGTGGTAGCGCCAACAACGGTAGCGGCTTCTCGGGCATAGATCAGGATTTCAGCCTGGCTGTTAAAACCGTTCTCTTTGGTCAGGCCGTTTTTGCCGTGAGTCAACTCAATCCACTCGCCCTTGCCCTTAACGTCACCCTTTTTAGCGGTGAAACGGGACACATACAGGGTGCCTTCTTCCAGCAGATTACGATTAGACGCTTTATCCGCAGCATTGTATTTGTGCTTAGAAACAAACTTGTACAGGTGTTCACCGCGCTCGTCATCACCCAGATAAACCACTACATGGCCGTTATCAGCAACGATTACCGCGGCGTTTTCATGCTTGAAACGGCCCAGAGCGGTACGCTTAAGCGGAGTGGAGGTTGGATCCATCGGATCGATCTCAACAACCCAGCCGTGACGATGTGGCTCATTTGGCTCTTGAGTGATATCGAAGCGGCTGTCGAATTTATACCACTTGTACTTGCTGTCATCTTTAATGCCGTAACGTTTCTCGTGGCCATTCAGTTCAGCACCGGGCTTAGCGAAGTAACCGTTAAAGTTCTCTTCACAGGTCAGGTAGGTGCCCCACGGGGTTTGACCGTTTGCACAGTTGTTGAAGGTACCCAGGACTTTTTTGCCGGCAGCATCTGCACTGGTCTTCATCAGATCATGGCCAGCAGCAGGGCCGGTCAGCATCATTTCAGTGTTAGCGGTAATACGGCGGTTGTATTCAGATTCCTTGCTGTATTCCCAGCCATTGGCAGTACGTTTGATTTCGAATACAGATACACCGTGTGCTGCCTGTGCTTTTTTAACATCATCAGCCGTTATTGCCTCGCCTCTGTGGGCAAACAGTAGTTTATAGTTGGTGTATTCATTGTTGACGGCCAGTAGAGCGCGGTCCTCTGACAGAGGGAAGAAGGACATGCCGTCAGTATTATCACCAAACTGTCCTGCCTGAGCGCTGGCAGGCTGGTTGCCGCTTTCGTCAAAGGCTGGCGCACCCTTAAGAATAGGGTCTCCCCAGGAGATCAGCGGCTTGGCAACATAACCCTCTGGAACCACGAAAGTATCCGCAGTGCTGGCGGGAATTTTGTTGAAGCCCAGCAGCTTGCTTTCAGGATGAGTGGTTGCAGCGACCGCTTTAGTCAGTGGATTCGCAGCCAGAAACAAGCCCATTGCGGTAGCGCCGCCCTGCATGAAACGGCGACGGCTTAAACCTGCATCGATAATTTTGCTGAAATCGGAGTCCTGTTCGGTGTGCAAAGCTGAGTCGGCCTGCAGAAGATCTTTGTTCATGCTTGGTTTCCTAAAAACGGAAGTGAGTGGAATCATTTTCTGAGAAGAAGATTAGACTCTGTTTATGTCTGCCGGATGACTTTAATATGACCGGCAGATGACATTGAGGTCGTTTTGCTTTGCTTTGTTAAGATCCAGAACTATAAACGTTAGTTATATGTAACAATGTTGTGTTTATCTGCAACATCATAATGAAGGGAATTTTCTATGCTGATTTTAGTTTTGGGATTAATACTTTTTCTGGGGATACACAGTGTCGCGATTGTTGCGCTGCCATTGCGTAACCGGGCAGCCGCCTTCAGTGAGATGGGATGGAAACTGTTTTATGCGATTATCTCTCTGGCCGGTTTGTGGCTGATTGCCCGGGGCTATGCGCAGTACCGGCTTGATCCGTATATTGTTTATGTAACGCCTGTTTGGATGCGTCACCTGGCTGCGCTTTTGTTGCTGCCGGTATTTATACTGTTTCTGGCACCCTATTTTCCGGGACGAATCAAGCGGGTGACCGTTCATCCTCAGCTGATTGCCGTAAAACTCTGGGCCGTGTCTCACCTGCTGGTGAATGGTACGCTGGGGGATCTGGTTCTGTTTGGCAGCTTCCTCGCCTGGGCTGTGGTCGACCGTATCTCCATGAAAAGACGTGAACAACGGCCACTACCGGGTGCTCCGGCTTCTGCCTACAACGATGTGATTCTGGTAATCGTTGGTTTAGCACTCTATGGCGCTACCGTTGTCTGGGGTCATCAATGGTTAATCGGAGTCGCTCCGTTCAGTTGATGCACAGAGAACCCCGGTTTGTATAAATCTAGTCTGCCAGTTCTTCCAGCCCCGGGGTCTGTTCCAGGGCTCGGCTGGGGCTGAGCAGGTGTTGTCTGATCAGCTCCCGGGCTGTGTCACCTTCACCTGCCAGCAGCGCATCGATAAGCTGTTGATGCTCTTTCTGGTTGGCATCAAATACGTCACTGTTGGCCATGTTTTTCTTCAGCCAGAGGTTGCGGTAGCGGGAGGCTTTTTCATACAGTGAGCGACGTACCTGCAGCAGGGTAGGTGAGTTACAGCCACGGGCGATTGCGGTATGAAACGCCTGATGGCGACGTTCCCACTCCTGAGGGTCTTTATCGACCATATCACCGAACTTGTGCATGGTGTGAGCCGCCGCCAGGATTCCCGCTTCCCACTCATCGTCACCTTTCTCCACTGCCAGCCCGATACAAAGGGCTTCGATCTCTGCCCGGGTTGCATAGATATCCCGCATCTCCTCCCGTGAAACCGGGTGAACCTTGAAGCCCCGCTGGTTTTCTACCACCACCAGTTGTTCGATCAGTAACTGAGAAAGGGCCTCTCTAAGCGGGCTGACACCGACCTGATAACGCTCTTTCAGGCGGCTCATTTTGAGTTTTTCGCCCGGCTTGAAATAACCGCTAAGGATATCCTGTTTCAGATCACCTACCACTTTCAGGGCAGAGTTATCGCCTCGGGTATCTATCGTAAGTCTGGTTGCTGTCATGGCTAGTAAGATCTATTTGTATGTTTTTAAAGGGCTTATTGAAAAAAATATCCGCTCTGTCTGAGTCAGTTTAATTTATCGACATTGAATAGTTAAGGCAAACACTAAAAAATATTGTTGACGTTAATGATAAATGTCGACATTATTGCATTGCGTCGATGCTGGTCGTGATCCAGATCAACTTAAAGTTGAAAGATCTGCCAGGAAAACAAAAAAATTGAAAATGCCTTACCAATGCTCCGGCATTCAGCGATGAATCTATTGAGCCTTTGATAAGCGATATGAATACTGTATTGGAGAGATAAAGATGACTGCTTTATTGCGTGAAGTTGAAACAACTCAACCACAGGGTTTTTCTGTTGCCCCCTATGCTGCAAATAAACGGCTTCAGGTTGTTACTCTGACTGCAGAGACCGTCGCTGCGTTTGATGAGTCGATGAGAGAGTGGCCGGTACAGGCGCTGGAATACAAGCCGTTCCTGCGCTATGCGGTGGCTGATAAGCTTGACGCAATCAGCAATTACACTCTGGGCAAGTTTCTCAATGCAACCATGCAGGACCGTAATACCGGCGCTTTCCTGCTTCAGTATGAGGGGCAGCCTGATATCGAAGCGGGTGAGCTGCGCACTGAGTTCGATATTAAACTGTCAACGGCAGTATCCCATATGATTGGTCTGCCAAATCATGATGCGATGTACGGCAAGTACTACGCACGATTTACCGTACTCAATGAAGACAATTCTGACAGCTATCTGCGTCAGGCGCATCGGCGCATGGAACTGCATAACGATGGTACTTACGTCAATGAGCGTACCGATTTTGTTCTGATGCAGAAACTGGGTGAGGCCCATATGGAGGGCGGTGATTCACTACTGTTGCACGTTGATGACTGGGCCGATCTGGACAAGTTCTATCGTCATCCACTGGCCAAGAAAAACATTGTCTGGGGTGCGCCGAAGTCTAAAAATGTAGAAACAAAAATTGAACACCCGATCTTCTTTGAAGAGGATAAGAACGGGAAACCCCACATGCTGTTCATCGATCAGTTTGCTGAACCTCAGAATATGGCCGAAGGCCTCTATCTCTACGAGATGGGTAAGTCGCTGGAGGAAGATGAAAACTTCTTCGGTGTTCGTCTGCCTGTGGGCACTATGCTGGTGGTACAGAACCATTGCTGGTTGCACGGTCGGGACAAATTTGTTGCCCATCCACAGCTAAGCCGTGAACTGCTGCGTCAGCGTGGACACTTCACCAAGTAACAGGTCGCAGATATACTACGGCGGAGTCGTTTCACCGGCTCCGCCGTTTTTTTCTACAGAACTGACATTTAATCCGGTTCTGTCATGTCTATGTTGAAACAGGGTGAAGATTAATGACATACGATTACATCATCATTGGCGGCGGTATCGTCGGTATGTCTACCGGCTGGCAATTACAACAGCGTTATCCGGATGCTAAAATTCTGCTGCTGGAGAAAGAGTCCGTTTACTCGAAACATCAGACGGGCCATAACAGTGGCGTGATCCATGCGGGTGTTTATTATGCTCCCGGTAGTCTGAAAGCACAGTTTTGTAAGGCGGGTGTTGCCGCGACGATGAAGTTTTGTGACGACAACGATGTGCCGTACAACCAGTGCGGTAAGCTGCTGGTGGCGACCAATGCACTGGAAGCTGAGCGGATGCAGGCGCTGTATAAACGCTGTCATGACAACGGAATCGATGTTGAGTTGCTGGATGCCGATCAATTGAAATCCCGCGAGCCGAATATTGTGGGTGTGGGCGCAATTCTGGTGAAAGACACGGCGATCGTGAACTATCAGCAGGTGACCACCAAAATGGCGGAACGCTTTGTCGAGCAGGGTGGTGATGCCCGTCTTAACCATAAAGTGGTTGGCCTGAAGGAAAGCGCAGATGAAGTGACCGTGGATGCGCTTCACAATGGTCAGCCGGTAAGCTTTAACGGCCGGTTTCTGATTACCTGTTCCGGTCTGATGGCGGATCGCACCACGAAAATGCTGGGGATTAAAACCGACTTCCAGATCATCCCGTTCCGGGGAGAGTATTATAAACTACCGGAAAAATATAACACGATCGTTAACCACCTGATCTATCCGATTCCCGATCCCGATCTGCCATTCCTCGGTGTTCACCTGACCCGCATGATCGACGGATCAGTGACTGTTGGACCAAATGCCGTGCAGGGCTGGAAGCGCGAAGGCTATGGCAAGATCAATATCAGCCTGAGGGATATCTGGGATATGGTGACTTTCCCGGGCTTCTGGCGCGTGCTAAAGGCGCATATCGGCACCGGTATTGTGGAAACCAAAAACTCCCTGTGGAAACCCGGTTATCTTAAACTAGTACAGAAGTATTGCCCCAGACTCAAAGTGGAAGACCTGCAACATTATCCTGCCGGTATCCGTGCTCAGGCAGTGATGAATGACGGTTCACTGGTACATGACTTCCTGTTTGCTGAAAGCCCGAGGTCACTGCATGTCTGTAATGCGCCATCGCCTGCGGCCACCTCTGCAATTCCCATTGGCAGCTATATCTGCGATAAGGTAGCAGAGCAGCAAGGCTGATCTTTTTACTACATTTTTTTAATAAGCGCACTTGAAAAGACGGTTTTTCAGGTGCGTTTTTTTTTGTACATATTTTCCGTTTATTGTCTGTATCATCTTTTGTTACACTCCGTGTATATTGCAACGGTATGCCATGGATAAGGGTATATTCGAGTGGGTTTTACTGTTTAGGGATCAGGATTCTATTATGCTTGTTATCGGTAAGCCTCAGGTCACCTCTGTCGATGGACAGTGTCTGTATTCTGTTGATGTAAATTGGTTGGATAAAACTGACTCTCTCTGGTTTAGTGTTGACGAATGCTATGCTGAATTATTATCCAATACATGTGAAGCTCCGCTTATTGGTTTACTTATTCCTGCAATGAAAGGAGGACACGATATAAGGGTAGAAGGAAGGGTAAACTCCAGCTTAGTAGTAAGGTTGAATAAAACAGTTCAAACGTTACTAATCGATTTGATACCGGGCCTGAAAAAAATAAAAATTAGTTGTGATGATGAATATTCTGATGGCGCTTATATAAGAGAATCCCGTGGTGGGGCTGCCGCTGGTTTCTCTGGAGGGGTCGATTCATATTGTCTTTTGTCTGACTTTTTTATGGCGGATAGAACTTCTGATAATAAAATAAATTATCTTCTTTTTAATAATGTAGGTTCTCATGGGAAAGCTGATAGTGAATTATTTGAACGTAGATATAATAGATTAGCTCCTGCTGTAAAAGCAATGGGTATTCCTTTTGTAAAAGTTGATTCTAATTTGAGCTTTTTTTATTCCAAAGGTATTGGATTTCAACAAACGAATACAATAAGAAATGCTTCTGTTGCATTTCTTATAAAAAATAAGATCGAAAATTTTTACTATGCATCAAGCTATATGTATTCAGATTTGGTCATAGGCAGGACTGGAGACATGTCACGTGCAGATCCCGTTTTTTTATCGCTGTTATGTTCAAATGATTTCAGGTTGTCATCTGAAGGAAGTGAGTATAGCCGGGTAGAAAAAGTACTTAAAATTGCCAGTCTAGATCAAACACATGACTATCTTGATGTGTGTATTAAAGCAAGAAGTAACAGCAGTTATACAAATTGTGGTAAATGCTGGAAATGTATGAGGACATTAGCAATTCTGGAAATTTCAGGCGATATGACTAAATATGATAAAGTATTTGATTTGAACGAGTATAAGAAATTAAAATTCGCTTATCATGCCCATGTTATACGTAGTAAAGATCCTCTGGTTAAGGAGGTTAAGCAGTATGCGAAAGAAATGGGGTATAGGTTTTCACTGTCGTCAAAAGTCATGGCGCTACCATTTTTATATTCATTGGTAAAGAAGTTTTACCTTAATTTTTAATTGATTAAGTATGGTAAGTGATGTCCGGTCTATTTGAGTTGTTGAATTATAAATATTCGAAAATAAAACGTCGTCAGTTACTGGATGGTATTTCTCAAGCTATCAATATTAAAGATTATTTGCTATTAGAAAAATTGATTTTTTCTGGTTTGGGATCCAGGTATGAAAATGTAAGAGATGTAGCCAAGGCTAAAAAGGTTATACTTGAACTCCAGAATTTAGTTGAACGTGATATATCAGAGGAAAGCAGAATTCCTCTTTGGTGGTCTGATTCCCCTTACCCGGGAAATCTTGGAGATAGCTTGAATCCATGGCTGATAGATGGATTAACAGGTATTCCTCCTATAAAAGTGGGTTTAAATCATCCCGGTGTTATGTTGGCTATCGGCTCTACGGCTCAGAAAGCCAGAGATAATTCTGTGATCTGGGGTAGTGGGTTTATTTCAAAGGATTCACAGGTCAACTCAAAGTCTGAATATTGTGCAGTCAGGGGGCCTTTAAGCCGAACGATGGTAAATAGAGCAAATGGCTCATGCCCCGCTATATATGGAGACCCGGCACTGTTTATGCCGCTGATTTTTCCTCGACTTAAAAAAAGTACAGGTCGTATTGGTGTTATTCCCCATTATATTCACGAGAATCAGATTAAGAACGGTGATTATTTAAATTTGAGTGTGAAGCGAGCGTCAAAAGCGGACTTCAGAAAATTTGTCGATGACTTGTGCGAATGCTCTTATGTTTTTTCATCTTCTTTACATGGATTGATTATTGCCCGAGCCTATGGGATTCCTGCAAGAAGAGTTGTTTTTCCAGGGAGAAGTCTTTCGGGGGATGATATGAAATTTGAGGATTATTATTCCGGTGTTGGTGTCAAGCGTGTATCAGATGGAGTAGACCTCTCTGGACTACCTGATTGGGATGAAGCGCGACTGAAAGAGTACAGAGCTCCTGATGACCCAGTAGCATTTGATGGTAATAATCTTTTATCTTCTTTCCCATATAGTGAACATTTACTTGGTGACGTTGTTAATAGAGCGGGATCTATGTTTGGATAAGTCTCAGTATGGGTTTTATTCATGAGAGCTTTATCTTCCTTAAACACCAGTCATCTGGCAATGAATGAGTTATCGATACCCGAGTACATCATGTACTATATATGAAACTAGGCTGGACGTACGGTGTAGCATAGTTTAAACATCTCTAGATAGATAAACAGTGAATGCCTTCAGAGCCTGCAGCGTCCGTCAGATGAAACCTTTTTTTTTGCTTCCTCTTTAACCATCACCGGTTGCCTGATTGCATCAGTTCAGATCAGGTCGATTCTGGAAATATATGCGGATTTACAGTCAGGCATCCCGCTATACCGTTCTTGCGCACAGCAGACTGTTTGGCTGTCTGTAGAGAATATCATGGACTTATTCGAAGCTTACCTCGATAAAGGGTAATAATTTTTTTGCCATCATTTATTTGTTGTCATTTATCTAAGCAGCGTTCGCTTATTATCATACCAATTAAGGTATGTCTTATGTTTTTATTATTATTTGATTGGTATGCCCGCTAGCATCATTATCAAATAGTAATTAAAAGTGCTGTAACTCAGCTGATACAAAATCAGCGTTCGAATAAAAACAGATCATATAAATACTCCCTAGGTGTTTGATAATGAAAAATAAAAAACGTACTTTGGTTAGTGTTGTCGCAACAGTTGTGCTGGCATCTGGTTTAGCGATGCCGGCATTCGCTACGACAATCGGCTTCTCTCAAATCGGCTCTGAATCCGGATGGCGCGCTGCTGAAACGACAATTACCCAACAGCAAGCGAAGGCAAGAGGTATCACCCTTAAGTTTGCCGATGCGCAACAAAAGCAAGAAAACCAAATAAAAGCGCTCCGTTCATTTATTGCTCAGGGCGTTGACGCTATTTTGCTTGCCCCTGTCGTTGCTACCGGCTGGGATTCGGTTTTAAAGGAGGCAAAAGAGGCCAATATTCCGGTTGTTTTATTGGATCGCACCATTGATGCCTCTGACGATCTTTATCTCACCGCAGTCACTTCTGATTTGGTGCATGAAGGGCGTGTTGCAGGGAAGTGGCTGACCGGTGCGGTGGGAGGTAAAGAGTGTAAGATAGTTGAACTTCAGGGCACCACTGGATCTTCTCCTGCCAATGATCGTAAAAAAGGCTTTGAAGAGGGCATTTCCGGCGCGGCTAATCTGTCTATCGCACGCAGTCAAACGGGTGACTTTACGCGGACTAAGGGCAAGGAAGTCATGGAAAGCTTCTTAAAAGCGGAGAACGGAGGCAAAGATATTTGTGCTCTCTATGCACATAATGACGATATGGCTGTCGGTGCGATTCAGGCGATTAAAGAAGCCGGTTTAAAGCCCGGGACTGACATTCTGGTGGTTTCTATTGATGCTGTCCCGGATATTTTCACTGCCATGGCCGCTGGTGAAGCGAATGCCACTGTCGAGTTAACCCCCAATATGGCGGGTCCCGCCTTTGAAGCTATCGATGCTTACCTTAATAAGGGGACTAAGCCTGCAAAATGGATCCAAACAGAATCGCGTCTCTATACTCAGTCTGATGACGCAGCTGCTATCTACAATGAGAAAAAAGATTTGGGCTATTAAGACAACCTGGCCCAATCACTTTTCTTCCATCATGAAGTAACGCAATGTGGACCGTTGTCTGAATTGATGGGAGTCTCTAGCCCGGATGCAATTACATCCGGGCTAATTACAACGTTATTTCACCGTGCTTGATTGTTCAGGTGCTGTGGCCGGAATGTAATTAAAGAGGCAGCATGCAGTCAAATTCTCCGCTTTTAACCGCCAGAAATATCGACAAGGTATTCCCTGGTGTCGTTGCTTTAAATCAAGTCAATTTCACCCTGCAACCGGGCGAAATTCATGCATTACTGGGCGAGAACGGCGCAGGTAAATCAACTCTGATAAAGTGCCTGACAGGGGCTTATCAGCGGGATGGGGGGGAAGTGTTTCTTGAGGGTAGCAAAATTAACCCCCGTGATACACTGGATGCTCAAACACTCGGTATTGGCACGGTTTACCAGGAAGTGAACTTACTCGGTAACTTGTCCGTTGCACAAAATATGCTAATGGGACGGGAACCGACCAGCTTTGGCTTAATCTCAGTGAAAAAATTAAACCAAAGTGCACGCGAAATTCTTAGTCAATATGGGGTTTTAATTGATGTGGCGCAGCCACTCTCTACCTACTCAGTCGCACTGCAACAAATTATTGCGATCGCAAGGGCAGTGGATCTTTCAGCAAAAGTGCTGATTTTAGACGAACCCACCGCAAGCCTCGATACACGCGAAGTACAAATGTTATTCGATATCTTACGTCGGCTGAAAGATCAGGGCGTAGGTATAATTTTCATCTCCCATTTTCTGGACCAGGTTTTCGAGATCAGTGACATGGTTACGATCCTGAGAAATGGCGAGCTTATCGGTAGCAAAACAACTAAGGATATGGATCGCCTTGAGCTCGTGAATATGATGTTAGGATACGAACTCAATGAAGAAATAGTGTCTCAGTCACCCGAGTTAAAAAGCCCAACTCCGTTAATTAAATTCGAAAACTTTGGTCATGCTCAGAAAGTTGCACCTTTTGATTTAACCATTAACAAAGGTGAGGTTGTCGGTCTTGCTGGTTTGCTGGGATCGGGGCGGACTGAGACGGCTGAAATGCTCTTTGGCCTTACCCCCAATGACTCAGGTACGTCCCATCTTAATGGTGTCGAAATTCAGCTTAACTCGCCACGATCTGCTATTGAAAATGGATTCGCCTTTTGCCCGGAAGACCGGAAGAATGATGGGATTATCGGCGAGCTATCGGTCAGAGAGAATCTTATTCTCGCCTTGCAAGCACAACGAGGCTGGTTCCAGCCCTTACCAAAAGCCGAACAAAACGAGCTCTGCGAGCGCTATATCAAAGCACTTGATATTCGCCCTGCTGATAGTGAAAAACAGATTCAATTACTGTCCGGGGGCAATCAACAAAAAGTCATTCTGGCGCGCTGGCTCGCAATTAACCCGTCGTTTCTTATTCTGGACGAACCTACACGGGGTATTGATGTTGGTGCTCATGCGGAGATTATCCGACTGATAGAAGGCCTGTGTGAAAAAGGCATGTCGCTGCTGGTGATATCGTCAGAACTTGAAGAGCTTGTTACCTATAGTCATCGGGTGGTTATTGTTCGTGATAGAAAGCAGGTAGCAGAGCTGGGTAGTGAGCAGATCACAACAAACAACATAATAAAATCGATTGCTGGTGAGACCGGCAATCAGGTATTGGGTGAGGCTAAGTGAATGAATAACAGATGGTTTGATAATTTAGTCAGATTTGCTCCTCAGCTCATCACTCTCGCTGTGATATTGTTTCTTAGCAGTCTTGTTTTTGACGACTTTTTTAAAATTGAAATTGCCAACGGACGTATATATGGCAGTCTCATCGATATTCTGAATCGCGGAGCACCTGTTGCTTTACTGGCTATCGGTATGACTCTGGTGATTGCGACAAAAGGGATCGATCTATCCGTGGGTGCTGTCATGGCTATCAGTGGAGCCGTCGCAGCCGCAACGGTCGATGGCGGTGGTCATGTTCTGTTAGCGCTGACACTGGCACTGTCTGTCGGTATTTTATGCGGCCTTTGGAATGGCTTACTTGTTTCAGTACTGGATATTCAACCGATTATCACCACATTGATACTGATGGTGGCCGGAAGAGGCATCGCGCAGCTGATTACCGGCGGCACCATTCTGACATTTACCGATCCGGGACTGATTTTCATCGGCAGCGGTTCAGTTCTGTCTGTACCCACACCGATTCTAATATGGTTAGCAGTAAGTCTGTGTACCTTATGGATTGTTCGCGGGACTGCGCTGGGTATGTTAATCGAGTCCATTGGTATTAACCGGCGTGCCAGCATGCTTTCAGGCATTAATACCCGTGTCCTGCTAATCTCGGTTTATCTTGTTTCGGGGCTGTGTGCGGCGTTGGCTGGCACTATTGCGGCAGCAGATATCAAAGGTGCCGACGCGAACAACGCAGGCCTCTGGCTTGAACTGGATGCAATATTAGCGGTCGTTATCGGCGGGACATCCCTGCTTGGAGGGCGGTTCACCTTAGTGGGGTCTTTGCTTGGCGCGATGATCATACAATCGGTCAACACGGGAATTTTACTCTCCGGTTATCCACCAGAGTTTAATCTGATCATTAAGGCCGCCATTATTGTTGCGATACTGGTTATACAATCTCCGGCGATTCAATCTCAATTCACCGCTTTCCAAAAAGGTGCTTTAGCAAAAACAATAGGTAAAGCTTTATGATCAGATCACGCTATTTACCGTTGCTGGCGACGGTCATAATTTTTTTGCTCGCCTACGCCTTATGTTATTCGCAATATCCAACAATGCTGTCGACTCGGGTGATCGGAAATTTACTCACAGACAATGCTTTCTTAGGTATAGCCGCTGTCGGTATGACGTTTGTTATCTTTTCTGGCGGTATTGATCTGTCCGTCGGTGCCGTCATCGCCTTTACCGGCGTATTTATAGCGGTTCTACTGGCTAATACTGCGCTGCATCCGCTGGTTGTTTTCGCTCTGGCTCTTGTCATTACAACGCTGTTTGGCGCGCTGATGGGGGTGATAATCCATTATCTGGATATGCCCGCATTTATCGTTACGTTAGCGGGTATGTTTTTAGCACGAGGTATGGCGTTCGTATTATCAACCGACTCAGTACCGGTAAAGCATGAGTTTTACACGTTGCTGCAGGAGTCGTTCTTCCGACTTCCTGGCGGCGGCCGGCTAACGATGATCGGTATCATCATGTTATTGGTGTTTTTAATCGGGACCATCGTTGCGCATCGCACCCGCTTTGGTACCTATGTGTTCGCACTTGGCGGTAAAGTACAAGCCGCTAAACTGATGGGTGTTCCCGTTGCCAAAACAACCATAAGAATCTACGCTATTTCCGGTTTTCTGGCGGGCTTGTCCGGCATCACATTTTCCTTATATACCTCTGCGGGTTATTCTCTGGCTGCTGTCGGTGTCGAATTAGATGCGATTGCGGCTGTCGTGATCGGCGGTGCGTTGTTAACCGGCGGTAGCGGTTTTATCGTTGGCACTTTAATTGGTGTGCTGATTATGGGCTTAATTCAGACCTTTATCATTTTTGATGGTAGTCTCTCTAGCTGGTGGACAAAAATTCTTATCGGCATCTTGTTATTCGTTTTTATTCTGATGCAGAAAACATTCCTGTGGTTGTCCTCGCATAAAAGCTAATGTGGACCGGTCGACCGCGATGACAATTAACAGACAGGCAACGATAAATAGGGTCAGATACTCTGGTTTCCCGAACTCAAGAGGCCACCTCCGGTGTTCTGAACAACGTGCGCTGCACGTTGTGGGTGACTCTATTCAGCTACTCAGCGGAGGCGGTGATGCTTTGCGCCCAATTCGCTATTTTCCTCTATCTGCTGTAATCTGGTCGGTAAAAGCATATTCCTTGTGACCCACCCATCTTATATCAAGCCATCTGCTATTCACTTAATCCGTCAGGAAACAGTATGGCAGTCCGCGTCCGTTACGATACCCACGAGTTTGATCATGTCGATATTCATCTGCGCAGCCTGCGAAGCAATCAGGAGTTTGAGGATGATGAGGGTCAGGCTGAAGCGTTAGGCATCTCTTCAGCCAGCTGGCCTCTGTTTGGTATTGTCTGGCCTTCAGGTGAGGTGCTTGCTCATCATCTGTTTCAGACCGATGTCAAAGGTAAACGTATTCTTGAAGTGGGATGCGGTATAGGTCTGACCAGTGTTTTGTTGAACCATCTCCAGGCTGATATCACCGCCACCGACTACCATCCCGAGGCGGAAGGCTTTATGCGACACAATACTGATCTGAATGAGGATCCTATGGTGCCTTTTGTGCGCACGGGGTGGGCTGATCCTGAGACAGCTTTAGGTGAGTTCGATCTGATTATTGGCAGCGATCTGCTGTATGAAGATGAGCATGTTAAACAGCTGGCAGGCTTTATCTGTCAGCACAGTAAACCTCAGGGACAGGTTATTCTTGTTGACCCCGGCAGGGGCAGACACGCGCGATTCAGTAAGGCGATGGTTGAAGCAGGCTTCAGCCTGACGATTGAAAGGCCGCAACAGCCTGACTTTATGGTCAGTCCATTCAAAGGCGTTATCCTCAGTTATTCCCGATAAACCGGCTTTCTTAGCACCGGCTTCAATACTTTTCCTAATCTAGCTTTACTGGCTGTTATTTGAGTCGGTATTTAATGTTGCTGAATCTGACTCTGTTATTACATGAAATGGGGTTAAGCGAAGGACTGTTAAGAGCAGATCTGTTAACAATAGAGTGTAGGGAACACCGCCTCTTCACCAGGTCTGAAGACCTGGGATATGCTCAAGCAGGGGGAGGGTCGAGCGGACTGTCGGGGATTACTCAAACACGATGCGCAGAGGCTCACCAAAATCGTCATAGATCACTTTCTTGCGCTGTCGGGTAGTTTTTTGCACGGCTGTTGCCCGCTGAGTGCGTTCAGCTTTGCGGGCATCAATCTGCGCCAGTACGCCGTTCAGGGGAGTGCGTTCCTGACGTTGCGGATTAAGAATAAATCCGGCATTACGATAAGAGCCATTGACCAGACCTGTAGCACCGGTAGCGACTTCAGCAACCTGACCTCCCTGTTTCAGGAACGCCTGAGTCTGCTGCTGTAATTGCTTACGCAGTTCCGATTTGGTTTGACGCTTAATCATATGTAATTTCCCCTGACCTGTATAATAAACGATCAATTATGCACTACTAACCACTGCAATAGCAAAAGAGATCCCCATTTTGGGTCGATAAGTTGATTATTCGTCTACATCTGAGCGGTGAATCAGCTTTTTCTCCAGTTCAACGGCGATAAAGACTATGCATCCAACCAGCAGAATTTTTCCCCAGGCTGTCGCAGTTATCGGGGTTGTATGGAAAAACAGCTGCATAACTGGCAGATAGGTAAACAGCAACTGAAACAGCATGACCAGCGCTATCGCATACAAAGCATAGCGGTTTCCCAGAATGCCATCCCTGTTTAGTACTGAGCGGGTCAGAAAACGGGAATTGAGCAGGTAGAATACTTCCAGTACGACCAGAGTGTTTACCGCGATGGTTCTTGCCGTGTCTATCCCGGTACCGTTGCTGCGCTCCCACAGAAACAGACCAAACGTTCCGCCCACCATCAGTAAAGAGACAAACACAATTCGCCAGATCATAAAGGGGGAGAGTATCGCATTGCGGGTGTTGCGGGGTGGGCGTTTCATGACGCCGGGTTCAGTCGGCTCAAAGGTCAGCGCCAGCGCCAGTGTGACTGCAGTGATCATATTGACCCAGAGGATCTGGGCTGGTGTAACCGGTAACATCGTCCCGAGAGCGATGGCGGCCAGCACCGTCAGCGCTTCACCGCCGTTGGTCGGTAAAATAAACAGGATCGATTTGGTGATGTTGTCGAATACGGTGCGTCCCTCTTCGATCGCGTAGGTAATAGAGGCAAAATTATCGTCAGCCAGAACCATCTCCGATGCCTCTTTTGCGGCCTCTGTTCCCTTAACACCCATGGCCGTGCCGACATCTGCGCGTTTCAGTGAGGGAGCGTCGTTGACACCATCACCGGTCATCGCCACGACATGCTGTCTGGCCTGCAGGCATTTGACGATGCGCAGCTTATGCTCGGGGCTGGCCCGGGCGAAGACATCGATATCTTCAACAGCGTCGCCCAGCTGACTGTCTGTCATCTGCTCAATCTGATGGCCGGTCAGGGCGCGGGGTGACTCGGTTATTCCCATCTGCATAGCGATGGCGGTGGCCGTAATGACATGATCTCCGGTGATCATTTTTACTTTGATTCCCGCGTCATGGCATTTTTTAACCGCCTCGATCGCTTCATCTCTGGGAGGATCAATAATGCCGACCACACCAAGCAGAATAAGGTTGTTATCAATATCATCAAAATGCAGCGTCCGGTGCGCTTCCGGAAGGTGGTGCATTGCCAGAGCAAGCGTCCGCTTTCCCTGACTGGCGATCTGTTCCTGCTGGCTGATCCAGAATGCCTCATCGACAGGCCGGGTGTTATCGCCTTCAAGTTGCCATTGGCAACGGGGCAGGATGGCTTCGATAGCGCCTTTGATATACACCACTGCGTTGCCTTCATGATCATGGTGCAGGGTGGCCATAAAACGATGTTCTGACTCAAACGGAATCAGGTCATCTCTGGGCATTTGTAGCGGGAACTCTCGCAGATCGATACCCGATTTAGCACCCAGCACTAACAGCGCGCCTTCGGTCGGGTCTCCTTCGATCAGCCATTCACCCTCTTTCTGGATCAATTGTGCTTCATTACACAGAACGCTGGCCCGACAGAGCTGCTGTAGTTCTGTCTGGTTATGCAGGTTCAGATCCTGGTGATGGCAGGTAAAGGTGCCGTGAGGATTGTAACCAACGCCACTGATATCGGCACTGCAGCGTGCCATGACTACTGTGGTCACCGTCATCTCATTGCGGGTCAGGGTGCCGGTTTTATCGGAACAGATAATGGAAACAGAGCCCAGCGTTTCGACTGCTGGCAGGCGGCGAATGATAGCGCGGCGTTTAGCCATGCGTTGCACGCCGATGGCCAGGGCAATGGTGATGATTGCCGGTAAACCTTCCGGTATTGCGGCAACCGCCAGGCCCACTGCGGCGAGGAACATGTCGCCCAGCGCATAGCCTCTTATCCAATAACCGAACATCATGGTGGCGATGGCGATCAGCAGGATCGAGCCGGTCAGCCAGCGAGCAAAGCTATCCAGTTGGCGTGTCAGGGGGGTTGTCAGGGTTGTCACCTCAGCCAACAGCGTACTGATCCGGCCGATCTCTGTGTCAGCCCCGGTGGCGATGACTGTGCCAGTCCCCTGGCCAAAGCTGACCAGTGTGCCTGAGAAGGCAAGGTTTGTCCGGTCGCCAAGATCCGCCTCGGCAGCTACCGGCTCAGTCTGCTTGATAACCGGTATGGATTCACCCGTCAGCAGAGCTTCATCGATGTTCAGTTCTTTCAGCTTATGCAGGTGCAGGTCAGCCGGGACCCGGTCGCCGGACTGAATAAAGACGATATCGCCCGGTACCAGCTCTTCTGCCGCAACCAGTTGTCTGTGGCCGTTACGGATGACAACGGCCTGTTGTGAAAGCATATTACGAACAGCATCGATCGCTTTCTCTGCCTTGCCCTCCTGAAAAAAACCAACCAGAGCATTAATCAGTACGACGGCTACGATAACGCCTGAGTCTACATGATGGCCTAACGCCGCGGTTACCAGCGCGGCTAGCATCAGTACGTAAATGAGGACATTATTGAACTGCGCCATCAAACGCATCAGTGTGCTTCTGCGGGGAGGGGCCGGTAAGCGATTGGGTCCATACTTTTGTCGGCGTTCGCTTACCTGTGCAGATGTGAGGCCCTGAGAGGATGTCTCTAATAGCGTATTGATCTGCGCAGACCCGCAGGTATGCCACTCAGTCTGAATCCTGTCTGCAGGGTTGCCTGAAGAGTTGTCCAAAATTATCGTCCCTAATGGTTAAAATACAGTATACGAATCGTTACTAACGTCGCGGATACTGTACTCTGCAGCTCAGCATTTAAGCCTGGCCGGGGATTACCGGAGTAATCTCTGGCCGGGGTCACAGGCCGGATGGGGCAGAGGGCTCAGCTTAAAAAATGCCATGCTTAAGTTACCAGAGTATTACGCTACATTCAGCCAGCATCAATCCAGTGAAGCGCTTGCAGAAACTGGCTTTCGGTGAAGTGTTGGGCATCGCCGCTGATAAAAGCCTGTCCCAGTTTTACCGCCCAGTCGAGCCAGTCGCCGCCCCCCACGACAGCAAGGCGGATAAAGTCATTACCGTGACGGATGCCAAGCTTGGTATCTTCCCATATAGCGCCTGCCTCCCAGCCTTTGAAATTATGGTCCAGATAGATCAGGCAGCGTACCTTGCCGTGGGCGGCGACTTTTTCTTCCAGCAAGGGTAAAAAGATATCCTGGTAGTCCGCTGGAGTGAGTTTTTCAGTCGCTTGTACCACAATGATATCGCCAGCTGTTTCCGGCAGAATGTGAAGCATCGCTGTTTCCTTTAATCACAGAGAGAATAGAGGGCTAGTGTATCGGTGTTGATGCCGGAGTCAAAAAAGTTTCCAATGTGCCGATACAATGATAAGTGAAACCTGTTAGCGAGTTCTGATTCCGATTGATGAGCGGCTGTTTATGACACGATTTATTGCGTTGCTATTACTGTTGAGTCTGAGTGGCTGTGGTTCGCAGCCATACCGGGCAGCAGAGTCACCTGCCACAACGACTGAGCAGTCGTCAGAGGTGAGGGAGAGTCTGTTGCTGCAGTACCGTGAGTGGCAGGGCGTTCCCTATCAGTTGGGAGGGGCAGGCAAGGAAGGGGTGGATTGTTCCGCCTTTACTCAACTGACCTTTCGCCAGCGGTTTGGTGCTGCAATTCCACGGACGACTCTGGCACAGGCGCGGCTGGGACGGCAGGTCGAGCTGCAACAGTTGCTGCCGGGAGACCTGCTGTTTTATCGCTCCAGAGTTAAACTGAGGCATGTCGGTATCTATATGGGTAATGGCGAGTTTCTGCATGCTTCGACCAGCAGGGGAGTGATGATATCGTCACTGAACAATCCCTACTGGAGAGAGCACTTCTGGCAGGCGCGACGTCTGACCGATTAAAGCCCGGATACGGCTACATGGAACAGATTGTTGCGCGTCTGCATTCTGGTATAGTGTGCGGCACGTTATTGAACCACCCATTATTAAAGCACCGAGTTGTAATGAGCTATCTGCCGATTGAGCAATATAAGAAGGCCTGGATCTTCAGGCATAAAGACCTGCCGGTCAGTGAAGACGACCTGCAGCAGATTAAGCCGCTGACCGAAGCACGGGCCGAGCAGGTCTGGTCTCAGCAAATCAGTACACAGTGTAACCATCCGGGCCTGTTCGGCGCGGATGACTGGGCGAATAAGAATCAAACCTGGCTGGAAACTGATAACTGGCAGCAGATCTGGGAGTCTGACGATCCCTCTCTGCCAGCGCTGTTGGCTGAACACCTACAATGGGATGACCAGACGGTCGTGTGGTTTTGTTACAGCAGTGAACATGTTATTGAAACCCGCTGGGATGTGTTTCGCCGCAACTGGAAGAACTTCCTGTTTTTTGATGATGGCCCGATATTGATCGGCCGTAAACGGAAACAGGTTGTACAGTTTAATCAAACCGGTAACTACCGGATTGGTAATCGTAAGTAAGCCTGCCAGGCGGATCGTTCAGATCAGCCAGAGCTCAGTCATTAATCATCGTTTAATCCTGTTAAATCATTCTTGCCAGGGATGGTAACTGCCCGGAATGGATTCCTGTTGTTAGTTGTAGGGATCATCTATGCTGTATCGTCCTCTTATCGTTCTGTTTGTACTGTTGCTATCGGCGCATGCGGCGGCGGAGTCTGCGCCTTCATTCCGCAAGTCAAAGCGAATTCTTGCTGATCTGTACCAGGTAAACCCCATCAGCTTTTATTGCGGCTGCGATTACCGGGCGGAGGGGAAAAAACTGGTTCCCGTGTGGCCGAGTTGTGGTTTTGAACCACGTAAAAATGCAAACCGGGCAGCGCGAATAGAGTGGGAGCATGTCGTACCGGCCTGGGCATTTGGTCATCAGCTTCAGTGTTGGCAGGACGGCGGGCGTAAAGCATGTAAAAAAGATAAGCGATTCCGCCGGATGGAGGCCGATCTGCACAACCTTGTTCCCGCTATTGGTGAAGTGAATGGTGATCGCTCTAATTTCAGTTTTGCGCAGCTGGAAGGCGAACCCCGTGTCTATGGCCGTTGCGATATGGAGGTCGATTTTAAAGCGCGGAAGGTTGAGCCGCCCGGGAATCGCCAGGGGGATATCGCCCGTACCTATTATTATATGCGTGATCAGTATGGGCTTAAAATCAGTGCCAAGCAGGCGAAACTGTTTTCCGTCTGGAATGCCCGGGACCCGGTTGATAGCTGGGAAGTACAGCGTAATAAGCTGATCACCGGCTTGCAGGGCAACAGCAACCCCTATGTGACTGCGTCTGTTGCGAACATTGCGGCTGAAGAGAAGAGAGTTGTTCTGGATAACGAGGCCGGAGATGAAGCCGGGGCTTCGCTGTTAAAACGCCTGCTGACAACCCTGGGGACGTTTTAGTATTGTTCCGCTTCTGTTCGTCAGGGATAATGCTGACCCAGGGCGTATGCGCTTGAACCAGAATAACTTTTACTGATGAATCTGATGATTAAACCTTATTACAGAACTGTTCTGATATACCTGATCTTCGCTTCATTGTGGATCTATTTTTCAGACGCGCTGGTGGCTGCGTTATTTCGTTCGCCGGAGATGATCACTCAGGTTCAGAGCCTTAAAGGTTTTGCCTTTGTCGGCTGTACCGCGTTGTTACTGCTGTTTCTGACCCGTGCGGATGTGAACCGGATAGAACTGGCAAATCTGAATCTGCGAAAAAGTTACGATCAAACACTCAAAGGGTGGGTACAGGTGATGGATATTCGCCATAAGGAGACGGGTGAGCACAGTCTGCGGGTTACCCGGATGACGGTCAAACTTGCCGCTCTGTTGGGAATTGATGGTGATGAACTAACCTGCCTGGCCCGGGGAGCGTTGATGCATGATGCGGGTAAAGTAGGTATTCCGGATACTATTCTGATCAAGCCCGGCCCGCTTGACGATAAAGAGTGGGCTATCATGACGCAGCATCCGGTGATCGCCCGGGATATGATGAAGGATATCGGGTTTCTGCAACCCTCAATCGATATCCCTTATAGCCATCATGAGCGCTGGAACGGTACCGGGTATCCGCAAGGTCTCGCAGGTGAACAGATCCCGCTGGCGGCAAGGATTTTTGCCATTATTGATGTCTGGGATGCGTTATCGGAGCATCGGGTATACAGGCAGGCCTGGCCTGAGGATGAGGTTTTGCTCTATATCAGCGAACAGGCAGGAATCCATTTCGATCCTGAAATTGTTGAGGTGTTCCTTGAGCACTACGATGAAATTAAGGAAGCTGCCCTGCATCCCTCGTATTTTTAATACAGACAAGAGTGTCAAGGCTGCTGTCGCTCGGGTCGGGCTGTAGTGTTAATTGCTCAGTAACAGTGGCTGTTCGCAAAAATCTTTGTGCCAGAGTTCAAACTCCTTTTCTGGCATCGCGCTGGCATAGAAAAAGCCCTGTCCATAGTCACAGTGTGCTTGCTGCATCAGCGTGTGCTGCTCAATCGTTTCAATTCCTTCAGCGATGACTTTAAGGCCCAGCGTGTGTGCCATAACGATGATGGCGTTGCACAGTACCAGATCATCTGAACCGGCATGCAGGTTGCGGATAAAGGTGCTGTCTATTTTCAGGTAATCGATCTCCATGCGGCTCAGATGGGCCAGCGATGAGAAGCTGGTGCCAAAGTCATCCAGCCCAATCTGAATATTGGCGCCCCGTAACTGTTCGATCTTTTGCCGGATGTCAGCTGAAGAATCCATTAGCAGGCTTTCGGTGATCTCAATACTTAGCTCAGACTTTGCTATGTCTGATTCACTGGCTATATCAATCCAGCGCGTGTGGGCTGAGCTATCGACATCGCTGTCGAAATGGTTCGGGGATACATTGATACAGACCTGTAACGGTGGGGTTAGTTTTTTCCGCCACCGTTTTACCTGTTGCAGTGCCTCCCGGAAAACCCAGTCTTCCAGTTCCTGTATGATGCCGCCCTGTTCGGCAGCCCGAATGAACTGGTGAGGGAACATTAATCCTTCATCCGGATGGTTCAAGCGGATCAGTGCCTCGGCTTGTACTACCATCATACTCTGCAGATCGATCACCGGCTGATAGTAAAGCTGAAACTGATGCTGCCTGATCGCTTCACGCAACGCCGTAATCAGTCGGGCACGTTTCAGCGACAGCGTTTGCATTCCTTCGGTAAAAAAGTGAAGTTTGCTGCGACCTGCTTCTTTCGCAGCATACATCGCCTGATCGGCGTTTTTAATCAGCTGCTCTGCATTATCTCCATCCTGAGGATAGAGCGCTGCGCCTATACTCGCAGAGATATAACGTTGTTGATTTTCCAGCTCGAATGGTTGTTTCAATATGGTGAGTATTTTCTCCCCAACCTGTTGTACCTGAGCGCTGTTTTCAATCTGTGGCAAAATGATAGTGAATTCATCACCACCCAGGCGGCAGACCGTGTCGCTGCTGCGTACCAGGCTTTTAAAACGTTCGGCAACTTCAGTCAGCAGCTGATCACCAACATTATGGCCCAGTGTGTCATTGATCTCCTTAAAGCGGTCAAGGTCGAGAAAAAGTAATGCCAGCGACGATTTTGAACGGGCCGCCAGGCGAATCTCCTGAGATAACCTATCCATAAACATTCTGCGGTTGGGCAAGTTGGTCAACGGATCAAAATTCGCCTGAGTCCATATCAGTTCTTCAGTACGTTTTTTCTCAGTGATATCGGAGAAGGTGGCTATCCGTTGATAGACCGTATTGTCATCGTTGAACAGGGTGTTGATATTGAGCCAGGCGATGTAGATCTCGCCATTTTTATGGCGGTTCCAGATCTCTCCCTGCCACTTGCCCGACTCATTCAGATTGCCAAGCATTTTTTCGTAGAATGGGCTTTTATGAACCCCTGAACTCAGCAGGGATGGGGCGTGGCCGATCGCCTCCTCGGCCTGATAGCCGGTAATCTGTGAGAAAGCATTATTAACCTTAACTATTTTGTTCTCGGCATCCACGATCATAATCGCATCATTGCTTTCAAATGCCGCTGCAGCGAGGCGCAGTTGTTCTGTTTGCCTCTGCTGCTCGAAGTTCATATACGTTCCGGCGATACAGAGTGGATGGTTGTTTTTACCAAAGCGGATCGGTTTGCCCCGGCTCTTTATCCATAGCCACTGGTTGTCTTTAGTGAGTAGCCTGAACTGAATCTCTGCAGCATGATTGTCGAGTACCCGTGGCACAAAGTCGACGTAAAAGCGCACCTGGTCTTCCGGGTGCATCAGTTTTCGGAACAGCTGTCTGTTGAGATGAAATGCCTGATCTTTATAGCCGAGCATCTTGTAGCATTGGCTATCCCAGTGAATCGAATCGTTTGCCAGATCCCAGCTCCACAAGCCGGTCTGAGTGGCTTCCATTGTCAGACGGTAGCGTTCTTCCGATTCTTTCAGTGCCAGTTCATAACGGTTATGATTTCTGTGGAGCTGATTAAATGCCCTGATTAACTGACCCACTTCATTATGGCTCTTGACCGCAAGGGCTTGTTCGGGAAGCTGGCCGTCAGCCATTTTGCGTATATCCCGCGCGGCGTTGCGCAGCGGTGTCAGCAGCCTTCTTAACAGGTAAGCGATTACGCCGGCCATCAAGACACTGATAGCCAGAATCACTGTAATGATATTATCTGAAAGACTATTAACCCCAGACATAGCTTTCTGAAGAGGATAGGTGCGGATAACGACCCAACCCAGTTTATCCAGTTTTGCAGAGGCGAAAATGACCTTATTGCCATTGCCGTCGGTGGATATACCCGATGATTCCCCGGTCTCGATCAGTTCGATACAGTCACAGTGTTTCTCGTTTTTATAACTTTCAAGAGGCACGCCTTTGAGGGTATCGGTCACATAGATGCCCAGATTTGGGTCCGTCACCATTACCCGTCCACCGTCAGTGAATGTTATGTCGGATATCTCTTTGAGCAGGTTGTCCTGAGCCAGAAGATTGACACCAAAGATATAGCCCAGTACCTGGCCTGAAGAAGATAGAATCGGCGTGTTAATCGCAAACAACGGGTTTTTGAGTCCCTTGCCAAGCAGCGGTTTGGTAATCACCGTAGACTTTAACAGGCGGGCTTTCTTCATATGTTCCCGGTTTGAAAAATCAATGCCGGTCCGGTCAGGCACCGTAGGGAAATCGACCAGTGATATACCGGCCCGGTTCAGTACCACAACACCGCCATTAAACAGGGCATGTAATTGCGTATCCCGTGTCAGTGTTTCCTGAATCTTTTCATTTGAATGCAGTTGGTCTCCCGAATGAAGCGAATCGGTAAAAGTCTCCAGGTAAGACACCCGTTTCTGTAATGCAGAATCCATATGTCGAACCACCATGTCTACCATGGTCTGTTGTTGTTCTACCAGAAGGTTGGCTGAGCCTTGTTGCAGGTAATTGAAAATCAGCATTGTTATGGCGCCGGCAGATAAAAGAAATCCTGCCAGTGTCAGTATCAAAACCCGGTTATGCAGGGATGTCGGTACAAAACGGTGAAAAACCATTCATGC
The DNA here is from genome assembly GCA_024397875.1 of Amphritea atlantica. NCBI lineage: Bacteria > Pseudomonadati > Pseudomonadota > Gammaproteobacteria > Oceanospirillales > Oceanospirillaceae > Amphritea > Amphritea atlantica. The sequence goes on from CP073344.1 coordinate 1,461,202, forward strand.
ATATCCATCATGTTAAGGGGTGAGGCCAGAAGCCATCTACAACACGCGAGAATGATTAAATTAATTCACAGTTTTCCAGCGAGTTGACTTCATTGAGAGTCATTGGAAATAAAATATCCGATAATTACTTTCAGCTTAGTCTAGTCAGGCTAATTTTAAACGGAAAAGTCATCAGAACCGTGATTGCTTTTGTCGTCATTCCGGGTGTTTTAGGGCACAGAAATCTTCGTTCAGAAGCGTTTCAGGCATATTTAACCGATGTGCTTTCAGGTATCATTTTTGACTTTTATAACAGGCTGCCGCTGTGGCCTTCGGATTGTGTTAATGCTGCAATTTTTTGAACGTCTGACAAACCCATATCCTGAGCCGGAACCTGGTCAGCCACCCAAGGGGCTGTATGCGTTCTGTCGATACTATATGCGGGGGATGGAGTGGCCGCTGTTGGTGATGACGCTGTGTTCTGCATTGCTGGCGGTGCTGGAAGTCACGCTGTTTGGTTTTCTGGGGCAACTGGTAGACTTGCTGAGTAACAAGCAGCCCGAGACATTCTGGCAGGAGGAGGGGGACACCCTCACGCTGGTGGGAGTCCTGCTGTTAGTCGGACTCCCGCTATTAGTTGTACTCCACTCGCTGATTGTTCATCAGGTATTGCTGGGTAATTTTCCGATGTCGGTTCGCTGGCTGGCGCACCGTTATCTGTTGCGTCAGAGTCTGTCGTTCTATCAGAATGACTTTGCCGGTCGAATTGCCACAAAAGTGATGCAGACCTCTCTGGCGGTGCGGGAAGCGGTGATGAAACTGCTCGATGTACTGGTCTATATTGCGGTTTATTTTCTTTCGATGCTGGTGCTGGTGGCACAGTCAGATCTGCGGCTGATGTTACCTTTATTGGGCTGGCTGGTCGGTTATTGTCTGTTGATGTGGTATTTCGTTCCCCGCCTACGGGATGTTTCAGCGATACAGGCGGATGCCCGCTCATCAATGACCGGACGGATTGTCGATAGTTATACCAATATCTCAACGGTAAAGCTGTTCTCTCACAGTCAGCGTGAATCGGATTATGCCCGCGAAAGTATGGATGGCTTTCTGGCAACGGTGTACCGGCAGATGCGACTGGCCACAGGTCTGAATGTGGCGGTGCAATGTCTTAACTATCTGTTGTTGTTCATTACCACCGCCGTAGCGATCTACCTGTGGAGTTTCAGTCTGGTAACGGTGGGCGCAATCGCAATCGCTATCAGCCTGGCTCTGCGTCTTAACGGTATGTCCCAGTGGATTATGTGGGAAGTCAGTATGCTGTTTGAGAATATTGGTACCGTGAATGATGGTATGAATACCCTGTCGCAGCCTCTCGATGTAACCGACCATAGTGATGCGAAACCGCTGCGTGTTGAAGCTGGATCGATTCGCTTTGATGATGTCTCCTTCCACTACGACAAGAGCGCCGGGGTGATCGAACATCTGAATCTCGACATCAGACCCGGCGAGAAGGTAGGGCTGGTGGGACGTTCCGGGGCCGGTAAGTCAACGCTGGTTAACCTGATGCTGCGTTTCCATGATCTGGCTGACGGACAGATTCTGATTGATGGACAGGATATAAGCCGGGTGCAGCAGGACAGTCTGCGATACCAGATTGGTATGGTGACTCAGGACACCTCTCTGCTGCATCGCAGCGTACGGGATAACATTCTCTATGGTCATCCTGATGCGTCTGATGAGCAGATGATTGATGCCGCAAGGCGGGCAGAAGCCCATGAGTTTATCCTTGGACTGAGCGACCCGCAGGGACGCACCGGTTACGATGCTCAGGTGGGGGAGCGGGGCGTCAAACTGTCCGGAGGACAGCGTCAGCGGATCGCTATTGCCCGGGTGATTCTCAAGGATGCACCGATTCTGATTCTGGATGAGGCCACTTCAGCGCTGGATTCTGAGGTTGAAGCGGATATTCAGCGCGGTTTGTCCAATCTGATGCAGGGCAAAACCGTTATCGCCATTGCCCACAGGCTTTCGACTATTGCCGCAATGGACCGGCTTATCGTGCTGGATCAGGGTCGCATCGTGGAGCAGGGAAACCACCACCAGCTGGTGGAGCAGGGGGGCATCTATGCCCAGCTTTGGGCGCATCAATCGGGCGGCTTTATCGGTATGGATACCTGAGCATTAAGTGCAGGTTTAAAACAAAGCACTTAAGAAGGTTGCTGAAAAGCTCTTAAAATGGCTCTTGAAAACGGTTCTTAAAAAAGCCCGGTAACATAATGATATATAGTATAAGAGCCTGACATGATCGCAGCGTTCAATTAACACCTGGCAGTCGTTAAGGGTATAAGGAGAATCCGGATGCATGTAATTTCATGGTGGTCACTCGCCTGGTGCGCTATTCCCGTGGTTCTGATTGCTATCGTGTATGCCCGCTGGTCGGGAAAAGCGTCTGAAGTATTACTTTCAGCCGCGCGCATGACGCTGCAACTGATCGGGGTAGGGTATGTGCTGGTGGCATTGTTTGACAACCCCTCTCCCTGGATTACCGGTGCAGTTTTAATCCTGATGGTGAGTATCGCCAGCTGGATTGCGTTGCGCCCGGTGAATCATCAGCGAAACTACCTTAAGCCAACTGTGATCGCCCTGGCCTGTTCTGCCGGATTGCACCTGTTTATATCACTGGTTCTGGTGATCGGGGTTGAAACCTGGTACGAGCCAAGAGTGATTATCCCTTTAGCGGGAATGTATTTCGCGAATACGATGAACGCGATCAGTCTGGCGACAGAGCGTTATCATTCTGAACTGCAGGAGGGGAAGCCTGAGCCGAAAGCGCGTCTGACCGCGTTTCAGGCAGCCATGATTCCGCAGATAAACAGTCTGCTGGCGGTTGGCCTGGTGTCTCTGCCCGGCATGATGACCGGTCAGATTCTCTCCGGGGTGTCACCGCTGATCGCGGTCCGATACCAGATCATGATTATGACAATGGTACTGGGGAGCGGAGGCTGTGGCGCTGCATTGATGCTCTGGCAGCTGGGTCGTGCTCAACCGTCAGGGCAGCAGACCGATAATGGTATGACAGATCATAAACCGGCGGATAAAGACAAATGAATCAGCGACCTCTATTGACCACGATTGTTTATACTCTGTTTGCCCTGCTGGCCTTTGCGGGAAACTCAGTGCTGTGTAGGCTAGCGCTGGGAGAGCAGAGTATTGATGCGGGCAGTTTTACGGTTATCCGCTTGTTCTCTGGCATTGTTGTGCTGTCGATGCTCTGGTATCTGACTCAGGGATATAAAGCTAAACCGGGCAATAACGCCGGACGGGGAAGCTGGCCTGCCGCGCTGATGTTGTTTATCTATGCGTTGGGTTTTTCCTATGCCTATATCAGCCTGGATACCGGCACTGGCGCCCTGATACTGTTTGGTGCGGTACAGATCACCATGATTCTGGTGAGCCTGTTGCGTGGCACCCGGCTGCTATGGGTTGAGTGGTTGGGCCTGACGCTGGCTTTCAGTGGTTTTGTTTATCTGCTTAAACCGGCAATCCACACTCCCTCACTGTGGGGATTTATACTGATGACAGCCGCGGGTATTGCCTGGGGTATCTATACACTGATGGGCCGGGGATCGGTCAATCCGCTGGCAGATACCCACTTTAACTTTTTCAGAACCCTGCCACTGGTTATCCTGACACTCATTGTTACGCTGGCGCTGGGAAGAAGTGTTGTTTCCTTTAATGGAGTGATGCTGGCGGTGCTCTCCGGAGCGGTTGCTTCGGGCATCGGTTATGCTGTCTGGTACCGGGCCCTGAAGGGTTTATCCGCAGTGCAGGCGGCGGTGCTGCAGTTGTTGGTGCCGGTTATCGCGGCGGCCGGTGGTGTGGTGTTTACCGACGAGATGATCTCGGTGCGTCTGCTGATTGCTGCGCTACTGGTGCTGGGAGGGATTCTTCTGGTGGTTGTCGGGCGCTATTATCTGCTGGTGCGGCAAAGAGTGTCTGACTGACTGCTATGATCATTACTAAATATGTGTTGTATGGAGCTTTAACCGATGATGGATAGCCAGCTGTTTGCCACCTTTATCGTTGCCATCACCCTGCTAACCCTGACGCCGGGGGTCGATACTATGGTGACAATCCGTAACAGCGCCCGTGGCGGCTGGCGAGATGGCTTCGCTACCAGTACCGGCATCTGCTGTGGACTGTTCCTGCACGCCATTGTCTCAGCGCTGGGGATTTCGGTCATCCTGTTGCAATCGGCTAATGGATTCCAGTTTCTCAAGCTGCTCGGTGCGGGTTATCTTATCTGGCTGGGGGTCAGCAGTCTGCGGGGTATCGTTCAGGGACGCAGCGTATTCAGGCTGCCGGACTCAGGGATCAGGCCCTTTGTGATTGGGCGTTCGTTCAGGGAGGGCTTTCTTTCGAATGCCCTGAACCCGAAAACAGCGCTGTTTTATATGGCTTTTCTGCCCCAGTTTATCGATCCCGAAGGATCGGCTCTGACGCAGTCACTGTGGCTGGCGGCGATACATTTCATGATCGCTATGGTGTGGCAGTGTTCACTGGCGATGGCAGTGAACAGTGCCCGACGCTGGCTGCAGAGTAAGGTTGTCAGTGTTGGCTTTAATGCCGTCAGCGGCTCGGTGCTGATCTATCTCGGTGCCCGGCTGGCGTTAACGGAGACTTAAATATGGATATACAGCAACTCTTTGGCATCGAACTGCCGCTTATTCAGGCACCGATGGCGGGGGCACAGGATGCTGCGCTGGCCATTGCGGTGAGTAAAGCCGGCGGGCTGGGGTCTTTGCCCTGTGCCATGTTAACCCCCGATCAGCTGTGTGCTGAACTTGAGACGTTCAGGGCGGCAACGGATAAGCCGGTTAATCTGAATTTCTTTGCCCATACTCCGCCGGTTGCCGATAACGAAAGAGAACGGCTGTGGCGTCAGCAGTTGCTGCCCTATTATCGGGAGTATGGCATCGATCCTGAGACGGTCTCTGCGGGGCCGGGACGCACGCCGTTCGATTCTGAGATGGCGGCGGTCATCGAACAGTATCGTCCGGAAGTCGTCAGTTTTCACTTCGGTTTACCCTGTCCAGATCTGCTGGAACGGGTCCGTGGTTGCGGCAGTAAAGTGATCTCCAGTGCGACAACTGTGGCTGAAGCGGTGTGGCTGGAACAGCAGGGCGTTGATGCGGTGATTGCTCAGGGTGTAGAAGCCGGTGGCCATCGGGGATTTTTTCTCAACCGGGACCTGAATAGCCAGACCGGCACCATGGCGCTTGTACCGCAGATTATATCGGCCATCGGACTGCCGGTGATTGCGGCCGGCGGTATTGCGGATCAGCGGGGCATTCAGGGGGCGCTGGCAATGGGGGCCGCCGGGGTGCAGCTGGGAACGGTATTTCTGCTCTGCGACGAGTCGCGTATCAGTGAGATCCACCGTCAGGCGTTACTGGAACAGACTACCCCCACGGCCCTGACAAATATTTTTTCAGGCGGTCCTGCCCGGGGAATTGTAAATCGGGTGATGGCTGAGTTAGGGCTGGTGGCTCAACAGGCGCCTGAGTTTCCCTTGGCTGCTGCATTCATTGCGCCTCTGAGAGCAGCGGCAGAGCAGCAGCAAGCGGGTGACTTTTCCCCACTCTGGAGTGGCCAGAATCGATCAGGTTGTCGTTCTGTGCCCGCCGCAGTACTGATGGCTGAGCTGTTCCGGCAGTAGTCTCCGGAAACGTCAGAAGTGTCATTAGCAGGATAAAATTTTATTCAGGGGTTGATATCTACGTACTCACCCCCAGATTAAAAATAATTCACTAATCTAGACCTCTGTCAGCAGTGCTGTTAACGTCTTTAACTCTTGAGGTCTGAACAATGCAGATTGCTGACAAAAAGATTGTCCTTATTCACTACACCCTGAAAAACATCGATGATGAGGTTATGGACTCATCTGAAGGTGCAGAGCCTTTGGCATATCTGCATGGTACCGGCAGCATCGTTCCTGGTCTGGAAAAAGAGCTGGCGGGTAAGCAAGCCGGTGATAAGGTGAATGTCGAGGTTTCTCCCGAAGAGGGTTACGGCGAACTTAACCCTGAACTGATTCAGGAAGTGGAGCGTGCCGCTTTTGAAGGAGTTGATAACATCGAAGTGGGCATGCGCTTTATGGCTCAGACTGCATGGGGCCAGCAGCCCGTTGTTGTAACGGCTGTGACCGATGAGAGCGTTATTGTTGATGGTAATCACCCGTTGGCAGACCAGACTCTGAAGTTTGATGTTGAGGTGGTAGAAGTGCGTGATGCGACCGAGGAAGAGCTGACCCATGGTCACGCCCACGGTGAAGGTGGTCATCAGCACTGATTGAATGCCGCGATGCGGCAACCGAACCGTTTATGAAAAGGCGCTTAGCGCCTTTTTTTGTTGCTGTAATTTGATGGTTTTTTCAATCCGCTGGGTATAAACAGGATAACGATTTTGGGGAGTTTTATACCCCCGGGAAGCGACTTCTCACACTTTGCTGTATATATAATGGGTGGGAAATGTAGCTTCAGGTCAGTTAGCCAAACAAGAGTGAGAGCCGATGCGAGATCAGATTCAAACGGTGATAAAAGAGGTATCCAGTGTTCTCTATGGCAAACAGGAGGAGATCAAGCTGGCGCTGACCTGTATTTTCAGCCAGGGACATCTGTTGATAGAGGACCTGCCCGGAATGGGGAAAACAACGCTGTCCCATGCGCTGGCTAAAGTGCTGGGGTTGGAGTATCAGCGCCTGCAGTTCACCAGTGATATGCTGCCTGCAGATATTCTCGGCGTGACTATTTTCGATCCATCCGCTAACCGCTTTCAGTTTCACCCCGGCCCGGTGTTTACTCAGCTGCTGCTGGCGGATGAAGTTAATCGTACCACCCCCAAAACCCAGTCGGCGCTACTCGAGTCGATGGAGGATAGACGCGTCAGTCTGGATGGTCAGACCCATCAGTTGCCAGAACCATTTTTTGTCATTGCGACACAAAATCCGGTAACCCAGCAGGGCACATTCCCGCTACCGGAATCCCAGCTGGATCGCTTTCTGATGCGGATCGAGCTGGGCTATCCCGATGCCCGGGCAGAACGGGAACTGTTGCGTGGCGGCGATCCCCGGGAACGTCTGGAGAGTCTCCCGGCTGTCGTCTCGGCCACGGAGTTAGAGAAGATATCTCAGGCCTGCGCTGCTGTTAACGTGTCTGAGAGTATTCTGGATTACCTGCAGCGGCTGATTGCCTATAGCCGACAGGCACCTGAATTCAGTTTTGGTATCTCCCCCCGGGGTGCTTTGGCTTTGCTGAAGGCGAGTCGTAGCTGGGCTTATATCGAGGGGCGTGATTACGTGATACCCGAGGATCTGCAACAGCTTCTCGGTCCGGTCACCGGGCACCGTTTACGGGCTGCAGAAGATATCGGCGGGTTTGGTGCCAATGCCCTGATTCAACAACTGCTGAGCCAGGTTGATGTGGTTGCCTGACTCTCGGCTATGTGGCCTGAATTGAGGTTTCAATGATGAGCGGATCAATCCGTCAACGCCTGGGGAGGGCCGTTTTCGACTGGAGTCTACGCCGCAGTCCACGCTTAAAGCAGCTGACCCTGAGCCAGCGGCGAATCTATATAATGCCGTCGCGTGCCGGATTTGTGTTTCTGACGTTATTGTTGGTGATGCTGATACTGGCGATCAACTTTCAGAACAATCTGATGTTTGCCGTGACTTTCCTGCTAGCCAGTCTGTTTGTGGTTACCATTCTGCACACCTATGCCAACCTCTCCGGGCTGACCATTCGCTTTGTTCGGGGACACCCCTGTTTTGTGGGTGAGCAGGCGGCCTTCGATCTGACACTGACCGCTAAGGGTAACCGGCAGTATGAAAGTATTCAGCTGCGTTTCAGGGGGGGAGCAGGAACTGCCGTAGATCTGATTGAGGACCGGCAGAAAAGCATAACGCTATATCAGAAAACGTATCGTCGTGGTTTTTTGCCTGCCGATGTGTTGCAGATTGAGACCTTTTATCCATTGGGATTGTTCAGAGCCTGGACCTGGTTGCAGGTCGACCTGAAAAGCCTGGTCTATCCACGCCCGGTGGAAGGGGGGCGATTAGCCGATCTGAGTGGCTCAGCGGGGACGGATCAGAGTCGGGTGCATATAGGTGAGCGCCATGGCGGTGAGGAGTTTAGCGGACTGGAACCGTACCAGCCCGGTATGTCACTGAAACGGGTGGCCTGGAAACACTATGCCCGGGGGCAGGGGATGTATGTGAAACAGTATGTTGAGCTGAATGATAACCGCAGATGGTTAAGCTGGGATCTGTGGCCGGAGCTATCTCAGGAAGCGCGCATCTCCCGCCTCACCTGGTGGGTGTTGCAGCTTCACCGGAGGGGCGAAGAGTATGGCCTGCTGCTACCCGGTCTGGAGATCGTTCCTGATCGCGGGGAGGCTCACCGGGTAAGGGTTCTGGAAGCGCTGGCCTGCTTCGGTCTGGACTGTCAGCCGGGCGTTCAGGAGAGAACTCCGTGAAACCGCTGTTTCAACTGACCCGCAGCAGCATGATCTGGTTGCTGGTGAGCATTCTGATGGTGATGGCACCCTATGTCACAGTGGTCCCCGGCTGGTTATTTCTGCTGGCTGTTTTTACTGTGGGCTGGCGTCTGATGGTGCATAGCGGACGCTGGAGCTTCCCTCACTGGAGTGTACGTTCAGCACTGCTTGCGCTGGTGCTGGTGGGACTGTTGTTTGAACTACGCTCGGGATCGGTGATGGTAGTAACGGTCGGTTTACTGCTGGCTGCGTTTCTGCTGAAACTCACCGAAATGTACCGGCGACGGGATGCGCTGGTGGTTCTCTATGTCGCATTGCTGCTGATTGTATGCAGTTTTCTATTTTTTCAGTCGATACCCATGGCGCTTTATAGCCTGATATCGCTGATTGTTGTGACCGCCTGTCTGAATACCGTGTATCGCAGTCAGCAAAACACAGATATCTGGCGACCATTGAAGCGTTCAGCGGTGCTTTATATGCAGGCGTTGCCGATGATGCTGGTGCTGTTCCTTATTTTTCCCCGCATCGCTCCGCTGTGGCAGGTGGATATGAATACCGGGCAGAGTTTTACCGGGCTGTCAGACTCTATGTCGCCGGGAGATGTCAGTCGTCTTACCCGTTCGGCGGATATCGCTTTCAGGGCTCGTTTTGACGGGCCGTTACCCACAGAAAATCAGCGTTACTGGCGAGGCCTGACCTATGACAGGTTTGATGGCAGGCGCTGGACGCGCTCTGGACAGCGAGGCTTTGAACTGCAAAATGGGCTGCAGTCCAGCCCTCCGGATCAATTAACCAGCCCCCGGGCTTATCGCTATGAGATGGTGATGGAAGCGACCGGACAAATCTGGCGATACGGTCTGGATGTGCCGGTGAGTTATCCCGTCACTATGCGTCGTCTCAGTGATATGACTCTGCAGGGGCAGGGGCCATTGATGCAACGGACGCAGTATTCGCTGGTTTCCCGCTCTGCTCCGCTGCGACAGACGCTGTCTGCCGAGCGCTATGATACTTACCTGCAACTGCCGGAAAGGGGCAATGAGAAAGCCCGGCAACTGGCGTTGCAGTGGGCATCACGACAACCGGGGGTTAAAGCCTTCACTGTTCGGATGATGACTTTTTTTGCGACTGATTTTCGCTATACCCTGGAGCCCCCGCTGTTGCCGGGCAGTGATTCTGTTGACCAGTTTCTGTTTCAGACACGGCGGGGTTTCTGTGGTCACTTTGCCAGTGCCGGAGCGTTTTTGTTGCGGGCGGCCGGAATTCCTGCGCGGGTGGTCGGTGGCTATCTGGGGGGCGAACTTAATCCGCTGGATGGCGCCCTGACTGTGCGTCAGTATGAGGCTCATGCGTGGCTTGAGTACTGGGATAAAGCAGACCTGCGCTGGCACCGGCTTGATCCAACCTCGGTGGTGTCACCGTTGCGGTTGGAACAGTCTGCGGCGCAGTTGTTCAGCACCGAACCCTCATTTCTCGCCGATGCGATGCTGATGCGTAACGGCTTTCTCCGTGGTTCGCTGTTAAAGGAGCTGAGACTGCGATATGAAATGATTAACTATGGCTGGCATCGTTGGGTACTTAACTTTCAGGATCGTCAGTCTGGTTTTTTACAGGAGTTACTCGGGGGCATTTCGGTAGTTAAAATTGTACTGCTGATTCTGGGTACCGGAGGGCTGGTGCTGCTGGCCGTTGCGGGAAGCTTATTTGTCTGTCGCAGGCAGCGTAAAGACCCGTTGATCATCGCGCTGAAACGGTTGGATAAGTGTTTACTTAAGCTCGGTTTACAGCGTTGCAGTGGCGAGACTCCCGGTCAGTTTTTTACCCGGTTGGAGCAGTCTTTTCCTTCACTTTCCGAAGAGTTTGCTGCATTGTCACGTTGTTATGAACAGATCAGTTATGCGGAAGACTGTGATCCTGAGTTGCTATCGCTGTTCAGGCGTTTAGTGGCCCGCTGCTGTGCGTTAATTTCCCCCAAACTTTTAATTGATAAGCCTACTTGATAAGCCTGATTGAATGATACGACACACAATGAATTCTGTTTTTCAGCCTTTTTTACCATCACACGCAGCGTGCTTGATCGATGTCTGCTGAAGGTCGCTTTACCCCAGGCTATACGGTGCGCCGCAGTTCACGGCGGCGCACGATTGAGATTCAGGTGCGTCCCGACAGTGTCAGGGTGTTAGCTCCAGCCCGGGTGGCTCAGTCCAGAATCGATCAGTTGGTGAGGCAAAAAACCGACTGGATCATCACCCGCCAACGGGAGCTGCGGCTGCGGGTGCCGGTATCTTCTGCGCCTGTCCTACTGGATCAGGGCAGTCAGCTGTTCTGGCTGGACGAACCTTTAATACTTGAAGTCGCTGTCGATCAGCCAGAGACCTGCGTTCATCTCTCGCCAGGCAGTATTAAACTGGCGCTTTCCCGACGGATCCGAAAGCCGCGGTCGGACGCGATAAAAGAACAACTGGAGCTGTGGTACCGTGCACAGGCACAGGATTATTTTCAGCAGCGGGTGAGTGCGTGGAGTGCGCATATGAAACTGTCGCCCACGGCGGTGGTCGTGCGCAGTTATCGGCGCAAGTGGGGCTGCTGTAACAGTCGGGGTGTGGTCAGCTTTAACTGGTTACTGATCATGGCGCCAGCGAGCATTATCGACTACGTGATCGTGCATGAGCTGAGTCACCTGAAACAGATGAATCACTCTCCTCGATTCTGGCAGGAAGTGACGCGGTATTATCCGGATTATGCTGATGCGAAGGCCTGGCTGAACAGCAGCGGAACGCGTTTGCAGTGGCCACCGGCAGATATTAATTCCGGGACATGATTATTCAGCCTGGCGATAATGCCGTTATCAACGCTCATGTATGAGTGACTTTAGTATAAAGAGAATAGTCCTTTGGTCTCTATCTTTATGTTAAACATGGCGATTACATGAAATGGGTAGTTTTTTTCTTTTAACGGCAAGGCTTTTCATTTAAAAGGGTACTTATCGTATCCGAATAATAACGACAAAGAAGTGGATGAGTATGGGGCTCTATGACACAGTAGAACGAAATTTTTTCAATTCACTAACCCGTAAAATAGTCGGAAATGTAGCTTTTATGCTACTGCCCTCGCTATTGTTTATGGGACTGAATTTGTACAGCTATGGGGAACTGGAACAGGCTGTGATTCAGTCCGCCAATAACCCGGAACTGGTCTCGAAACTGAATCAGTTGCAGATGTTCAGTGGGTTGTTGTTGGTCTTTGCCATCGGCGCTTCGCTATTTACGATATTTTTTATGCGGCATATTTTTTTACGGCCGATACGTAAAATGATCGATGTCCTCAGCGCCATCAAAGACAAGGATGGTGATATCTCCGCAACACTGCCTGATTTTACCCATGATGAAATCTCCACCATGGCGTCCAGTTATAATGGATTTTCTACCAGTCTGAAAAAAATTATTGCTGATACCCGTAACCACAGTGTCAGAGTGGCGCTCAGTGCCACCCAATTGAGTAAGGTGTTACAGGAGGTTCATCAGTCAACCAGTGAGCAGGAAGAGCAGGCTCAGCAGGTGCTGATTTCCAGTCAGGAGTCTACTTCGGCGATTCAGGAAGTTGCTGGGAATACCCTGAAAATATCTGAATATACCAGTAATAACCTGAATGAGATCAGAAGCTCCAGTCATGAGCTGGAACAGGTGCTGGGTCAGGTGCGTACTATTTCCGAACTGGCATCCGGCTTTCAGGATACGGTTGAAAAACTGAGTGCCAGCTCTGAGACCATTACTGAAATTCTTTCGATGGTAAAACGGTTTTCTGACCAGACTAACCTGTTGGCGCTGAACGCCTCGATTGAAGCCGCCAGAGCCGGTGAGGCGGGACGGGGCTTTGCCGTGGTAGCCGACGAGGTGCGTAATCTGTCGCAGCAGGTACAAACGGCCACTTCTGAGATTGATCAGAATATTTCAGTGATGACTGACCTGGTCAATGATACCAAGACTAATTCAGCTAACATTCTCGAATATACCCGTAACACAGAGGGCTTTATCAGTGATACCAGTGTACAGTTCACCCGTCTGGTTCATGATTTCGAAGGTGTGAATAATCAGCTGACTACTATCAGTTCGACCCTCGATGAGTTGTCATACACTAACAAAGAGTCCCATTCTCATGTTGAGCGTATCGCTGGTATCAGTGGCGATATCCGTGATGAGATGGAGCGTTCAAGGGAGTTCTCCGCTGATCTTGAAAGTTCAACCGAGGAGACTCAGGAGCTGTTGTCGCGCTTTATTATTGGCTATGGCAGCTTTGAAAACATCATTCAGGCGGGACGCGAATGGACCCGACAGATCCAGGGGGCTCTGGAGCAACTGAGCAGTGAGGGATTCGACGTATTTGATCGGAATTATAAGCGGACCAACGAAGGTCAGTTGCCTGAAAAGTTCGATGTCAGCTATGTCGATGCCTTCGAAAACCTGTTGCGACCAATGTACGATGATTATTTAAGGCAGAAGCCGGATCTGATCTACGCCCTTGCCATTGGTGTTGACGGTTATGCTCCGGCGCATCACCTTAAGGTGTCTGAACCGCTGACCGGTAATTTTGAAACGGATAATGTGAAAAGCCGTCATCGGCGTTTCTTTAAAGGCAGCCGTGCTGAGGTTCGTCGGGCAACTAATACCGCGCCGTTCCTGCTGCAGACCTTTGTTCGGGACACGGGTGAGGTGTTGAATGATCTGACCTTCCCTGTGTATGTTAATGGCCGGCACTGGGGAGGATTTGCGCTTGGTTTCAAACCAGAACTGTTACTCGATCATGTCAGCAGTAACTGAGTATGGTTAAACTCTGATAGTATAATGTGCTGTTGTTAACAGGCCCGCTTCCTTCTGGTAGCGGGCTTTTTTGTGTCTCGTTTTTCGTCTCATTTATTCGTGAATCCGGCGTGTTGTGAAGGTTTTGTGTGAAAGAGTCTTCTCTATACTGTGTCGGGCGGGTAGGCACTAAAGGTGTAATCGCAGCGCCGCTTGAGTATGAGGTACTTTCGCTTTACGCCTGTTTATCCTTTGTGGGCGGGGCGATAGAGAGGTTTGGTCGGCCGTCTAATTGCCGGTCTGAACGGTGCTAAAGTCGCCTGTAGTCTGGTGTCACAAAGCCCAATAATGCCCTGACTTACACAATAAACCAATCGATGAAGAATCAGAGGGCATAATGAATAATAAAAAACTATGGCGCAGCGTGCCGTTAGCCTTGGCAGTAGCATTCAGTAACAGTGCAATGGCTGGTATCAGCCTGTACGATCAGGATGGTACAACCTTCTCAGTAGACGGCTATTTCAATGCTTTCTACACCTATCAGGACAGCGAAGATAAAGTCGCTGATACCAATACCAAGACCTCCCGCGTGCGCATGGGATTTCTGCCAAACTATATCGGCTTTAATGTCGGCAAAAAGGTGGGTGATCTGACTGTCGGTGGTCGTTCCTCTTTCTGGGTTTCTATCAACGATAGCAACCAGGATGGCGATGGAACTAAAACTGATTCCATGATCGATGTGCGTCAGTTTTATGCAACGGTCGACGGCGACTTTGGTCAGGTGTTGTTCGGTAAGGATTTTGGTCTGTATGGTCGCAGTAACATCTTTGGTGATGAGCTGCTGATGGGTGTTGGCTTTGCACCAGCAGCCACAAGTAATACTACATTCGGTAACATCACCACCGGTTATCCCTATGCTAACCCAACCGCGCAGATCACTTACCGTTCACCGGTTATGAGTGGTTTTCAGGTTGCCGTGGGTGTACTTGATCCGAACACCACGGGTGATACTGTAGATGACTCGAACTCCGCGCGCTTTGAAACTGAAGCAACCTATACGGCGGATTACGATGGCGTTGCAATCAAAGCCTGGGTCGGTGGTGCAGTCGGAGATTCGGTGACTTCCGGAGTGGATGCTCAGGGTATTTCTTACGGTGCCCGGATTGCAGCCGCGGGCTTCGCACTGACCGCATCCGGATTTGATCAGGAAGGCATCAGCAGCGTGTTTGCCAGCAATACTCTGACGGACAGCGCTGAATCTGAAGGTTATCTGGTACAGGGTTCATATGCTTTCAATGCAAACCGTGTTGTGCTTTCCTATGGTCAGACTGAAAATACTGCTGCAGGCAGTTCAGTTACGACCCAGGACTCTCTGACCGGTGCCGCACTGTTTCACAGTATCAATGACAACCTGACATTGGTTGCTGAATATACGGTTCACAAAACCGATAACGGCACAATTGATACCTCTGAAACCGATACCGTTGCTCTGGGCGCTGTCCTGAGCTGGTAATCTGCCTGACGGCACCCGCATCCTCGCCGGCAAACCCCTTCCTCTGCCGGCGAGGATGCTTTCTTACTACTTTAGTCTTGTTTTTGTAAACTATAAGTATATATAAAACAACACGTTAACTGGATTTTTTCTCTCCTGTAGTACTTATCAGGTACTCAAGTATACTATTTTCAATTGTCATTCCATTTTAGACTCAAAGGTCATCTCAAACTAGCGATGTGACCACTGTGACGAATCAATCATCTCAGAAGAATATATGCCAGCCAGAACTGTGCACTGCATTTTCAACCGAACGTGATGAACGGGTGGCCGTCGATCAGCTCTTCCAGCAGCTGAACAGGCCCGACCTTAGCTTTGTTCTGTTTTTTTGCTCGGCTGAGTATCAGCTGTATAACCTGTCCAAGGCGTTTCAGCAGCGATTCAAAGATACTCTGGTGGTCGGATGTACCTCCGCTGGCGAGATTACTGTCGAGGGTTATGATCAGGGCTGTATCTCTGCGATAGGTTTTTCCAGTGAGTATTTTGCCGTGAGCGGACGCCTGATCAGCAGCTTGGAAAACTTTGATTTTAATGATGCCCAGGGGGTGGTGGAACAGCTGTCTGAACAGTGTCTGCAACAGCAAGTTGCGCCGATCAAAGATCATAGTTTTGCCCTGACACTGTTTGATGGATTGTCTACTCAGGAGGAAAAGGTGTTGGTAACACTGGATTCCGCACTGGGTAGTATTCCCCATTTCGGTGGCTCTGCCGGGGATGATATCTGTCTGGCTAATACTCATGTCTTTTTCGATGGTGCTTTTCATACCAATGCAGCGGTGATTATTCTGGTGAATACCCGTTGCGAATTCCGGGTGTTCAGCGGCCACCATATGGAAAGCCGTGATACCAAGCTGGTGGTCACGGAGGCTGATAGCGAGCAGCGCAGGGTGATTGAGCTGAATGCGGAACCTGCAGCCATTGAGTACTCCCGCATTGTGGGAGTGCCGGTGGAGGAGCTTAATCATGAGTCGTTTGCCCTTAACCCGATCGCGGTCAGGATTGGCGAGGAATATTTCGTCCGCTCTATCCAGAGTGTCAACGATGATCTGAGTCTGACATTCTACTGTGCTGTCGAGAACGGTATCGTTCTGACACTGATGGAGCCCGGTGAACTGATATCCAAGCTTGATGAGCAGCTTACACGCGAGGAACTCGCCCTGGGGGAGCATCTGCTAACCCTGGGGTGTGATTGCTTTTTACGCCGCCTCGAAGCTCAGCTCAGAGGCAAGTGTGAGCCAGTCTCTCAATTGTTGCAGCGTCATCGGGTGGTTGGGTTCAACACTTACGGTGAGCAGATCGATGGTATGCATGTTAATCAGACCTTTACCGGTGTAGCGATCGGGAGAAAAATATGAGTGGTATGGGGCAGGATCAGTCGATTGACCTTGTCCTGCGGGTTGAGGAGCTGGAGAGAGAAAACCACAAGTTGCAGAAGATCAACCGGGTTCTGATTGAGCGGGTTGAGGTGAGTGGAACCACCCGAACTGATCCTTATGCAGCCTTTGAACACTCGGTTGTTCTGGCCGAGCAGGTACGCGAGCGAACTGCGGCACTCAATGTCGCCCTGGGGGATCTGAAGACCAGTAATACCGCTCTGAGTAAGGCCAAGCAGCAGGCTGAACTGGCTCATCAGCGCTTAATCGATGGGATTGAAAGCATCTCCGATGCGTTTGTCCTGTTTGACAGTGAGCGGCGAATTGTTCTGTATAACAGTAAATTTGAATCGGTCTGGGCGGGTACCGGCGTTTCAATAGAAGAGGGGCTGGGAATTCAGGATATTCGCCGGCTTGCGGATCAGCACGGTTTGATAGAGGAGGAGTTCCGCGGTGATGAGACGGATAACTCGGTGTTCTATCGACTCAAGAATGGCCGCTGGTTTCAGGTGAGTGAGCGCGCTACGCTGGATGGCGGTCTGGTTATCCTCTACACCGATATTACCGAACTGAAGCAGAACGAAACGGCGCGTCGGGAGCGGGCCCTGGCGGATAAGTCCAGAGTGTTGCAGAACACCGTTGATAACCTCTCTCAGGGGGTTGTGCTGATCAATTCTGACGGCCGGCTGGAGGTCTGGAATCAGCGTTTTCTGGAACTGTCGGGGTTCGAGGAAGAGGAGTTGAATGAACAGCCGCTGTTTGAGGACCTGATCGCCCGCTGTGAGTTGATTCTGCTGACCCCTTTCAGTAATCATCACCACTCCGGTGGCACCATTGAACTGGAGCAGAGCCTGCGAAGTGGTCAGGTAATTGAGATCCGTACCCACCCGATTCAGGAAGGCGGGTTTGTTAATACCTACACAGACATTACTGAGCGCCACCAATATGCCGAAACGCTGCGGGAAAGTGAGCAGTGGATCCGCCTGATTACCGACCATGTTCCGGCCCTGATCGCTTATGTTGGCGATGACCTGCGATTCCAGTTTACCAATAAAGTGTATGAGGACTGGTATGGCTGGCCGCGGGAAGCGCTGATCGGTAAGACCATTACGATGGTTCATGGCGGCGATCAGTTTGTTAATCTTAAACCCTATATCGACAGGGCTCTGTCCGGCGAAAGTGTTACCTTTGAGATCGAGGAGAAAGACCCTCAGGGTGGCCCCCGGTATATGCTTAAAGCCTATGTGCCAAACCTGGATTCAGAGGGGCGTGCCGTCGGTTTCTTTGTGCTGATCAGGGACATTACCGAACGCCGCAAAACCGCTTATGCCTTGCAGGAATCCTATCAGACGATGGAGCAGCGGGTTATTGAGCGAACCTCTGAGCTGACCAAACTGAATGATCAGTTGATGCAGGAGATCACTGAACGTAAGCAGGTGGAAGGACGTCTGTTGGAAGCCAGTAAGCATGCTGAGCAGGCCAACCTCTCGAAAACCAAGTTTCTCGCGGCGGTCAGTCACGATCTGTTGCAACCCTTGAATGCCGCCCGGCTGTTTACCAGCGCCCTGCAGGAAAAACCGGCGGTGCAGAGTGAGCGGCACCTGATCGATTCGGTCGGCAGTTCACTGGATGATGTGGAATCGCTGCTCAGTACACTGGTGGATATCTCGAAACTGGATGCGGGTGTGATTGAGCCGGACGTAACCGTATTTCCGGCCAGTAGTCTGCTAAATAATATTGCTAATGAGTATCAGCAGGTTGCTATCAGCGAGCAGCTGAAGCTGCGTTATGTGGCAAGCAGTGCGGTGATCTGTTCCGACTCTCAGCTGTTGGCGCGTATTCTGAGAAACTTCCTGACAAATGCGATCCGCTATACCGATCATGGTTCGGTTCTGCTGGGATGCCGGCGTAAGCGCAACAGTCTGGTTATTGAGGTATGGGATACCGGTCATGGTATACCCGAAGATAAGCTGGGCGATATATTTCTTGAGTTTAAGCGTTTGCATGGCACTCCGGTAGACAATGATAAGGGGTTGGGGCTGGGGCTGGCGATCGTTGATAAGATCTCACGGATGCTGGGCCATCAGATCAGCGTCAGTTCGGTGCCGGGTAAAGGCTCCATGTTCTCGGTAGAGGTTCCGCTCGCCAGAGCGGACCAGATTCCCGTCAGGACGAAAGAACAACATCAACCAGCGGCCGGAGATCAGCTTGAGGATGCAGCGATCTGGCTGATCGATAATGATCCGGCGATCTGTCGGGGGATGCAAACCTTGCTTGAAGGCTGGGGCTGTCGGGTGAAAACGGCCCATGATGAAGCTCAGCTGATGGCGCTGCTTGAGAACGCTGAGCCGCCCGGTTTGTTAATCGCGGATTATCATCTGGATAATGATGAGAATGGTTTGGATGCGGCTATCAATTTCAACCGGCAACTTAGCAATCCTGTCCCGGTAGTGATGATCACCGCCAATTATACCAATGAGCTGAAGCAGATCGTGCGGGAGCAGGGGTATCTGCTGATTAATAAGCCGGTAAAACCGATGAAGCTGAAGATGACGCTCAACCATCTGCTGGAGTGAATCATCGTTCTGGTTATGGGTTGGAGTAACTGAGACAGAAGGTGAGGCAGAGAGTGAGGCAGAAGGTCATGAGTAAGTGTCAGATTCAGTTAAAACTAATCAGACACTTACTCTGTTGGCAGTGATAACGGAGCGGTACTGTTTAACGTTTCAGGTACTGGTTGAAGTCAACGTTGCCTGCACACAGTACCGCCTGAATACGATTATGCACGCCTAGCTTTCTCAGGATGGCGCTGACATGCGCTTTGACTGTGGTTTCGGCGATATTTAGGGTGTAGGCGATCTGCTTATTGGATTCGCCTTCAGACATCCGTTCGAGTACCAGCAGCTGTCGGCGGGTCAGTGAGGAAAGCATTTCAGGCGGGATCTGACTTTCATCGTGACGACGATGGATGCTGCCTGAAGGTTTTTCTGAGCGGATGATATCGGATGGCAGATAAACATTGCCATTCAGAATCTGCTGCAGCGCTTCTGTCATCTGCTCACGTGGAGAGGACTTAGTGATAAAGCCAACGGCGCCGTAAGTGATGGCCTGAAGCACAATCTGCTTATCCTGTTCGGCGGAGACAATAACGACGGGAATAGTAGGGGAGTCGTTACGCAGGCTGATCAGTCCGTTCAGACCGTGCATCCCCGGCATATTCAGGTCCAGCAGAATCAGATCAAGGTCATCTTCCTCTTTGGCAATTTCCAGTGCGCTGTCCAGGTCCTCGGTTTCGAGTGTTTCGCAACCAGGGAAGCCGTTCGCTATGACGCCGCAAATGGCTTCGCGGAACAGGGGATGGTCATCGGCAATAAGAATTTTATACACATTGTTCTCCCGTGGGCGCCTGCCATTTGGCAGATATTTACCGCCCATTATAATTATTCTGTAATGGGACTGGGTTTGCTACCCAGTTTACTACATTGCTGCTTCAGAATAGAAACAGCTTTATCTGTGATTCTTAATTTATGCCTGAGGTTTCCCGTCAGGCCTTTGTGCAGATCGGCGAACTCACCAAATTGTTGCGTGTAAGTGTATTCAGATTCGCATGGCTCTGTTTAAATTGACTCTGACTCTATTACACCGTTAGTACGGGTTGATGGGTATTCTACTATGCGTGTAAAAAACCAATACTAAAGTACCGTTATTGTTTGGGTTATGGCTTAACATAGAGTTTTTGATTTTTGATTTTTGATATGTGATATGATTTGCATCATTTTTATCTGGGTTAATATCTATAGCATTTATGTCTATATGATTTCTGCGCCAGAAATTACAGTGAGCCGACCCGCGTTAAAGCGTTCCGTCAGTTTACTAAATGAGTTGGATCCGATCAGTGTATAAAAATAATAACTCTACCCGCTTTCCTGCCCTGCTTTTGTGGGGGGTCTCTTTCATCATTATTCTGCTGTTGTTATCACAAACTCTCTATTTCTTTTTCAGCACAAAAAGCCAGCACCAGCAACAGTTGACTTCACTGCGTGAAAATCTCATGCAGGAACAGCGAAAACGGCTCGACGCGGAGATGACGGATGCTGAGTATATGATCGGACAGATGTTTACCGAAGCAACTGACCTGCTTAAACGTGAGTCACGTCTGCAGACCCGTCAGGCGCTGCAACTGATGAACTCACTTTACCAGCGTTATCATCAGCAACTCAGTGAAGCTGAGATGCAGCAGATGCTGATTGAAGCGCTCCGGGATATCCGCTTCTTTGATGGCCGGGGCTACTACTTTATCGACCGGATGGACGGTACGGCAGTGCTGTTGCCAACCGCTCCTCAGCTTGAGGGTAGATCTCTGCTGGATAATCAGGATGACACCGGGCACTACATTATGCGGGGCCTTATTGAGGCGGTATCGAATTCTCGGCGAGCCGGGTATTCCAATTACCGCTGGTATGCACCCGATAACGATCAGGTGATGAAAGATAAGGTCGCCTATGTTGAGGTATTTGAGCCCTACGACTGGATTGTCGGTACCGGTGATTATCTCTATCGGTTTGAAGATGATCTGAAACCCAGAATCTATAATTACATCCGTAACATTCGTTTTGGCAATACCGGTTATTTTGCGCTGGCCACCAGTGATGGAACTTTGCTGGCCAGTGGAGTAACCCCGGAACTGGAGGGCATTAACTTTATTGATGTTCCGGAACCCCGTATTCGTGACAGTGCCAGGAGTGTAATAGAGACGGCCCGCAATGGCGGTGGCTACCTGTTTTCTGACTGGTATCGATCCGGGTCAACGAATCCCAGCAAAAAACTGTCACTGATTCAGCCTCTGAATGATCGGGGCTGGGTTTTGATCGCAGGAATATTCCAGGATGAGTTGACTGAGTTACTATCGGCGCAGGAACAATCCCGTGATAGCGAGATTCGAACGATAGTACTAAATCAGGTAATCGCATTCACTATCATTGGCTTGCTAGCGTTGCTGATAACCCTGACTTACAGTCGCTGGTTAAAGTCACGCTTTAAACGCTACGAAAGGGATATTAACCGGCAGCAGGCGATGCTGCGCAAAACGGCTGACTCTCTTAAACTCAGCAGCCTCATTTTTGAGTCGGCGTATGAGGGGGTTATTGTCAGCGATGCAGACAACAGGATTTTGCAGGTGAACGCTGCGTTTACCCGGATTACCGGATACTCTGAAGCAGAAGTGGTTGGTAAAACACCATCGGTGCTCTCTTCCGGTCTTCAGGATGATAGTTTTTACCGGCGTATGTGGCAGAGCCTTGTTGCTGAGGGGGTTTGGCGTGGTGAAATCTGGAATAAGCGCAAGGATGGGGAGATTTATCCAGAATGGCTTTCGATTAGCCTGAATAAAGACGTCAGTGGTCAGGTGCAGAACTATATTGCTATCTTTTATGATATTACTCAGCGTAAAGAGCTGGAGCAGCAACTGCGCAGTATGGCGGAAACGGATTCGCTTACCGGGCTGGCAAACCGCCGCAGTTTAATGGGCAGTCTCAATCGTGACTTGTCTTTTAGGGAGCGCTATCAGTCGCCCGGCATTGCCTTGTTCTTCGTTGACCTCGATCATTTTAAAACGATCAATGATACCTACGGCCATGATGTGGGAGACTCTGTGTTGATTGAAGTGGCGAATAGATTGATCAGCTGTTTAAGGGAGTCGGATCTTGCTTGCAGGGTCGGCGGTGATGAGTTTGTGGTCCTCAGTAAATATAAAGAGGAGGGCGGTGATCAGCAGCTGTGGCAGCTTGGCAACCGGCTGCTGGATCAACTGATACAGCCGTTTAGTTTTGCGGATATTAACATAGATATCAGTTGCAGTATCGGTTTCGCCGTGCATCACCCGGGTGAAGATGCTTTCGCGCTGATGAAGTCCGCAGACCAGGCACTCTACGAGGCCAAACATCAGGGGCGTGGCCGGGCTGTTTTCTATACAGATACCCGGAATGCTATCGCTTGCCCATCCCCTGCTGAGGCTGAAACCCCCTGACTGCCAGAATAGAGGCGACCAGTGTTACCAGGATGACAATGGTCAGCGCTTTGCCATTCACCTGTTGGTAAAGCGCAAAGCGTATCAGTTCAACGCCGTGGCTGAATGGATTCCAGGCACAGATCCAGTAGAGCCACTCACTCGCTTCACGCATTTTCCACAACGGGTAGAGCGCTGAAGAGAGAAAAAACATCGGAAAGATCACAAAATTCATCACACCGGCAAAATTTTCCAGCTGTCTGATTCTTGCCGAGATAAACAAACCTATTGCACTCAGCATCATCGCCACCAGCAGGAAGGCAGGTAGTGCAGTCAGGTAGCCTGGCAGCGGGGCTTCCACGCCCCAGAACCAGGCAATCACCAGAAATCCATAGACCTGTAACAGCGATATCAGCGAAGTTGCCATCAGTTTCGATAGCAGTAAAAAGGGTCTGGGCATCGGACTGACCAGCAGTACCCGCATACTGCCCATCTCCCGGTCATACACCATCGAGAGTGAGCTCTGCATGCCGTTAAAGAGAATAATCATGGCGCACAGTCCGGGCACTATATACACCTCGTAGGTGATATAGGTGTCGTAGGGCTCAATGATGGCGATGCCCAGTGCCGCACGAAAACCGGAAGCAAACACCACCAGCCATAACAGGGGGCGAACCAGTGCACTAAAAAAGCGGGAGCGTTGTTGCACAAAGCGTAACAGTTCCCGCTGTAACAGACCGTTAAAGCAGATCAGTGCATCGCGGAGAGTCATTCTGTTGCTCCTGTAAGCGATCGGAACAGGGTGCTGATATCCGCGCTATTATGCTGCTGGCATAGCTGGCGGGCTGTATCACTGGCGAGAATCCGTCCTTTGAAAAGGATAGTGACCGGATCATCGTTGTGCACTTCTTCAATCAGATGGGTGGCCCAGAGGGCGGTGAGCTGTTGTTGATCGCACAACTCACGAATATGCAGGTTGAGCGATTCACGGGTGGCGGGATCAAGCCCGACACTGGGCTCGTCGAGTAGCAGAATTTCAGGTTTATGCAGCAGAGCCCGGGCGATCTCAACCCGGCGCCGGTGACCGCCATTGAGTGTTCTGACTTTGTCGTGCAGTCGTCCGCTGAGATCAAACCGGGCCAGCTCCTCCGTGATACGGGGCAGGGCCTGTCGCTTTGACATGCCATGCAGAGCGGCGTGATAGTAAAGGTTTTGCGCAATGCTAAGATCCAGGTCCAGCGTACTTTGCTGAAATACCACCCCGAGTTTACGCATTACCTTGGCCGGATGATGGGCGAGGCTGTGTCCGGCAATGCTGATGTCACCACTTTGCAGGGCGTAGAGTCGTGATAACAGTGCAAACAGGGTACTTTTACCTGCGCCGTTGGGGCCCAGAAGGGCGTTAAAACATCCCTCCCGAAGCGACAGGTTGATATCCTGAAGGGCTTTCAGAGTGCCGTAACTGAAGCTGAGATTGCGGATTTCGATGCTCATAATAAATGATGGATCAGTCTTTGATCCGGACTCCCCAGGGGTAGCGACCCACTTTAATGGATTTGATTACCTTAAGCTTATCGATATCGATGACGGATACATCGCCACTGATACCGTTCGTGGTCAGCAGGCGGCTCTGGTCGGCATTGAAGTCCATGTGCCAGACGCGGCGGCCCACCAGCAGGTAGTCGAGTACCTCATAGGTTTTTGCGTCGACTACGGCGACATGGTTGGAAGGTCCAAGGGCGATAAATGCGTACTTACCGTCATCGGTCAGGCGAACCCCTACCGGTTGAATCTTATCCGGGTGGATGCCTCTGATCTTGAAGTTTAGCTTATGTTGAATCTGACGACTGGCGACATCGATCACCGAGACGGTCCCGCCAATCTCCGATGACGTCCAGACGATACTGCCATCTTTGTTGAATTCTACGTGGCGGGGGCGCTGGTCGACCAGGGTGTTATCCACCAGTTGATTGGTTTCGGTATCGATCCAGTGCACCATATTGGTGGTTTCGCTGGTGCTTAGCGCCCACTTACCATCGGGACTCACCGCCATGCCTTCCGGTTCAACCCCCACATCGATCTGCGCCAGGACTTCCTGAGTGTTGATATCGACCACCGTGACCAGGGCGTCATCTTCATTGGCGATGTACAGGCGCCGGTCATCCGGGTGCAGGGCAAACTGCTCCGGGTCTTCACCGGAAGGGAGCTGAGCAATAATCTGGTGGTTACTCAGATCCATTACCTGAACCGTATCGGAATCACTGGCACAGATAAACAGTTTGGTCCGGTCCTTGTTGAAGATTATTCCCCGGGGACGTTCACCGACATCGATTGTCTGAGTCACTTCCAGAGTATCCAGATCGATGATGGAGAGCGTGTCATCCTTCTCGTTGGATACATAGGCAACTTCCGCCCATGCCGGGACGCTGAGCAGGCTGCAACTTAGCAGGGCGGCAGCCAGGGGGTTGAGTGTGGATTTGACAGCTTTCATAGAACAGTCCCTATTATCTTTTATTGTGATTATTTTTTCGAAATTAACTACGGAAGTTAACCTGACAACTTGATTCCGGCTTATCGAAGCCTAAAGTGTCGAGTTCTGTTACAGGATGCAGGAAGCCTTCCAGTGGTGGCTGCGAAACCAGTGACTTTGGATGAACCAGCGGAATAGGCTGGCGTAGCTGACCGCTCCACGGGCGGTAGTTCAGCTTGCGGCCCTTAAAGCCCGCCAGTTGGAACTTATCAGAGGTGATAAAACTGAAGAGTTCTTCAGGAGCATTTGAGCGGGTCTGTGTGACCGCTTCACCAATGGTTCTGACAGCAGCCCAGGCGGCATAGTCTTTGTCGTTCATCCAGCGCGAACTGAGTTTTTCAAATCGGCTCTGTAGCTGAGCGGCGCCCCATTGTTCAACCATGCGATGCCAGGCGACCGGTTTCAGCCCTGAGGTACCGGCAACCGGGCGGGGGTACCAGGTGTTGTACTGTACATATTCGCCGAAATCTCCGCGTTCGTCGGCGACTACTACCAGATCGTATTCGTCTGTCTGGGTGAACAGGGGGAGTTCTGTCTGCGCGGTGCGTCGCAGATCGGTATCAAAATCCCAGGTTTTCTCTGCGATCAGGTTGATACCGAAGCGTTTGCTGCTGCGCTTAATAGAATCGGCGTAAGCAATATCTTCCTCAGTATCGCCCTTAATCACCAGCCAGTTCTTCAATCGGCGGAAGTTCGCCCACTGTGCTAAGGCATCGGTCAGCATGGCCCGGCTGGGCAGGGTGTGCAGCGTGTTTTCCAGACATTGTTCGGTGCGCAATTCATTGGCGTAGCTGCCAGCGTTAAAGACGATTGCATTGTGCTGTGTCGCCAGAGCGCTGATTTGCTGGAGCTGCGCCGATGGCAGATCGGTAACCAGTAGTGTAATACCCTGCTTAAGCCAGCCCTTGACGATTGTGCTGACCTGTTCAGGTGAGTCTGCCAGTTCAGAGACCAGTGTATAGTGTTGCTTCAGAAAGCGGCCGGTGGTGTTGTTATCTTTAAGTCCCAGCTCGGCACCTTTAAATCCGCGATCATCGGGTTCGGGTATCAGGTTGGAGAGCACCGGTGCCTGGTGAGGATGATAGGCGATAAAGCCAATCTTTATGTCTAAAGTCGGGTTGGCGTTTACCGCGAGGGATGACAGACAGCAGAACAAAACGGCAAGCGTTGTCATTATTTTCATGCTTAACTCCAAAAAGATGCATTGTTCAGCATAGGATGTCGTGTCTGGAGGATAAATATGCAGAAAGTATCGTTCAAATAGTCCTGAAGTACTATGTTGGAATTTTTGCACGTCTCTAGCATATAAAAGAAACAATAAAGCCTCGAGGTTCTGTGACATGAAATCAGTATTTAAAGCTGCAGCGGCAGTGGGTGTTGTTACTGTGGCAATGGTGTTTAGTAATGTTGTTCTGGCAGAGGGGGATCTGACTCGCAAGCCTCAGGCGCTGCCTGATCTGGTGATGGGCAACGAGGAAAGCGACTACAGCTTCTCACATAAACGCTATGAGCTGGAAACCGGTACGGCTTATAAGTTAGAGATTATTTCCAGTGGCTTAAAAGAGTACGCCCTGCAGGCCCCTGAGTTTTTTACATCCATCTATCTGCGTAAGGTGGAAGCGGGTGGTATGGAGATTAAAGCGCTGGGTCTGACCGAACTGGAATTTGAAGATGAAGGTACGGCAGAAATCTACTTTGTGCCAATCAAACCAGGGACCTTTGAGTTCTATGCCGATGGGTTGCAAAACAAAGGCATGGTCGGTGAGTTCGTTGTGAAGTAAGCAGCACTCATGCTGTTAAGCAGGTGGTTATTCCCACCTGTTTCTATTTGACTGCTGCTTTAAAAAGATCAGCGGTTTCGCCTTCGGGAGGTATCTATGAATAAGATTCCTGCTCTTATTTTATGTCTTTCACTGTCTGCTCAGGCTCAGGATCTTAAGCTTTCTGATGAATTTCTCCAGGCTGAACCGAGAATCAAACTGTATATGGCGTATGCCGAATACAAGATGGGCCATCATGAACTGGCACGCCGAATGTGGCTGGCAACCGATGGCAGCGGTCGGGCTGAAGCCTTGTTTAACCTTGCCAACCTGTATGTTCAGGGCACCAGTGTCGATAAAGATCCTCAGCGGGGTATGCAATTGTACCGGGAAGCTGCCGAAGCAGGCAGTCGGGCGGCCGCCTATCAGCTGGGGCTTATCTATCTGCATTCGCCGGTGTTTCAAAATCCGGAACTGGCCCGCTACTGGTTAACCGTGGCGGCTTTAGATGGCGACAGCGATGCGGCAACCCTGTTGGCCAGCATGGAAAGTAATGATCCTGCCGATCCTCTGTCGCAGGTTGAGGTATTGCTGATCGAGGGAAATCCCGATCAGGCTCTGGCACTGCTGCAAGCACTGGCTGCCGCATCATCACCGGACTATCGGGCGATAACGCGGTTGGCATGGCTGTATGAGAGTGGTCTGGCTGTGGAGCGGGATATTGACCGGGCCGCCAGCCTGTTCAGGCGGGCGGCCGAGGCGGGCAATGCTGAGGCCCAGTACGCCCTGTCGGTCATGTATCAGACCGGCGTAGGGCAGGTTCAGGATGACGAGTTAGCAAAACAGTGGTTGATGCGTTCGGCAGAACAAAACTATCCGCCTGCGATTAATAAGCTCGGCGCCGCGACTGACTGATACGCTGTGGCAGCGGTAGCGATCCTGTTATGGTGATAGTGGTCTGTGGCAGCTCCACGATGGCCGGTGTTAAAGACTAACACCGAGCGGCTTTTTGTCGGGAGAGTGAAGCCCGATGCTGAGCAGGGCTGCCTGATTTAACGATATATTTTCATGCTTTTGCGAATTAATGGTCTCTTATGAAAATGTATGATCAGACCGTATTTGGTCTAAGTGCATGATATTTAATCTTTATTATCTCCGCTCTATTCAGTTCTAGTACCAAGGTACTAGTTTTTCAGCACCAAAGCAGAATTCTTGAGCTTTGCCTCCCTATTCTATTATCTAACTTATAGCGATCTCCCGGTTTTTTGCGAAGTGTATTCCAAGGTAAGGCCGGCAGATCCAGGATTTTAAAACTCTAATAAGACTGGTGATGTAAATGAGAAAGCCAACTAAAACTCTGGGTGCTGTTGCTGCGGGGACTCTATCTATGCTGCTGTCAGTGCAGGTAATGGCGCATGGTGATGTAACGCCGCAGTCGGTTGATGTTCATGAGCTGAAGCAATTGGGTGAAGAGTGGCTGGATGAAAATCCCTATGGTGAAGACTATGAAAAGCATGATGTTGCACTTGAGGTTGGTTTTTCGGCCTACACTCAAAACTGTGCTCGCTGTCATGGACTGGAAGCCATCTCTGGTGGAATCGCGCCTGACCTGCGTTACCTTGAGGAAGGTATAGAGGGCGATGATTGGTTTAAGTATCGGGTCATTAACGGTGCGGTTCGTGATGGTCGGGTGTATATGCCTAAAATGGCGGATTACCTGAGTCAGGAAGCACTGTGGGCCATCCGGACCTGGTTGGTTTCAGTATCGACGACTGAGTAAACGGAGTCAGTGATGCGAATTCTAGTCCTGCTAGCTGTATTGACCCTGAGTTGGACCAGTACAGCTCAGGCGCGTTATTACGATGATGTGATCGCCAGTGGTGTTGTCTACATTGGTGCATACAGAGACTTCCCGCCTTACTCGTTTGAGGCAGGTGGGAAACCGCAAGGCGTGGATATTGAGATTGGTCGTCGTATCGCTGAGGCCTTCGGTCTGAAGATGGAGGTGCACTGGATTACTCCGGATGAAAACCTCGAAGACGATCTGCGTAACAATGTCTGGAAAGGGCATTACCTGGATAAAGACCAGGAAAACCCGCTGGCGGCGAAGCATCTCGCCGATGTAATGATGCGCGTACCCTATGATCGGGAATACGCGTTTAAGCGCGACGGTCAGGGACTTCTGATCAATGATCAGGTGGTGCTGTTCGGCCCCTATCAGCGTGAGCGTTGGCAGGTGGCGTTCGACAGCGAAAAGCTTGAGCGGGTCGGTACTGTTGCCGTATTTCAGTATCACCCTATCGGTGTAGAAATTGATAGCTTGCCTGATTTCTATCTGACCTCGGCCTTTGGTGGCCGTATGCGAAATAACACCCGCCACTATTTCAGCAATAGTGAAGCCTTTGCCGCGATGCAGGCTGGTGAGGTGGATGCCGTTATGGGGATGCGGGCTGAAGTTGACTGGCAGATTGGTCAGGCAGCCAGTACCCGCTACAAACTAGCCGAAAATGGTTTTCCCACCATGGGTAAGCAGCAGTGGGATATCGGTATGGCGGTTTCACAGCGTTATCGCCAGTTGGGGAATGAGGTTGAAGTTGTCGTTGACCGTCTGATCCGCAGCGGTGAGATAGAAAAGATTTATGCCAGCTATAACCTGCGCTATGAACTGCCAGGGTTGTATCAGGATGTCGCTCAATAATACAAAGAGTTGCAGTGAAACCCTTCTGTCCGGGACTGCTAAGAATCAGGCTTCAGTCGGGTATCAGCGTGCGATAGTTGTCTCTGAAGCAAAGGGTTCTGTTTCGGGTGACTGTGTGTCAGCGTTCTTCATGTTAGATAGGGAGGCTTTGTTATGATCACTGCAATGCCAGGTCTGATGCCGGTATTGAAGGCTGATTGCAAACTCTATTTTGACGGCCAGCATAATCGTTGGGTGCTGAAAGGACCGCGGCAGCTTATCTTTCCGGACCGGCTGACCCTGATGACACTGCAGGCGTGCGATGGCAGTTGCACGGGGGCTCAGATAGCCCGCTCACTGGCGTCATTCTCAGAACTGAAGAATATTACTGAATACGATGTGCTTGACGTGCTGGAGGAGTTTGAGCGGCGTGGCTTCATATCGGTTCTGAGTGCCAGAACCGGATGATGTCTGCAGTAATGGTAAGTAGTACTACTAAGTAAGTATAAAACTCATTCCCCCGGTTAATTGTTGGAATGGTTGCAAATTAACAAAATGTTATCAGGTCTGGAATCTATGCTCAGATCTGGTGAGAGTCAGAAAATAAGAACAATCCTTAATCAAGGAGCAATGCAATGAAGAAGTTCAGCGGCAGTTTTGCTGTGACAGCGCTGGTTGCAGCAATGTCTGTATCGGGCGTGAGTCAGGCAAGCGTAACCGATAAAGATATTCTGCAGGATCAGAAGACAGTAGAAGATGTGGTATCCAATGGTCTGGGCCCGCGCGGACAGCGCTATAGTCCGCTGGATAAGATCAATACTGACACTGTAAAAGATATGCGTCCTGTCTGGTCGTTCTCTTTTGGTGGAGAGAAACAACGGGGTCAGGAATCCCAGCCGATGGTTAAAGATGGCGTGATGTATGTCACCGCTTCATATTCCCGGGTATTCGCAGTGGATACTAAAACCGGTGATGAGTTGTGGGAATACAATGCCCGTCTGCCGGATGGCATCATGCCATGTTGTGACGTTATCAACCGGGGTGTCGCCCTGTACGACGACCTGGTGATCTTCGGTACTCTGGATGCCAAACTGGTGGCGCTGGATGCCAAGACCGGTAAGGTTAAGTGGAAAAAGACCGTTGCTGATTATAAAGAGGGCTACTCAATCACAGCCGCTCCTATGGTCGTTAATGGTAAAGTCATCACCGGCGTATCCGGTGGCGAATTCGGTATCGTCGGTAAAGCTGAAGCCTACGATGCTAAGACCGGTAAAATCCTCTGGTCCCGTCCGACTGTAGAAGGTCATATGGGTTACATCTGGAAAGACGGCAAAAAAGTTGAAAATGGTATCTCCGGTGGTAAACCAGGTCAGACCTGGCCTGGCGACCTGTGGAAGAGCGGTGGCGCGGCTACCTGGCTGGGCGGCACTTACGACCCGGACACCAACTCACTCTTCATCGGCACCGGTAACCCTGCGCCATGGAACTCCCATATGCGTCCGGGCGACAACCTGTTCTCCTCATCTCGCCTGGCGATCGATCCGGATACCGGAAAGATTAAATGGCACTTCCAGACCACGCCACACGATGGCTGGGATTATGATGGTGTAAACGAGCTGATCGCATTCGATTATATGGATGGCGGCAAAACCGTGAAGGCCGCAGCAACTGCTGACCGTAACGGCTTTATGTATGTCCTCAACCGTACTAATGGTGACTTCATCCGCGGCTTCCCGTTCGTTGATGAGATCAGCTGGGCGACAGGACTGGATAAGAAAGGTCGTCCGATCTATAACGAAAAGATGCGTCCGGGTAACCCAAGTGCGTCTGAAGATGGTAAGAAAGGTTCATCTGTTCATGCTGTACCAGCCTTCCTGGGTGGTAAGAACTGGATGCCTATGGCTTACAGCCAGGATACCGAGTTGTTTTATGTTCCCTCTAACGAGTGGGGCATGGATATCTGGAATGAGCCAACCGCCTATAAAAAAGGTGCAGCTTACCTGGGTGCCGGCTTTACTATCAAGCCTCTGACTGAAGATCACATCGGTGTGCTTCGGGCGATGGATCCGAAAACCGGTAAAGAGGTATGGCGTTATCAGAACTTCTCTCCACTCTGGGGTGGTGTTCTGGCAACCGCGGGTAACCTGGTATTTATCGGTACACCTGAAGGCTACCTGAAAGGCTTCGATGCTAAGACGGGTGAAGTGAAATATCAGTTCAATACCGGTTCCGGTATCGTTGGTTCACCAATCACCTGGGAACAGGATGGCGAGCAGTTCCTCTCGGTCGTATCCGGCTGGGGTGGTGCAGTACCACTGTGGGGTGGTGAAGTGGCCAAGCGTATTAAGCACCTGAATCAGGGTGGTTCAGTCTGGACCTTCAAACTGCCTAAGTCTTAATGTCGGGCAGATCGTAAAATTAAAAAGGCCGATGCATCTGCATCGGCCTTTTTTGTTTGTCAGACATTTTGCCACAGCGTTCACAGGTAAAGTCCGCTGAATAGTTTCTCTGTGTTCCGGGCGTCCTCAGTGGTAGCTGTTTTGGTTATTCCGGCACCAGAATATCGCAGCTCGAAAAAGCTCCTTTACCTTCATCGAGGGCTTTAACCAGTTGCGGCAACAGGGTGTTCATCTGCTCAAACAGCGTCCAGGGCGGGTTGATAACGATCATCCCGGAAGAGGTCATTCCCCGTTCTGCTGAGTCGGGTTCCAGTCCCAGTTCAAAGCGTTGAATATTACGTATGCCGCTGCTGATAAACAGTTTTTCAAGTTTACGGATACGGTGGCGATCCACTACCGGGTACCACAAGGCATAGGTTCCGGTGGCAAATTTGCGATGGGCGTTTTTCAGTACTTTAAACACCTGGTCGTAATCGCTTTTGATCTCGTAGGACGGGTCCATCAGCACCAGCGCCCGCCGCGAGGCAGGCGGGAGTAGTGACAGCAGACCTTCGAGGCTGTCCTGATTCAATACTCTGATATGCCGGTTGTCGCGGGTATTCTGAGTCAGCAATTTATAATCGGTCGGATGCAACTCATACAGGGTTGCCCGATCCTGTGGCCGCATAAAATGGCTGGCGATCAGCGGGGAGCCGGGATAAAACTTTAAGTTCCCTGCCGGGTTGCAGCTGCGAATGGCAGAAAAATAGCGGGCAAGGGCGGGCCACTCCTCCGGCTTCAGCTTACCGATGCCATTGCTGTACTCACCCAGCTTCTCCGCCTGTGCTGACTGCAGGTTGTATAACCCGGCCCCGGCGTGGGTATCGATATAGTCAAACGGTTTGTCTTTTTTGATCAGGTGCTCGAGAATCTCGGTCAATACGATGTGTTTTAGAAGGTCGGCAAAGTTGCCTGCATGAAAAGAGTGTCGATAACTTAGCAAAGCAGCGTCCTGATCAGAGTGTTTGAGTATAGAATGTTTGGGTCTAGAGTGTAGCGATGGTGCAGACTATCGGTTTATTCCCCTGTCGGGTCAATAGACCCGGTGGATTTTACGTTTTTTCTGTACATTATCGAGGCTTAACGGGCAAAGCATAATTAATGCGAAGCGCGCAATAGTCGGCCTCTGAAAGGGTGGCTCTGTACGGGGCTACTGTGTATCGCTGCTGCGCTATACCCGGTTACGACTGATGATCCTGAGGAATGTCTGAACATTTTAAATCTCTGTCATAGCGTAGTAATACCCTCTGCTTCGGCGATGCCGGGTTGGTTTGTGGCTTTATGTTATAGAATGACAGAACAGGAATATCAAATCAGGTCTGGTTTTTATGGGCCAGGGCCGGGTGTTTGAGCGCCGTCACTGGTATCACCGGGATAGGGTCATGTCTGAAAAAGTGTATGTATGGGATAAGTTTGTTCGTTTGTTTCACTGGTCACTGGTGGTGCTGTTTCTAATCAGTTATCTCTCGGCAGAAGAGGTCGAGTGGCTGCATGTCTATTCCGGCTATGCTATCGCAGGACTGGTTGTGCTACGTGTTATCTGGGGGGTTATAGGTAGCCAGTATGCGCGGTTTACCGATTTTGTTCCTTCAATCTCTTCTGCTAAGGCGTACATTGTGGCCATCAGATCCGGTAAACCGGGACACTATCTGGGGCATAACCCTCTGGGTGGGCTGATGGTTATCGCGTTGCTGGTAATGCTGACACTGACGACCCTGAGCGGAATGAAGCTTTACGCAGTAGAAGAGGGTAAAGGTCCTCTGGCGGGGGGCGCGCAGATTCAGCTTCTCAGTCCTGTATATGCCGATGATGATCATGATAAACGCCACGATAACCATAATGAGGAAGGAGAGGGTAATGAATTGTGGCAAGCGCTTCATGAGCTTTCTGTGAATCTGATGCTGCTGTTAATCTTTTTGCATGTGGCCGGCGTAGTGATTTCCAGTTGGATACATAATGAGTCGCTGATTAAGGCGATGCTGAGCGGATATAAAGAAAAGCGCTGAAGCGACTCAGAATGCTGTACTGAGGCCGGAGACAAACCGTTAATGGCGGTTATCTGCTGTCCTCGGTAACAGGCGACCGCTTGCCCTGCGGATCAGCGTTTATTCGCCAGGCTGTTCCAGGTGCTGGTGACAGTAGCTGATCAGTTGTCGGGTCAGGTTTTTTCCGGTCTCGGTGGCCAGGTTCCAGCTGTGCCAATACAGGGGGACTTCAATACTCTGGCCAGCTGCAATCTCAATAACGGCACCGGACTCTATCTGTGCCTTCATCTGCAGATCCGGAGCCATACCCCAGGCGAAGCCGCGTTGTATAAGCTCTGTAAATGCCTCGGAAGAGGGGACCCGGTGACGGGGGTAGGTCTGTACAGCAGGATAGAACTGGCTGATAAAGTTATCCTGAAGTTCATCTTTTTCGTTATATTCCACTGCTGGCGCATTGGCCAGCGCGTCAGCAGAGACCCCGTTGGCAAAATAGCGCTGTACAAATCCGGGGCTGGCCAGTGCCAGGTAGCGACTGATCCCCAGGTATACGGCATTGCAGCCCTGCAGCGGCTTGCTGGTGGCACTGATGCAGCCCTGAACATCTCCCTGTCGCAGTAGCAGGTGGGTCTGATCCTGATCATCGACTCGCAGATCAAGCAATACCTCGCTCTGTTCCAGTACCGGCTGCAGCGCATCCATAAACCAGGTTGCCAGCGTATCCGCATTCAGCCCGATCGTTAATTTGGTAAAGCCCTCATCCCGGGTGTTTCCCAGCGTTTTCACAAGCTCACTCTGCAGCAGTGTGACCTGATGATAGTGACGTTGTAACTGCTCTCCGGCTGATGTCAGACGCAAGGGTTGACTGCGCACCAGTAACAGCTGGCCGGCAGACTCTTCTAACTGTCGGATGCGTTGCGAAATGGCGGACTGGGTCAGAAATAACCGTTTTGCTGCGCGGTCAAAACTCTGTTCCTCCATGACCGTGGCGAGAGCCTGGAGTTGGCGATAATCAAACATAGTGGGTCTCAGATAAGGTTGTGTTTCTGACCGGGTTGATAAGGATGGGTGCTCAACCTGGGCAATTAAATATAGCTATATTAATTTTTCTAATGAAATATAAATATTATTAGTTTTACTAAACTGTGTCGATTTTTTATTCTGCTTGCTCATCAAGTGCAGAACGGAATACACACTCTCATGCTGTCATTTATATCAGCTCCTTTTCTGACCGGGCTGGCCACCAGTGCTGGCCTGATAATTGCCATCGGCGCCCAGAATGCGTTTGTTCTGAGCCAGGGCGTGCGTCGTGAATACCACTGGTCGATTGCCGGGGTATGCAGTCTGATTGATGCACTGCTGATTACCGCTGGCGTTGCGGGGATGGGGGTGCTAATTGGTCAGTCGGAGCTGGCGTTGAAACTGATCAGCTGGGCAGGGGGAGCATTTCTCCTGTGGTATGGCGCTAATGCGCTTCGCTCAGCGCTGCGCAGTGAGTCAATGACGCTCTCCGCGAACAATTTTTCCAGTCTGCAGTCCGCATTGCTGACCACCGTGGCACTGAGTCTGCTGAATCCTCATGTCTACCTCGATACCGTGGTATTGCTGGGGAGTATTGGTGGTCGCTATCCCGACCAGGAGCGTTACTGGTTTGGTGCGGGGGCTGCAATGTTCTCTTTTGTCTGGTTTTTTTCGCTGAGTCTTGGGGCTCGCTGGCTGGCTCCGTTGTTTCGCAGGCCGGTCAGCTGGCGCATTCTGGATGGACTGGTATGTGTGATGATGTGGACGTTGGCGGGTTTGTTACTAAGCGGCAACCTCAGCCCCTGATGTTCAGGGGCATCCGGCCAGAGAGTTGATCTGATTTTCTACTGTTTAGTGTTCTGGTTGACGATCTGAGACAGGTCAGTCACCAGTCGGGCGAGATTATCGATAGCCTGGTTGGTATTGCTGATTGATTCCTTGTTGCTATCAGAGATATCCCGAATAGAGATAATGCTCTTGCTCAGGCTTTCCGCCGTTTCATTCTGTTCATCTGCCGCCACTGCAATCTGCTGGCTCTGATCCGATATCTGATCCAGCGACTGGCTCAGCTGATCGAACGCTTGTCCGGCTATTTCGGCCCGGCTGATGCTGTCTTTCGCCTGAGTATGGGTTTTACTCATGGTATCTGCGGTATTACGGACCTGAGTTTGCACAGCTCCGATACTGGATTTGATCTGCTCAGTCGCTTTTTGGGTACGTATTGCTAGCTCCCGGACTTCATCCGCGACCACCGCGAATCCGCGCCCGTTATCGCCGGCTCGGGCGGCTTCGATGGCAGCATTCAGCGCTAACAGGTTGGTTTGATTGGCGATCTCATTGATTATGGTGGTGATGTGGCCGATCTCTTCAGTCTGATGATGTAACTGTTCTGAGAGTTCGGACGCCTGCTCAACCTCTTCGGACAGTCGTTCAATGGTTTGCAGCATATCATTGATATTGGTTCTGCCATTCTGGGCATCCATCGCCGCCTGATGGGTTACATCGGAGGTCCGCGAGGTGTTTTCTGCGACATTAAGGGAGGAGGATGCCATCTCAGTACTGGCCGAAGCCAGCATATCGCTTTCCAGATTCTGCTGTTCAATACCAACGGTGGTCTGGCTGAGGCTCTGATGAGTATTATTCATTACCTCTCTGAGGGTCTTTATCGCATCTTCCACCCGGCCTGTGACGGTCTGTAGTTTGGCTTGCTGCAATTGAATAGCAAGATTAAACGCCCCAATTTCATCCATGCGTCCGGTGATTGCCAGCTGAGAAAGAGGGTTGTCATAGACCTTTAACGCCAGAGTAAGGCTTTTCTGCAGCGGTGTTAACTGCCAGTAGGCAAGGGCGGTAAATACGCTTGTCAGCAGGCCAGATAATAGCAGTCTGACCGGTGTCTCAAGCGGACTGACTCCGATAAGTGTGACCGCCATAAAACCGGTAAAAACCGTTGCCAGAATCCGGTGACTCAGGCGAATGCGCGATAGTGATAATCGTTTTGGGTTTGCATTAACCTTGTCATAGAGTGCCTGGGCCTGTTGTTTTATCTCGTTGGGAAGCCGGCTTCGCACTGACTGATAGCCAATTTTTTTTCCATCGTGATCGTATTGTGGTGTGACATACGCCAGCACCCAGTAGTAGTCGCCGTTTTTGCAACGGTTTTTAACGGCACCCAGCCATGGCTTGTCAGCATTAAGGTTAGTCCACAGGTCGGCAAACGCTGCTGCAGGCATGTCTGTATGGCGCACAATATTGTGCGGCTGACCCACAAGTTCTTCGCGACTATATCCGGAAATATCAACGAAATCCTGGTTTGCATAGGTTATGCATCCCGTCAGGGAGGTAGTGGAAATTAAACGGCTACCCTGATGAAGGTC
The DNA here is from genome assembly GCA_024397875.1 of Amphritea atlantica. NCBI lineage: Bacteria > Pseudomonadati > Pseudomonadota > Gammaproteobacteria > Oceanospirillales > Oceanospirillaceae > Amphritea > Amphritea atlantica. Next base: position 1,498,241 of record CP073344.1, read on the forward strand.
CCGCTCCTTAGCATTGTCAGCCATTTAAAGATCCTTACTGCATTAATTACTTGTCTCTCAATACGCAGTGTGGTGATTCTTAATTTTGCGTATACGGGCCCGGATTAGTACAGGCACGGATGAATTGTATGTTGATTATTACCGCGTTGCTAAAGCTTTATCCTCAAAGTGGTCATTACCGCAGAAAATTCCGAATTACTACTAAATAACTAAATTTTCAGTGCCAAGGGAGCATAGGTCAAAACCATGGTTACTGGCTAATATGGAAGAGTAGTCAAACAGCCCGCAAAGTGCGGTGTATAACAAAAAAAGAGAGGCTTGGACAATGATTTACGCACAGCCAGGAACCGAAGGTTCAGTTGTTAGCTTTAAAGAACGTTACGCAAACTTTATCGGTGGTGAGTGGGTTGCGCCGGTTAAAGGTCAGTACTTCCAGAATACCACACCCGTAACAGGTGAAGTATTTTGTGAGATCCCTCGTTCGACTGAAGAAGATATTAATCTGGCGCTGGATGCTGCTCATGCAGCTAAAGCAGCCTGGGGCACTACCTCTGTTACAGAGCGCTCCAACATTTTGCTTAAAATAGCAGATCGTATTGAACAAAACCTGGAACTGCTGGCCGTTGCCGAAACCTGGGATAACGGTAAAGCTGTTCGTGAAACCCTGGCTGCTGACGTGCCGCTCTGTGTTGATCACTTCCGTTACTATGCCGGTTGTATCCGTGCTCAGGAAGGCTCAATGGGAGAGATCGATCAGAACACCGTTTCTTATCAGTTCCATGAACCCCTGGGCGTGGTCGGTCAGATCATTCCGTGGAACTTCCCGCTGCTGATGGCTGCCTGGAAACTGGCGCCAGCACTGGTAACGGGTAACTGTGTTGTACTGAAGCCTGCCGAACAGACTCCTGTATCAATCCTGAAACTGATGGAAGTGATTGGTGATCTGTTGCCGCCGGGTGTACTGAACGTTGTAAACGGTTTCGGTAAAGAGGCGGGCGAAGCGCTGGCAACCAGCAAGCGTATCGCGAAAATTGCATTTACCGGTTCGACTCCGGTTGGCTCGCATATTCTCAAATGTGCTGCTGAAAATATTATCCCATCGACTGTTGAGCTGGGTGGTAAGTCTCCAAACATCTATTTTGAAGATGTCATGGATCAGGAAGAGGAATTTGTTAGCAAGGCGGTCGAAGGTGCGGTTCTGGCATTCTTTAACCAGGGTGAAGTATGTACATGTCCTTCACGCTTGCTGATTCAGGAAAGCATCTACGATGAGTTCATCGCTAAAGTGATTGAGCGTGCTAATCAGATTAAGCGTGGCAACCCGCTGGATACTGACACAATGGTGGGTGCTCAGGCTTCTCAGCAGCAGTTTGAAAAGATCCTGTCCTACATGGATATCGGTAAGCAGGAAGGTGCTGAGTTCCTCATCGGTGGTGAGTCTCATGTAAACGATGGCGAGTTCAGTAAAGGCTACTATGTTCAGCCAACGCTGATGAAGGGCCATAACAAGATGCGTGTTTTCCAGGAAGAAATCTTTGGACCTGTTGTCGCGGTAACCACCTTCAAAGATGAAGCTGAAGCGCTGGAAATTGCCAACGATACCGAGTTCGGTCTGGGTGCTGGTGTCTGGACCCGTGATATGAACCGCTCCTACCGTATGGGTCGTGCTATTGAGGCCGGCCGTGTATGGACTAACTGCTACCACCTGTATCCAGCACATGCTGCGTTCGGTGGTTATAAGAAATCCGGTGTAGGTCGTGAGACTCACAAGATGATGCTGGATCATTATCAGCAGACTAAGAACATGTTGGTCAGCTACGATATTAATCCACTAGGCTTCTTCTAAGCTGGTTTCTTAAAACTATAGTGTATTCCCAGGGGCAGTTTATCTGCCCCGCTTCTCAGTCTCCAGTCGTCGTTTGGAGATTTGCACCGCAGCCCACTCGTCATGAGTGGAATGCACTCCGCATCCGGCTTCTCTTTTTATTCCGGGTTATGTCGGTGTTTTTTGGCGGCCTCTGGCCGCCTTTTTTTGATCAGTCACCTGTCATCCTGAGTAGTTCCCTGAAAGTTTCGTTTGTGCGCCTGCGTATAACTAAACTAAGCTAAGCTTAATGGTCGTTAGATGGTTAACGGTTGCTTAGGGGATACTGGGTAGCAATGGATTTGATGAGAAAAATACGCAACTCGGGTCTTTATCCTTTCTGGCTTGTATCAGCAATATTAATCTCTCTTCTGGCCGTTCTCTTTGGCTACCTTTTCTTAGCGGGTCAGCAGTATGTCAACGCTAACCTGGAAAAACTTCAAGACTCACTTCAACTGAATATCAGTCGTCGCTTACAGAGTGAAGTGGCGGATGCCGCTCATTTTATTAATGCCCGTTACCATAATGCTGAGCAGGTTATTATGACCCGCTCCCAGAGTGAAGTGCTGCAGGCGATCGAGATAATGAACAGTCTGTACCAGCAAAATCATGGCAAAATGCCGGAAGCTGAATTAAAGACGATGCTGTTGGAGGCGCTGAGAGGGGTCCGCTTTTTTAATGGCAGAGGCTATCTGTTTGTCGGTGATCAGCAGGGTAAAAATCTGCTGTCGCCACTTCAGCCTGATCTTGAAAACCATTCAATGACAGACTTTAAAGATGATCGCGGAGTCTATTTCGTGCGTCGTTTTCTGCAAGTTTCTCGCTCTGAAGAGGGGCGCGGATATGTCCGTTATCGCTGGTACCCTCCCGGTGATCGTGAAAATATGCGTGATAAAATTGCCTTTATTGCACGATTTGAGCCCTTTGACTGGTTAGTCGGAGCGGGTGATTATGTGTTTCAGATACAGGAGGATCTGCAGCAGGAGATGGTTGCCCGCCTGCAGAGCATACAGTTCGGTAGCGATGGCTATATCTCGATTATCGGCCCTGGTGGTAAGGTTATCGCGGGCCAGGGCGTTAACCGGTTTGTCGGGCTGCAGCCGTCACAGCTGGAGTCCCGTCATGACCGGGAACGGATATCAGGGTTGTTGTCGAAAGTTATAGCAGACGGTTTTATTCGTGCGGACTGGTATCTGGCGGACGGCCAGCCGGTGGACGATCAGCTCCTCTATGCCAGCCTTTTGCCTGTCTGGGACTGGGTTATTATCGCCGGAGGCTATACCGACCCCTCACTTGAGCTTCTGTTAGAGGAACGCCAGGACATCAGTCAGAACCAAACCGAGAGTAACGCCACGCTGGTGCTGCTGTTTATGGTGTTACTGGTCATAGGGTTTCTGATGCTGCGTTATTACTCCCGTGGACTGAATATGGTCTTCAGCAACTATCAGAATAACCTTGATCAGCAAAATATTACCCTCAATGAAAATGCCCGGTCGCTGGAAATCAGCCGACGGATTGTGGATGCTGCCCATGAAGGGATCATGATTACGGATGCCGATAACAATATTATTCAGATTAATGATTCATTTACCCGGATTACGGGATATCTGTTTGACGATGTAAAAGGGCAAAACCCGAATATTCTTGCTTCTTCCGCCCAGAACTCTGAATTTTATCAGGCGATGTGGAGTACCATCGAAACAGAGGGGGAGTGGCACGGTGAAGTATGGAATAAGCGAAAAAATGGTGCCATCTACCCTCAGGCTCTTTCAATTACCTGTTACCGTAATCAGGACGGCAGTATTGAAAATTATATCGGTACGTTTACCGATATCAGTCAGCGCAAAGCCTTTGAAGAGCAGCTGGAGCACTTAGCGCAAAGCGACTCCCTGACGGATCTGCCAAACCGACGATCACTCAGTAAGCGGCTACAGCATGAGCTGAGTGTGCTGAAACGATATCCTGAGCGACAGCTGGGCCTGATCTTTCTTGATCTTGACTTTTTTAAGCAGATTAATGACACCTACGGTCACGGAATTGGTGATCAGGTGTTGCTGGTTACTGCCAGACGCCTGAGTGATACCGTACGTGCTGTGGATATGGTCAGTCGGGTGGGGGGGGATGAGTTTGTTGTGCTGCTGGGTAACCATTCGGGTGAGATGCAGCGCACCGCAATTCAGTTGGCAGAACGGATCATTGATGCAGTTTCACAACCGATGACAATCGCCGGTGAACCATTAAAGGTGACCACCAGTCTGGGTATCGCTCTGGCACCGGTGGATAGTAGTGATGACACCCGGCTGCTGGAATATGCTGATCTGGCGCTATACCATGCGAAGCAGGAGGGACGAAATAATTACAAACAGTTTTCTATGTGGATGGCAGAAACTAAGATCGGCTAAATATAATCAAAGCGCCGGGCTCAGGGCTGATGCCGACAGCTTATTGCTAATCAGCGATGAGAGAAGCTGATATAATGGATTGCGTTGATCTGAAATGGACTGAGTTGTGCTGATTATTTCCAATAATGTATCGATCCCGGACGACGAGATTGAACTGAGTGCTATCCGGGCACAGGGGAGTGGTGGGCAAAACGTTAATAAAGTGTCTTCGGCAATTCATCTGCGTTTTGACATCACAGCCTCCTCTCTGCCTGAGTTTTATAAGGAGCGGTTGTTGCAGCTTAAAGATTCCCGCATCACTAAAGAGGGGATTGTGGTGATTAAAGCTCAGCAGTTTCGCACTCAGGAGAAAAACCGCGATGATGCCCTGCAGCGCTTGCAGTTGCTGATAAAGAGCGTATCAATCGTACAAAAGGCGCGTCAGGCGACCAAGCCCTCCCGCTCATCTCAGCGTAAGCGGGTGGATAGCAAAACCAAACGGGGACAGGTTAAGTCTTTACGGGGTCGTGTTACCGATTAGCCGGGTAACAGATTTATATAAAGGAACGGGGAAAAACCATGAAAATAATTAAACAACTGAGCTTTTTGATGGCGATGGGGGTTGCAGTGATCAGCCTGCAGGGCTGTTCGCCTGAAGTCGGCACTAAAGCCTGGTGTGAAGAGCTGAAAGAGAAACCGAAGGGCGACTGGTCAGCAAATGAAGCGAAAGACTTTGCCAAGCACTGTATTTTCTGAACGATCATGCCAATACAGCCGGTAATGGTCTATATGAGCCATTACCGGTCATATTGAATGGTTTATACTTCTACCGCAAAAATATAGCCGATACCGTAGACCGTATTAATCAGCGCCTGCTCTTTACGATAGTCGTTCAGATATTTACGTAGTTTACCGATCAACACATCGATAGTCCGATCCGACGGGTGCCAGTCGCGATTGTAGAGGTGGTTTAGCAGTTGTTCCCGGGTCAGCAGTTTATTGCGGTTGTTCAGTAATATGTTGAGCAGCATAAACTCATTTCTGGCCAGCTTAGTCAGTTGCCCGCTGGGTGACTTTAATACCTGACGTATAGTGTTCAGCTCCCAGTCGGAAAAGCGAATGATGGAGTTCTCCTTGGTCGCTTTGCTCTCTTCATCTGAGTTGCCCGAGTGGCTTAATCTCGACCAGCGGCCCAGATTACGGATACGGGCGGACAGTTCGCGGTAATTGATCGGTGGGGTAATAAATTCGTCAGCCCCCATCTCCAGTGCAATGATCAGGTCATCAGCGCTTGCTTCCGGGCCTATCATGATGATGCCGCCGTTACTTTTATTACGGAGTTCCCGGGTTGTGGCAAAGTCTATTCGTTTAGAGCCTGAGTAATCGACGATAAAAACATCGGTAGAACTGTCTGCCTGAAAATAGGTGCTGCTTTTATGAGTCTTTATGTTGAAGCCGAAGTCGTTGTGATTATTTAAATCAAAAATATTATTATTCGGCTGATCGGTAATCACAGTTATATTCATGCACATATTATTATTCTTATATTCATACTTGAAAAATAAAATTGGATTTCTATATCTGTTTAAAATAATAACTGTCTTTTTATGGTGGGTCTGGTACAAAAATGCTCGATTTTAGTATGAAATGATCGGCTTTAGAGGGGGCTAACTGCGGATTTGTGAAGCGGTCAGGTTGAATATCCTGCGTAGAAAACGGTTCAGATGGCTCTGGTCGGTGAACCCCGTCATCTGCGCAATCTGGCTGGGGGTAAAGCGTCTATCCAATAAAAGTTGGCGTGCACGGTAGGTTCGTCTTAACAGCAGAAACTGGTGTGGAGTGTAGCCGGTGCTTTCCTTAAATGAGCGGCAGAAGTGAAAGCTGCTCATACTGAGGATGTCCGCGAGCTGGTCCAGGCTGATCTTGTCACTCAGGTTAAAATCGATATATTCGACAACCTTTTGTAACCCTTTGCGGGTGATCTTACCGGACTCATTATGCTTCAGAGTTATATTCGTTTTATTTGAATAGTGGTTCAACAGGTGCACAATCAGTGCGTTTGCCAGACTCTCCATATACAGGTTGCCGCTGGGAAACTGTTGCCGGGTCTCGGATAAAATAAGCTCGGATAAGTTTCTCAGTACCGGATCATCAGTTTGAAACAGCGACTGCAGCTCAAAATTATCAGGGCTGATACTGAGGTTCTCTTCGATCACTTTTCTAACGGCTGAGTGGGGGAACATGATATGAAGTGTGCTGGAGTCAGGCTCTGGAATCAGCCACTGATTATCCTGGAAAGCGGGTATGACAGAGAGTGTTTGTTTGTCCCAAATACCTTGGAAATGGTTGTCACCACAACTGTACTGCACAGCTACGGTGGGCGGTTTGTAGTTATAGACCAGGACATGATGGTCCATACCAGGGAGATTCAGATCGACAAAGGGCAGCCTGGCATAGTTTTCCAGGCGGATATTACAGAAGCTTTTTTCTGCGCTGGTGTCAGTGGGCTTAAAGGAAATGGTATCCAGTCTCTGGTCTGGCGTTATCAGCTTGATTTTATCATCAGGCATAACATCTACATCTCTTTATTTTTATTCTGAATGATGCTCAGTATATCGCAGATATTAGAGATTTTATTAAATTATGACAAGGATGAAATAGTTATAAGGCGAATACTTTATATATTAACAAAAGTTAATTTTTTAATTTTGTGGTCGTTACATTTCGTTACAAATCCTATAAGATCTTATCAATTTCCTCTGGTCCATTGTGCGTAATCTTGTGTTGTTGCATAACGTATCAGAGGAATAACAACGTGAAAAACAATAACTATAAACTCTTGCCTGTCTCCGCACTACTGTGTGGAACTCTTTTGTCCAGTCAGGCATTTGCAGTCGCTGAAACGGTTCATCCGCGGGACTACATTGTCGCCCCTCCTGGTGTTAACTTGTCGGTCACTTACCTGCAAACGGTTAACGGTGATAATTTCAATATTGATGGAACAAAAGTTTCAAATAGTGCTGATCTGGAAGTGAACGCAGTGGTTGAGCGTCTGATTCACTATACCGAATTGTTTGGTATGCCCGCCGATCCCCAGATTATTATTCCGGTTGTTGATCAGAAGATTGGGCTTCTGGGGGATGACAGCTCCGGTATCGGTGATATTTTTCTGGGTTCTACTTTCTGGCCTATTGCTGACAACACGAACAAAGAGTGGCTGGGTATTACCCCTTTTGTTTATCTGCCAACCGGCGAATATGAAAGCGATAAAGCGGTTAATGTGGGGGCAAACCGCTGGTCATTTGTACTACAGGCGGGCTATACCAAAGGTTTGACAGATGCTGGTCTGTACATGGATCTGATTGGTGAAGTCGAGGTCTACGGTGACAATAATGATCTGGCCGCCGGTGATAGCCTGAGCCGTGACAATATGTATCGGATGAGCGCAATGCTTTCTCAGGATGTAACTCCCGGTGGATATATCTGGGGACGTTACAGTAAACAGAAGGGCGGTGAACAGCAGGTTGATGGCGTAACACAGGTTGCTACGGATATAGACACCGATACGCTGACCGTTGGTTATACCCAGTGGATTGGCAAAGAGTTTCAGTTGCAAGGTGAATACAGTAAAGATCTCAATGTTGAAAATGGCATTGAAACCGACGGTGTCACTTTGCGTCTTGTGGTCCCATTTTAATCTGAGAGGTATACGTGATGCGATTTAGCAAACAACTTTTGCCTCTCATGCTGGGGGCTTTATGTGTTATGCCTCTTATGTCAAAGGTGCAGGCCGCCGCCAATGTCGATGGCAACCGAATCAGCCATGCTGATAAAGAGCCCGGCAACTGGATGTCCCACGGCCGTGATTATTCTGAGCAGCGCTTTAGCCCTTTGGCGCAGATCAATAAAGATACCGTCAGTGATTTAGGTTTAAGCTGGTCCTATAAATTCGATTCTACCCGGGGGTTGGAAGCGACGCCGCTGGTGATTGACGGTACTTTATATGTGACTGGTAACTGGAGTGTTGTCTACGCATTCGATGCTGTTACTGGTGAGCTGAAGTGGACCTTTGATCCTCGGATCAATAAGGGTGATGTCGGCCCAAAACTATGTTGTGACGCAGTCAATCGGGGCGTTGCTGCCTGGGATGGGAAGATCTTCGTGGGTACGCTGGATGGCCGTCTGATTGCCATTGATGCCGAGACGGGTCAACAGCAGTGGTCAACTCAGACCACAGAGAAAGGCAAGTATTACTCGATTACCGGCGCGCCCCGGGTGGTCAAGGGTAAGGTACTGATTGGTAACGGCGGTGCAGAGTTCGGCGTGCGGGGTTATTTCTCTGCTTACGATGCTGATAGCGGTAAAATGCTGTGGCGCTTCTATACCGTGCCTGATAACCCGGCCAATGAAACCGATCCGACGATGATTGAAATATCAAAGACCTGGTCGGGTGAATGGTGGAAACTCGGTGGGGGAGGCACCGCGTGGGACTCAATGGCTTATGATCCCGAGTTGGACCTGCTTTACGTGGGAATCGGTAATGGCTCACCCTGGAACCGGGAGCTACGCAGCGAAGGTAAAGGTGACAACCTGTTCCTTTCTTCCATTGTCGCGGTCCGTCCTGATACCGGCGAATATGTCTGGCACTACCAGACAACGCCCGGCGAAGAGTGGGATTACACTGCCACGCAGCATATGATTCTTGCGGATATTAAGCTAAACGGTAAAACGCGCAAAGTGATTATGCAGGCACCTAAAAATGGTTTCTTCTATGTACTGGATCGCCAAACCGGTGAGTTTATCTCGGCGGAAAACTACGTCACAGTAAATTGGGCAGATGGGATTGATGCTAAAACAGGTCGCCCTGATATCAAGCCGGAAGCGCGTTACAGTACAGCGGCTAAGGCGTTTCTGGCTCTGCCCTCACCTTTTGGCGGGCATAACTGGCAACCGATGAGCTTCAACCCCAATACGGGGCTGGTGTATCTGCCAACCCGGGAGATGGCTTTCCCCTATATCGCGGATGGTGACTTTAAAGCTAAGGATCTGGCGGTCAATCTGGGCGTCAGTCTGCTTGCCGCTTCAATGCCGGAAGATCCTGCTGTGCGCAAAGCAGTTAAGGCCGCGACTAAAGGTCGTCTGGTGGCATGGGACCCGGTCGCACAGAAAGAGGTTTGGGGTGTTGATATGCCGGTACCCTGGAATGGAGGTACTTTGAGTACCGCGGGTGATCTGTTGTTCCAGGGTAATGCTAAGGGTAACTTTGTTGCCTATGACGCTAAAACCGGCGAGCAGAAATGGTCGTTTTTCAGTCAGACCGGCATCGTTGCCGCACCGATGACCTACAGCGTTAATGGTGAGCAGTATGTTGCAGTCATGGCTGGCTGGGGTGGTGCCGTTCCATTGGTTGTCGGTGAGTTGGTGAGTGAAGCCGTTAAAACCAACACTAACCGTTTGCTGGTATTTAAACTGGGCGGGGATAAAGCACTGCCTGTGCTGAACGTTAAACCGCGTCAGTTAAGCCTTCCGGAGATGACCGCTTCTGTAGAGGACGTTGAGCAGGGTAAAGCGCTTTATCACACATACTGTGGTGGTTGTCACGGCGACGGGGCAGTGAGTGGTGGAGTGGTGCCAGATCTTCGCTATGCCAGTGCTGACACCTTTGGTTTCTGGGAAGCGATTGTGGTCAACGGACTGAAAGCCAAGAATGGTATGGCATCATTCAAGAGTGTGCTGAGTGTAGAACAGGCTGATGCAATCAAAGCGTACGTTATCAAACGCGGCTATGATCAGCAAAGAGCTCTGGCGGCGGCCAATGACTCTAAGTGAGAGCCGTTAAGTAAACTTTGAAAAGAGTAAGGATTAACACTTCTCCGCGTTGTTATTGCATCCTCATCGACGTAATACAGCCGCGTTTGGGGTGGCCATGTGCCACCTCTTTTTTTCAACTGATATTAGGAGGTGTTGGCCAGACCGGGTTACGGCACTGATAGACTACGACTAAAAAGTCATCCCTATTAGTTCCAAAGTACCATATGGGTTTGGCTGTTCACTTCATATGATTAAAGGCAGTCACAAGACTGGAACAATCTAATAACAAAAGAGGTAAGGCATATGTGGACTAAACCAGCTTATACAGATCTGCGTATCGGTTTTGAAGTAACAATGTACTTCGCTAACCGCTAAGCAATCTATCAGGCTCCGCCTTTGGGTGGAGCCTTTTAGTTTGCTCTGTTCAGTCACACCGACAAGATAATAATAACAATGAAAATACAAGTATTAGGCTCCGCAGCAGGCGGCGGGTTTCCTCAGTGGAACTGTAATTGCCGCAACTGTGCCGGCTATCGTGCCGGAACTCTCAATGCAAAATCCCGGACTCAGTCCTCCATCGCGGTGAGTGCCAACGGTGAAGACTGGATTCTGTTTAACACCTCCCCGGATATCCGCCAGCAGTTGGCTGACTTTGCGCCGATGCAGCCGAATCGTGCGATTCGCGATACCGGTATTGCGGCGATTGTCTTTATGGACAGTCAGATCGACCATACCACCGGTCTGCTGATGCTGCGTGAAGGTTGCCCCCATGAGGTCTGGTGTACCGATATGGTGTATCAGGATCTGACCACCGGCTTTCCCATCTTCAAGATGTTGGAACACTGGAATGGCGGCATTAAACGCAACCGCATTCCTGTCGGGGGATCGGTAGAAGAGGGCACTAACAGCTTTGTGATTCCTCAGGTACCCGAACTGAAACTGACAGCGGTCGCGCTGCTCAGCAGTGCTCCACCCTATTCACCGCATCGCAACGATCCCCATCCAGGGGACAACATAGGTATCCTGATAGAAGATACCCGCAGCGGCAAAACTCTGTTCTATGCCCCTGGCCTCGGCCAGATTGAGCCCCACCTTAAACCGATTATGAAAGACGCGGACTGCTTGCTGGTTGACGGCACTATCTGGCGTGACGATGAGCTGCTGACCTCCGGTGTTGGCGATAAGCTCGGCGTCACCATGGGCCATCTGGCGCAGTCCCGTAACGAAGATACCGGTGAGGGTGGCATGATCGACTTTCTGGACACGCTGGACAAGCCCCGGAAAGTGCTGATCCACATTAACAATACCAATCCGATTCTGGATGAAGACTCTCCGGAGCGGGCCGAAGTGGTCGCCCACGGTATCGAAGTCTCCTGGGACGGAATGGGTATAGAACTCTGAGAGGTTTTACCATGAATGCACAGATGAAAGATGTCCAGCCACCCATGAGCCGGGATGAGTTTGAACAGGCGTTGCGGGCTAAAAGTGCTTACTACCATACTCAACACCCGTATCACGTTGCCATGTATAACGGCAGCTGCACCAAAGAGCAGATCCAGGGCTGGGTCGCTAACCGTTTTTACTATCAGATCTCGATTCCGGTGAAAGATGCGGCGATTATGGCCAACTGTCCCGACCGCGATGTGCGGCGTCACTGGGTGCAGCGGGTGCTGGACCATGATGGCTATGATGGCGCGGTCGGTGGTATCGAAGCCTGGCTGCAGCTGGGTGAAGCAGTGGGCCTGACCCGGGAAGAGATTCTGTCGCAGGAACATGTGCTGCCCGGTGTTCGCTTTGCCGTGGATGCCTATGTCAACTTTGCCCGCCGGGCGAGCTGGCAGGAAGCCGCCAGCTCATCGCTGACCGAGCTGTTTGCGCCGACCATTCATCAGAACCGTCTGGACAGCTGGCCGGGACACTATCCCTGGATCAAGGCGGAAGGCTATCAGTATTTCCGTAACCGTCTCACCGAAGCCCGCCGCGATGTGGTGCACGGGCTGGAGATCACCCTGGATCATTACACTACCCGGGAGCAACAGGAGCGGATGCTGAATATTCTTCAGTTTAAGCTGGATGTGCTCTGGAGTATGCTCGATTCCATGACCATGGCGTATGAACTCAATCGCCCGCCGTACCATACGGTCACCGATGAGAAGGTTTATCACACCGGGTTGTTTTCATGAGCAGCCCGACTCACAGCGCAAACACCACCCCGAACACCGCTGCCGAGATAAGCCCGGAGTCGGTGCCGGTGCTGAACCGCATGTTCCGCTTCCAGTGGGAGAAGGCGCAGGACAGCTATGTGCTGCTCTATCCGGAAGGCATGGTAAAGCTGAACGGCCCGGCCGGTGAAGTGCTGGCGTTGGTGGACGGTCAGCGGACTGCAGCGGATATTATCCAGACACTGCAGGCCAAGTTTCCCGATGCCGAGGGGATCGACCGGGATATTCTGGATTTCTTAGGAGACGCCCGTGAGCAACTCTGGATCACCCTGTAACGGTCAGCCTTCACAGGCGCCGTTTTTGAACAGTGTCCCAACCCATGGTCAGCCGCTCTGGCTGCTGGCCGAACTGACCTATAAGTGTCCATTGCAGTGTCCCTACTGTGCCAACCCGGTCGACTTTGCCAGTAAGACCGGTGAACTGAGCACCGCCGAGTGGATCGATGTCTTTACTCAGGCACGTGAGCTGGGAGCCGCGCAGTTAGGCTTTTCCGGTGGCGAGCCGCTGGTGCGTCAGGATCTGATCGAGCTGATCCGCGAAGCACGTAATCTGGGTTATTACTCTAATCTTATTACCTCTGGCGTTGGCCTGAATGAGCGCAAGATCGCTGATTTCAGAGAGGCGGGGCTGGATCACATCCAGGTCAGCTTCCAGGCGGCGGACCCTGAGGTGAATAATCTGCTGGCGGGTTCTGAAAAGGCCTTTAAGCAGAAACTGGCGATGGCTCGGGAGGTTAAAGCGCAGGGCTATCCGATGGTGCTGAACTTTGTTACCCATCGTCACAATATTGATCAGATCGATCGTATTATTGAGCTCTGTGTCGAACTGAAAGCCGATTATGTCGAGCTGGCGACCTGTCAGTATTATGGTTGGGCGTATGAGAATCGTAACGACCTGTTGCCGACCCGGGCGCAGCTGGAGCGGGCCGAACGGATCACCAATGACTATCGTGATCGGCTGGCCGCCGAAGGTAATCCGATCAAAATTATCTTCGTCACGCCGGATTATTACGAAGAGCGTCCCAAGGGCTGCATGAACGGCTGGGGGCAGGTGTTTCTGACGGTCACCCCCGATGGCACCGCGCTACCCTGTCACAGCGCCCGGATGCTGCCGATCGAGTTTCCCAATGTACGCGAGCAGAGTATTGAGCAGATCTGGAACCGCTCCAACGGCTTTAACCATTTCCGCGGTTATGAGTGGATGAAGGAACCCTGCGCGTCCTGCGATGAGAAAGAGAAAGACTTTGGCGGTTGTCGCTGTCAGGCCTTTATGATGACCGGGGATGCCAATAATGCCGATCCGGTGTGCAGTAAGTCGCCCCACCACGATCTGATTCTGCAGGCCCGCGAGGAAGCGGAGCTGCCATCCCACAAAGAGCCTGTGTATCGTAACGAGCGTAACTCAAAGGTGTTCTGCAAAGGCTGATGTGATAGCCTGATTCTCTTATTGATCAGCGTGGACACTGCCTGAATATGCCCGGATATGGCTTTTTTGAATCCTCACTCTCTGCCGCGGATGCCGTCGCCGCCGGGCTAGAATGTGGTCAGCTGCATGCCTGCGAACAGGGGCTTTTCTGGGTTGAATACCGTCCCTCTGATGGTGGCCGTAATCTTCTGATTCAGCGTAGCTGGGAAGGGCAGATAACATGCCTGACACCAGCCGGTTTCAGTGTCCGCAGCGGTGTCTATGAATACGGTGGTAAAAGCTGGTGTGTCGCTGAGCAGCAGATCGCGTTTGTTAATGCCGCCGATCAGCAGATCTGGTTACAGACGGATGCCCGCACCCCGCGACAGCTTACTTACACCCCCGACTGCCGTTACGGTGATCTGATATTCGATCCGCAGCGGCAGCGCATTATCGCGGTGCAGGAACAAGCCTCCGATGATCCCACCCAACCCGCACACCGACTGGTCGCAGTTGCTATCGCCACCGGCCAGGTCACTGTGCTGGCGTACGGTGATGATTTCTATGCCTCACCGGCACTGCGTCAGGATGGTCAGCAAATTGCCTGGATCAGCTGGAATCATCCGCATATGCCCTGGGTCAGTACCCGGTTAAATCACGCGCGTTTTGATCCGGAAGGCGGCTTAACGGATCAGCGGATTGTCGCTGGTGAGTCAGTCGAGGAGTCGATTCAGCAGCCCCGTTTTCTCAGCGACAACGCGCTGGTGGCCATCACGGATAAAAGTGGCTGGTGGAATTTATACCGTTATCTATATGGGCGGCAGGATATTGGAAGTCACCTGCCAGAAACCGGTTCAACAGTGGCGGGGGGGCGTTCAGCGTCAGCTGCTGTGCTATCTCAGCCGGTCTGGCCCCGTCCTCACGACTGTGGTATTCCCCAGTGGCAACTGGGGGTCTCCACCTGGGATCAGCTCGATGCAAACCGCTGGATCGCCTGTTATATGCATCAGGGAGAAGGGCGCTTAGTGACAGGCGAGCTCTCGGCAGAGTCCCAAGCGATTGCTGAAGAGCGAGTGCTGGCCGGGGAATATAGCCTGTTTCGTCATATCTGCTGTTATCAGGGGCGCATCTACTGTATCGCGGCCGCCAACGACCGCTCCCCGGCAATACTGGAATTGTCGCCGCACAGCGATGAGATTAGCGTCCTTGCAGGAGGCGAGCCCCCAGCCATCAGTCCGAGCCTGCCACAGCCGGTCAGCTATCCGGTAGCGGGTGAGACCGCTTTTGCATTTCTCTATCTGCCTGAGCTGCTCAATGACACCGATGACAAGCCGCCCCTGATCGTTTTCAGTCATGGCGGACCGACGGCAGCGACTTATCCGGTTTACAATCCTAAAATTCAGTTCTGGACCAGCCGGGGCTTTGCCGTAATTGATCTCAACTATCGCGGCAGCAGCGGCTATGGGCGTGATTACCGGCTGCGATTAGCCGGAAGCTGGGGACAAACCGACTGGCTGGATGCCGAAGCGGCGGTTGATTATCTGGCCGCAGAAGGTCTGATCGACCCGGGGAATGTGTTTATACGCGGCAGTAGCGCGGGGGGGTATACCACCCTCTGCGGACTGGCCTTCAGCAACCGGTTCCGCGGTGGGGCCAGTTATTATGGGGTCAGTGATCCGGTGGCGCTGACGCGGGACACGCATAAATTTGAAAGTCACTACTTAGATTGGCTGATCGGGGATCCGCAGGCCGATGCCGAGCTTTACCGCCAACGCAGTCCGCTGGCACATGCCGGGCAGATCAGTTGTCCGATGATCTTCTTTCAGGGAGGCAAAGACCGGGTCGTGGTGCCGCAGCAAACAGAGGTGATGGTGAGTGCCCTGCAGCAGAGGAACGTTGCCGTAGAATACCATCTCTACCCCGACGAGCAGCACGGCTTTAGACAGGCGGAAAATCAGATTCACAGTCTCGACGCTGAAGTGCAATTTTATCGCCGCCTACTGACCTGAAACTGAGCCAATCTTCTGCTACAATGCGCGACTTCAAAATTCCATCCTTATGCCGCTGCCCTTGAGCAGTGGCATCATGACTGGCTGTCATGCATAACAACCGGAGTGACCATGAGTACAGAACAAGCCCTACGTGACCGCAGCGAATCCAAGTGTGAGCTGTGCAGCGCAACCGATAACCTGAGTGTGTATGAAGTGCCGCCAGGCTCTCAGGGTGGTGTCGATGATTCTGTACTGGTCTGCAGCACCTGCAAAGGTCAGATAGAAAATCCGGAAACCACCGATGCTAACCACTGGCGTTGTCTCAACGACAGCATGTGGAGCCAGGTGCCTGCCGTGCAGGTGGTGGCATGGCGTATGCTTAACCGTCTGCGCAGCGAAGGCTGGCCGCAGGATCTGCTGGATATGATGTATCTGGATGATGAAACCTCTCTGTGGGCGCAGGCTACCGGAGAGCATCTGGATGACTCTGAAAAAGTGATTCACCGTGACAGCAACGGTGCCATTCTGGAAGCTGGCGATAATGTTGTGCTGATAAAAGATCTGGATGTCAAAGGCGCAGGCTTCACCGCTAAGCGAGGCACCGCAGTGCGGGGTATCTCACTGGTGCAGGATAACGCTGAACATATTGAAGGCCGGGTCAACGGCACCCGTATCGTGATTCTGACCAAGTTTGTGAAGAAATCCTGATTCGGTTCTGAATGCTAAAAACGCGCCTGTTTGGCGCGTTTTTTATAGTAAGTCTAAAGGGCTGGATGTACCGGCATAGTGTTCTCCAATCACATGCGTGTAGATCTGAGTGGTTTTAACATCGCTGTGGCCTAAGAGCTCCTGTACGGTGCGGATATCTCTGCCAGCCTCTAGCAGGTGGGTAGCGAAAGAATGTCTGAAGGTATGGCAACTCACGCGTTTGAAGCGGATGTCGGTTTTAGCAACCGCTTGCTTTAACGCTTTTCGCGGTGCGGAATCATGCAAGTGATGTCGGCATAACTGCCCGGAAAGTGGGTGCGAACACAAGTTGTTAGAGGGGAAAAGATACATTCATCCGGGTTGGCGAAAGGCGTTTGGGTATTTTCTATCGAGGGCAAATGGCAGAGAGGGACCTAAGCCCTGACGGTTGTCCTTCTGTTGAATGTTTATCGCTGCAGACATTTGAGCCTCTATCTCTGGAAATAGGTTGCGGCTTAAAATGGTTTGACGGTCTTTGCTTCCTTTCCCATCGCGTACCAATAACGCCCTGCGCTCAAAGCAAATATCCTGAAGTCGCAACCGCAGGCACTCTGTAATACGCAGTCCGCTTCCATAAAGCAGTGAAAATATGAGTTTGTGATGACCTTCCATTTGGTTGAGAATTGAGCTGACCTCCGACGGAGTTAACACTACAGGCAGCCTTCTGGGACGAGTAGCCTGGTTAAAGCCCAGCTCTCCTAATTCAATCTTAAGAATTTTGTGGTACAAAAAAGCTAAGGCGTTAAGTGCGGTTTTCTGAGTGTTAATAGAGACATTTTGTTGATTAGCCATCCAGGATAAAAAAAGTTTTACCTGCTCAGCTCCCATTTCAGCAGGGTGCTTTTTTTGATGAAATAAGATGAAACGTTTGATCCAAAAAAGATAGGTTTTTTCAGTTCGTATACTATAGCCACGTAATCGAATCTCTTTGCGAACCCGCTCTAGAAAAGGACTTTTAGGCATAACGCACCTCCGTGTGAAAATTATGCATTTCTGTATGTATATACAGTTTATTTTATTCTGTCCAGCGGTTATGCTCATTTAATCGTTACAGAAGGCTCGTTTTGCTGCTTAGATTTTTTGCAAAACATAAGAAAAACATAGGGATAGGTTAAAAGCGCTGGTGGAATACTACGCCGGGTCATGAATGCAACTGCGCATTCTCGTTTTTGTCTTAAGGGAGATCGTGATGTTCATAAATTCCTCTTTACTATCTGATAGTTATCATCCCTTTTGTAAATTCAGCTTGGCATGCATATGCGCCGGCGTAGTATTAAAATGTTAGGTGTCAGCGTAACTATGGAATGGTTAAAGAAGCATAAATACTATTTTTACATTGGTTTATTCTGTCTCTGGCTGACTTCTGGGTATTTTATCCATCTTATTCCAGGGGTGGGGCCTGTCGTTCAAAGCTTTGGTGACCTTAGTTCTGAATATCCAGAATATGAGTTCAACGTAAAGTCTTCTACTAGTGGTTACATCAAAGTCACAGCAGAAGGAGAGGCCAGTGCGTTGCTATCTGAAGAAGAAAGAAAAGTACTGGCAAAAGAAATTGAAACCAAGGTTAGGAATGTTTTTCAAACAGACACTGAGGAAATAATAGTAAACTTTGTATCGAAAAATGTTCTGTTATCCATCGTATTAGGAGACAGCGATACAGGCGTTTTTTCATATAGTTTCCCTTCGTCTGAGGAAAAAACACCTAACAATACAAGCCAACCGACGCATACTGCGCGGCAGCTTTAAGCGTTATAACGCAATATGGAATTAGTTGAGAGTGGTATTGTTATACTTATCTTTCTGAGCATCGGCGTTTTTGGGATATACCAAGCTCGAAAGACTAGACAGCACCAAAGTGAATATAAAAAGTTAAGTGAAGTAGAAAAAGAGCGCTTAGATAAAATAGCTTGGGATGATCCAAAATTATTTGCTTACTCAAAACCTATGAGCAAAAGTATGTTGGTTAGCTCTCTAATAGGTGTACTTATATTCATATGGGTGTTACTTGAAACAACTGCGCTATAACAAGTTTGTTAATAATCGCCCTTCGGGCTGGACCGCAAACTGCGCTGCTTCGCAGCAATGCGGCCCATTACAAAAGCGTTATCTCCAAGAGGTAGTTAATGTATATTAGAATTTTTATATTTATTCTTATCTCTATTTTTTCAAATGTATATGCTGCTGACGACAATGATTTCTCCGCTGGTTATGCGGAACATGAAAAAGGGAACAACGATTTAGCTCTGGCTCATTTTCTGAAATCTGCTGAGAACGGCAATATACTAGCCCAGAACAACCTCGGATGGATGTATCTTCATGGTTTAGGCACCGACATTGATTTCAACAAAAGCTTCTATTGGTACCAAAAGGCCTCAGTTTCAAATGAACCATTAATTCTCTACATGCTTGGACAGGCTCATTTATTCGGCCGAGGTACGACTAAGGACAAGGCAAAGGCTTTTCAGCTTTATCACCGGGCACAAGGCAAGGGGATACCTGAAGCTGACTTAAGAGTTGGAATGGACTATTACTTCGGAATAGTGTCAAAACAGGATGTCATAAAAGGCAAGAAACTAATATTGCAGGCAGCTGAGGCTGATCAACCATATGCACAGTGCTTTATAGGTATGCTTGCATTAGAAGAAAACGATAAAGATTTAGCTTTATCATGGTTTCGTCGCGCCGAAGCCCAAGACTACAAATTTGCTAGTAAAATTATTGGCGCGCTTGAGTTTGAAGAAGGTAATTACTTGAGTGCAACCAAAAAAATACTATCTGGAGCATCAGCTTTTACATCGCTAGAAATCACGGTAACCGAGGGTGAGTAGAGATAACAAGGCCATTAATTTGACCGCCTTATGCTGCGCTCCATGCGGCAAATTATGGCGGCGTTATGCATAAATAGAGATGACCATGGAAGCACTATTAATTGTAGTTTTAGGCCTAGTAGGAATCACAGTATTATATAAATTAATTCCCTGTAGAAATTTGGGGACAAAGAAACCATTCATAGCTTTACTTCCAAAGTACAAAAAGAGTGTAAAGCACTCATTAAGTAATGCAGACCTTGAGGAAAAGTTGGCAGGTTTTGGTTTTAAAAAAGTAAAAGAGAGCGAATCGTGGCAAACGTTTACCAGAGGGTCAATTCTAGGCGATATTTCCATTAAGTTAGCAAAAGTGAACGTTGGTTTACGAAAAATTTCTGACTATGAGCATGAGGTAACTGTGCAAGCAGGATGGGTTGCAGCATTTGATAATGGTGACCATTGGAAATTTACAAAAGAACTTACTGAGAAGATTGAAAATGCATAACAAACTTAGGCAATCTGACCCCAAAACTGTTGCTCCTACGTCGCAACAGCTTCGGGTCAGTTGCTAAGGGCGTTAGCGTAAAATCGCAATTAGGGTGACTAAGATGTCCAGAACTTTTCGAGTGTATAAACACATGTGGATTGAAAAGAAGCTGTCTGCATTTGAGTTGAAGGGGCTATGCGGCGCGTTAGTCCACAATACGGCTGTCGACCAACCGCTAAAGCCAGCGCAATTCGTGAAACCTGTACCAGAGAAACGTTTCAAGCTTGGAAGAGTACCGCAACAGCCAATTATTAAGCTTGGAAAAAGCGAGCATGTTAAAAGTTTTTTTAAAACTGGAGCATTACAGCTAGGTTCATTTGATTACTACAGCTCCAGTGAGCACCCTGAGATTGGTGACGTAGAAGAAGGCTTGGTAACCTTGATAGCAAAGACCCCTTTTGGCGTTATTGGAGGCAAGTATGGTTCTGGCTACAATAACCGCATGTTCTGTACATACATTGGAAAGATTGATCCAGCTACAATGAAAAAGTTCGGCTACGATAGTGCGTTTATAATTACTCACCCAGCAGAATTTGCTGAGGCTATAGCAGAGTCAGTAGGTGCTAGGACTTTCACATTCGGTCAGTGCCTTTACCGTCCTCAGAAAGCTGTGCTTGGCTTCCCAGGGAATAACGTAGACCGCGACAAGTTATCTCATAGGAGCGGTGAGATTGTTCAGGCTGGTAAGTATTTCATCAAACATCAACGCTATTCACACCAACGTGAATTCAGATTTCTGTGGGAGTTAGAAGAGGATATTTCAGGAGCTAAAGCTTATGATTGCAGTTCGGCGCGACAGTACTGCAAACCTTTATTTCTGCGCTAACAAGGCGCTGCACTCGGAAAAATTACTCACTGCGCTCCCAATTTTCCGGTGAGCGAGGCGTTAGGATTACAGGAGAAATATGTGCTCGAAACAATAATTGCTGCAGTGCTAAGTAGTGGAACCTGTCTTGCTATCGTTATATTCCTCTCGAAATCTTGGGTAAAGGAAAGAATTAAGTCATCAATACAGCATGAATATAAAAAGCAATTCGAGCTTTTTTCAAGAGAGTTAGATCAAAAAGAAAAAGTTCAAATGGTGGCCGAATTATTTTCTGAGTATCTGCGAACTCCTTACGGTGAGGCAATAACACGAGAACAGAGGAATCGCCTTAATTACTTATCATTCCAGTCATCTTTGTGGCTACCTAAAGACATTGCGACAGAAATATCTAAAAGGTTACAAAATAAAAATGATGCTAAATCAGTTTTTGAAATAATTTTAATGGCAAGAGAAGCTTTAATAGGCTGTTCTGAACTAGAGCTAGAGCATGTTACTTTTTGGGGGCATGATAAAGAAACAAAGGGAGATCCCGTACTGCATGTACCAGAACAATCCTAACAAGTGACTGTGGTGTTCTGTCAATAATATCAGGCTGATTTTTCATTCCAGCGCTCCTCGTTTTTCAGCATAGTATTTAGGATGACGATCAGTTTTCTCATGCAGGCGATCAGAGCCACTTTAGGGAGCTTCCCTACGGCCTTCAGGTGCTCGTAATGACGTTTAAAAACAGGATTACACTGTATCGAAGAGAGCATTGCCATAAACATCACTGGCGTATGGGATGGCGGCCACCCCGGGTACGACGTTTACCGTTGTACGAACCGCTGTCGCGGTTCATTGGCGCGACGCCGACCAGGGCGGCAATCTCTTTGCGGTTTAGTTTTCCAAGTTCTGGCAGTTCGCTGAGCAGGGTGTAGGCCAGAACTTTACCGACACCGGGAACACTGGTCAGTATTTCGGTTTTAATGCGCCAGTGCTTGACTTCAGCCACAAGCTGATCGAGTTTCAGAGTGAGCTTTTCGATCTGAGTTTGTAGCGATTTAAGTAAAGCTTTGATGGATGAATGCAGCTCCTTTGGCATGATCTGGAGACGGTTTTTCTCCATGGTTTGCATCTCTAAGAGCTGAGCGCGCCGGATAAGTAAATCCTTGATTATACGGGACTGTCTGTCTGGTATAGGCTTGATATCAGGTTGAATAGTGGCTGCGAATTGCGCAATCACTGTGGCATCAATTTTATCGGTTTTAGCCAGTACGCCGATGGCTTGAGCGTAGCGTCGGATATTAGTGGGATTGACCACCACAACAGGAAGATCCGCTTTGTCGCAGGCAAAGACAAAAGCGTGCTCGTAACGCCCGGTAGCTTCGGTTACGATACGTTTAACCTGATGAGTTTTAAGAACCTGAACGATCTTTTGAATATGTTCATCATCGTTGGGTATTGAGAAATGGAGATCTAATGGATGAAGGACTATATCAAGTTTCGACTTACCGACATCAACACCGACGTTGATTTCAATGTGACTTTCCGTATTCATCATAATAAGCTGACTCTGCCTTGCTATGCGGGCTCGAGGCCCCAATGACTGTTCGAGTTATTTGTACTGGTCAACTCCAACCGGACACCTTTTTTTGTAAATTTTCAAAGTTGACCGGAGATAAACTTCCGTTCGCCGTATGAAGCCTTTCCAGATTGTAATATCTCATGTACTTAACCACATCCTGCCTCATATGCTCTCGCGTTGGCTGGTTAACCTTCAGTATCCAGTCATGCTTTAAGCTACCAAAGAAGCGCTCAACGACTGCATTATCCCAGCAGGCTCCAACGTCACCCATAGATGAACGGAGGCCGTAGCTTTTCAGCAAGCGCCGGTGCTGTTTGCTGGTATATTGTGAACCTCGGTCACTGTGAAAGACCAAGCCCTGTTTCGGCTGACGCAGATTAACTGCTTTCATCAACGCTCTGCAAACCAGGTCAGCACTCATGCGCTTATCAATATGCCAGCCCACAATACGACGTGAGTACAAGTCCATCACGATCGCAAGATACATCCACCCCTCCGCAGTTCTGAGATACGTGATATCGCCAGCCCAAACCTCATTCGGAGCAACCGGGTTAAAATTCTGGTTCAGCAGGTTGTCAGCCACCTGATCGCTATGTCTGCGTTTAGTCGTTACCTTGTAAGCGGTACGCTGCTTAACCTGTAATTTCAGTTTACGCATGAGTGTGCGGGTGCGATAACGTCCAATTCTAAAGCCTTCTTCACGTAGCTTTTTCGCCAGCTCTCGACTGCCCAGGCTCTCTCGGCTAGCCCTAAACAACTCTTTGGCTCTGCGATACAAGTGCAGAGTATCAGCGCTGATGACCTTCGCTGGCCGTTTACACCAGCTGTAATATGCGGAGCTGCTCACTCTCATTACACGGCACAGAACACGTACTGGATAGATCGCGGCTTGGCGCTGAACGAAGCGATACTTTACTTCATTTCTTTTGCGAAGAAGGCTGAAGCCTTTTTTAAAATCTCTTTCTCCATACGCAGCTCTTTATTTTCTTTGCGCAGGCGTTTTAGCTCTTCTCGTTCATCCTCGGCCAGCGTCTGTCCTTGTTGCTGCTCTTCAAACTGCTGTTTCCAGCGATAGAGCATATTGGCCGCAATACCCAGTGATTTAGCAGCTTCAGGCACTGAGTAACCTTGGCCAATGACCAGCGCAACAGCTTCTTCTTTGAACTCTTTCGGGTATTGCTTGTAACTACGTTTCTGTCCCATTCCTACACCTCAATGTTTGACGTTTATAGTCTCTCATTAAAGTGTCCGGTGTCATTAGACCATTACAATTGCTTCGGAGTTATGCAGCGCTACCCACTTGTTATCGGTCTCTCGCAAGAGGAGCCGGCGCACAATCGAGCTACTGCATAAAGACCCTCAATGGCCGTTGAGGGTGGGCCTCCAATTTACCCTGAAATGGAACGGAATTAACCATACAAGCAAAGCAAGGCGGACGCATAAATGCGCCGCTTCTTTGGGTAGGACCAAATTATTGAGGTATTTGCGTGGAAGAAAAGATAGCTCGAATTTGTTGGAATGATAATGGTTGGAAGAAACCGTCTGGCGAGTATGGGAAGAGTCAAAATGAAAAATTATTTGAAGCTAAAAATGGATTCGGGTTTGAAGAATGGTTATTTGATTTTGATACTCTAGTTGACGGCTATAAGTACGCTTTTCTTCAACCAGTTAACACTAAAAACAATGCACATGCTGGGCTTCGGTACGCTATTCATTTGTATGCTTATGACAAGTTCAAATCAGAAAATATATCTATAGCAAAAATAGCCAATGTAGAGTGCTTGACTGAAAGAGATGCTAAGTTGGTTTATGATAAACTGCATCAAAAATTAGTATTAGATACAATGGTTAGAGATGTTGAGAGTGTTGGTGGTAACAAGAACCTGTTGACTACGTTACCTCCAATAAATTGTTTCAACGTCCGTTTTAAACCTCAAGATGTAAAATTTTTATCTACCGCTGACTTCCATTCTCTACACAAACTAACTCGCTATAATCTTTACAAGAACAAGCACTACTTAAAACAGCTATATGTTTGCTTTGATTCAGACGATCAGTTACTAGATGATGTAACCGAAATCATGAATGCTGATATTTCAAACACCGAAAAAGAAGTTCTGATGAAAGCACGTATTGGGCAGGGGAAATATCGAAAAAATGTAATCCGTGTCTGGGGTGGTGAAGTTTGTGCTGTGACTCTTAACTCTATTCGTGAGGTACTGGTCGCTTCACATATTAAGGCATGGAAAGACTGCTCAAACTCTACCGAAAGACTTGATGGTTGTACTGGTCAACTCCAACCGGACACCTTTTTTTGTAAATTTTCAAAGTTGACCGGAGATAAACTTCCGTTCGCCGTATGAAGCCTTTCCAGATTGTAATATCTCATGTACTTAACCACATCCTGCCTCATATGCTCTCGCGTTGGCTGGTTAACCTTCAGTATCCAGTCATGCTTTAAGCTACCAAAGAAGCGCTCAACGACTGCATTATCCCAGCAGGCTCCAACGTCACCCATAGATGAACGGAGGCCGTAGCTTTTCAGCAAGCGCCGGTGCTGTTTGCTGGTATATTGTGAACCTCGGTCACTGTGAAAGACCAAGCCCTGTTTCGGCTGACGCAGATTAACTGCTTTCATCAACGCTCTGCAAACCAGGTCAGCACTCATGCGCTTATCAATATGCCAGCCCACAATACGACGTGAGTACAAGTCCATCACGATCGCAAGATACATCCACCCCTCCGCAGTTCTGAGATACGTGATATCGCCAGCCCAAACCTCATTCGGAGCAACCGGGTTAAAATTCTGGTTCAGCAGGTTGTCAGCCACCTGATCGCTATGTCTGCGTTTAGTCGTTACCTTGTAAGCGGTACGCTGCTTAACCTGTAATTTCAGTTTACGCATGAGTGTGCGGGTGCGATAACGTCCAATTCTAAAGCCTTCTTCACGTAGCTTTTTCGCCAGCTCTCGACTGCCCAGGCTCTCTCGGCTAGCCCTAAACAACTCTTTGGCTCTGCGATACAAGTGCAGAGTATCAGCGCTGATGACCTTCGCTGGCCGTTTACACCAGCTGTAATATGCGGAGCTGCTCACTCTCATTACACGGCACAGAACACGTACTGGATAGATCGCGGCTTGGCGCTGAACGAAGCGATACTTTACTTCATTTCTTTTGCGAAGAAGGCTGAAGCCTTTTTTAAAATCTCTTTCTCCATACGCAGCTCTTTATTTTCTTTGCGCAGGCGTTTTAGCTCTTCTCGTTCATCCTCGGCCAGCGTCTGTCCTTGTTGCTGCTCTTCAAACTGCTGTTTCCAGCGATAGAGCATATTGGCCGCAATACCCAGTGATTTAGCAGCTTCAGGCACTGAGTAACCTTGGCCAATGACCAGCGCAACAGCTTCTTCTTTGAACTCTTTCGGGTATTGCTTGTAACTACGTTTCTGTCCCATTCCTACACCTCAATGTTTGACGTTTATAGTCTCTCATTAAAGTGTCCGGTGTCATTAGACCATTACAGGTGCTAATGGCATATTACTAGAAGCTACTCTGGATAAACTATTTGACGTACATTTAATGACTCTCTTTCATAAGAGAAAAAATGAGTTTGAAATCCGATTTTCACCCTCAGTGATGGGGGAGCTTCCAAAATACTATAAGGACTTAGTAGGCGACTTGATCAGTATTAGCCATATGTCCAATGATGAAGTCGCTCGATTTTCGCGATATATGGAGCATCACAACGCATTGTTCAAAGGTAAATGCGAAGAATAATTCTAACAAAGTATTTAAGAGTGATTCCCAACGCTTGGCATTTTCAGTTCAAGGTTGGGTTTCGTGTTTACGGTGCAGTGGTTTAGGTTAGGTGGAAGCGTTGCTCACACCTTAATGCAGCGTTAAGTCACAAGGTGAAGTATGAAACAAGCATCTCGTTTTATGCCCAGGTACAAACCCGGAAAGGCAAACAAACCTGCTCTGTTTGCTTTTCTCGCAATTGCGCTAGCTGTTGTTATATACCAGCCTTGGTTTCTCGCTGTTATTGCGGGAATAGCCGCACTAGTAATTGTTTGGAGCGCAATTGATCAACCTAAAGTAGAAAGGCATTTTATAGAGCTGTGCAAAGAGCGTGATGGGTTATCTATTTGTGAATTTGCGAGAGAGTTTGATCCAAAGGTTGTAGATACATGGGTAATTCGGGCGGTCTATGAGCAAGTTCAAGCTGCGCTCCCTACCAAGCAGAGTGTGCCTATAAAGGCTTCTGATACTCTATTCGATGTATTGAAGCTTGACGAAGATGATCTTGATTTAGATTTAGTCGAGGAAATTGCGCAAAGAACAGGTCGCAGTCTTGACGGCCATAAAAATAATCCTTATTACGGTAAAATAACAACGCCGCAAAAACTCGTGCTATTTTTCAATCATCAGGCCCGTGCCAATGCCAATGCTACGTAATAAGTTAATCAAGTTCGTGACGGGGCTTCGTTCCTCCACCGGACGCAGCATGCTGAGCCGGTTATTGAAGCGTTAGGTGCCAAGAGAGGTAATATCGTGCATCAGATACTTATATATGCAGATTCATTAAGCTGGGGAATCATTCCAGACACCCGTCGCCGGTTTTCTTTTGAGCAGCGGTGGCCCGGAGTCGTTGAGAATCAGCTACGGAAATGCGGCATTCAGGCGCGGATAATAGAAGATTGCCTCAATGGTCGTCGTACAGTGTGGGAGGATCCGTACAAGCCAGGTCGGAATGGACTTGTGGGTCTTGAGCAAAGAATTGAGGTGAACAGCCCGTTGTCGCTGGTGGTTGTGTTACTGGGGACAAATGACTTCCAATCAATGCATACGCATAATGCCTGGCAATCTGCCCAGGGTGTCAATGCCATTGTTCAGGCGATTCGGCGCGCTCCAATCGAGCCCGGCATGCCCGCGCCAGCCGTTCTGGTAGTGGCGCCACCGCCCATTCAGAAGGCGAAGGGCAGCATCGCGCCTAAATTTGAAGGGGCAGAGGATAGGACAGTAGGGTTATCCGAGGCAATTCGGGTCGTGGCTGCCGATGCCGGTTGTCATTTCTTTGATGCTGGGTCGGTGACGTCCACAAGCCGCGTGGATGGAGTGCATCTTGATGAAGATCAGCATGAGATACTGGGGCTCGCCTTGGCTGAGGAAATAAAACACCTGTTATCTGAGATTGACGTCTGACAAGGCGTTAGTTTCGCTCACTGGGACCTCAGGAGAGGCGTTTTTTGGCTCTTTAACTGCAGTGTTAAGACAACATGGAACGTTATGAGTAAGTACAAAACAAGGTTGCGCTCATTATTCATAGTAGAGGTCGCGGTAATTGCACGGCATAAATTCCTGCCCGCACCTATTCGTTCGCAGCCCACAGAAATAAATTTTAGATATTTTGGGGCAGTGTGAAAATTTAAATGATTCTACGCTGATCCCAATTCTCACAGAAAAACGAATAAAGACTCTTGTTTGGTTTTAATCTCTTTATGTAGCATAGTTTGTTCACCATCATCTAATATACAGACGTACAGGGAACTTGGCTGGCTATAGATATGTGGCTGAAATAGAAGGGGTCAACCCCCGTTTATTCTGGCCCCAAAAAACTATGCTTTCACAGTTAAGTGTTACAGGCGTTCGGAACAACTAATCTATATGAACGAACTGATAATTGTAATGGTGGTGTCCTGGCTTGCAGGCATCGCTGCGTTCGTAGGCGGGCTTGGCGCTAAGTATGAAGGATCAGCCAACACTGTACAGAAACGCGAGCTGATACACGGCGTTGTTGCGTTCGGGGGCGGGATTTTAACTGCGGCAATTGCGTTAGCATTGATACCGGAGGCAACTCTGGTTCTGCCAACAACCGGTCTTGCGGCAACATTCTGCATCGGTGGTCTGGTCTTCTGCGTGCTGGACGCATACATGAGCAGGCATGGCGGAAGCAAAGCCCAATTCATGGCAATGCTCATGGATTTCATTCCTGAAGCAGTTGCCCTTGGTGCTTTGTTTGGGCATAACCATCAGGCCGGCATACTCCTGGCCCTGTTCATTGGATTACAGAATCTGCCCGAGGGCTTTAATTCTTTTCGCGAAATCTGCACCTCGGGTGTATCGTCCCGCTCAGCACTCTGGGGGCTGTTCGGAATCAGTTTTCTGGGTCCGGTGGCCGCTTTAAGTGGTCACTTGTGGCTGCAGAATCAACCAATGTTAACTGCAGCAATCATGAGTTTTGCCGCTGGGGGGATTCTTTATCTGCTATTTCAGGACATCGCCCCGCAATCGAAGATGCGAAAACATTGGTTGCCACCTCTGGGGGCCGTTCTGGGCTTTGCTGTGGGTATGATTGGAAAGCAACTTTTGGGATGAAGGCAAAGGGTTAAAAAGTAACATGACCAGCGCTTGCCTTTTTCCGGGTGACGACTCAGTTGAATAGTCGTTAAAATATCAGCCTGTGTCATAACCTGACCCTTAAGAATTGAATTTTCAGGCGCTACAGGTGATCCACAGCTAAGGACGTTAGCGCTACAGGGAAGATGATAAATTGAAATACATTTACGGAATTTTGTGCATTCTTGGAATCGTTTTACCGTTGAGTATGTTGATCCCCTGGCTTTCAATAAACGGTTTAAACGTGGTTAAGCTATATGTTCAAGTCAGTCAGGATCATCTCTCTGCATTTGCATGGCTTGATGTTATCGTTTCTGCGTTAGCTTTAATCGCGTTCATCATTTATGAAGGCCGGCGACAAGGAATATCAACATTATGGCTGCCTGTTGGCGGCACATTAGCGATCGGTGTGTCTTTTGGGCTGCCGATGTTTTTATTAATGAGAGAGTTACACGCTGAAACATCCAGCGCTACCAAACCGGGTCAATCGGATTCGTAACAGTGCCGCCCTGCTTGCTTTTCCGCCTCGCGGGAAAGTTCCGGCAATATCCATCCCCGCTGTCCGGGATGCTACGTTTCCAATTAATTTAAGGTGAGAAATGGAAATCAAAAAAATACTTAAATTTGTTAAATTCGAGCCAGGTGATTCCCCCAAAACTAAATTTGGTGGTCAGCCAGATTGGCTGGAAACACCTCAATGGCCTATCAGTCCAGAGCTGGAAGGGCCGATGCGGTTTATTGCTCAGATAGCGCTTGGCGATGTCTTTCCGGAGTGCAAAGGGAAAATTGCCTACCTGTTTATGACTGAAGATGATGACCAGTATATAGACGGAACGTGGGAACCTGATGGGGGTGAAAACGCTGTCATTATTCAACCATCGGGAGGCTATTCTTTAACCACTGAAGCCCTTGAGTCCGGGCCGTCGCGGGAAGTGTTTGGCGTTGAGGTTGTCGCAACTGAAATAGGAGAGGGCGAACTAGAGGGGTCGCGTTTAGGCGGAACGCCGGAGTTTATGCAAAGTGAGGAATATCCCGGACCTAAAGAAGAGTGGCGGTTTTTGGCCCAGCTGGATTCATGTTCACTTCCTTTTGAGATTAACTTTGGTGATGCCGGTATTGCGTATGTATTCCTGAACAGGTCGGCAACAGAGGGTAAATTTTTATGGCAATGCGGCTAAAACATTACACGCAAAGGCAGCAATAGCTTAAGGGCGTTCCCTCTAAAGTGACTGGTTCTTCTAATAAGGCCAGCTCCTGCCCCGACTACCGCTTCGTCTCGTTAAGCGAGCATCAGCGCTGGTTTAAACGTCAGGGTTCAACTATATGTTCAGAGTAGACACTGAACAGCAAAGGA
Organism: Amphritea atlantica; assembly: GCA_024397875.1. NCBI lineage: Bacteria > Pseudomonadati > Pseudomonadota > Gammaproteobacteria > Oceanospirillales > Oceanospirillaceae > Amphritea > Amphritea atlantica. The sequence continues at coordinate 1,528,150 of CP073344.1, forward strand.
GAACCAGGATGTCAGCATATTTTGTTTTCAACTATCAGATTAATAATCGTGAGGCATACAATCCGTATCTGGCTGAAGTACCAAACACCATTGAGGCATATGGCGGAGAAATACTCGCTGCGGATTTTGAAAGTGAAGCAATCGAGGGCGATGTTAAGCATGTAGCAGTGGTGTTGAAGTTTGCTTCAAAAGAGGCGGCAAAGAAATGGTATCAGTCACCTGAATACCAAAACATTATCAAGTTACGTTTGAACAATGCCGATGGCATTGCTGCGTTGGCCAATGGCATTGATAACTAATGTAATTTGCAGATTAAAGAGCAATTTAAGCGGTTATAAGGGTGCTTAGCTTTTGCTTTTATCATCGGCAAAAGCGTGGAGGATTACCGCGGCTCAGTACATATACCTTCGGCATTATCGTGTATGTTCGGCTTCGTGCAGGATCCGCTGAGCAAGGGTTTCAGGAGCCCTGGTAACGTCTCGGGAGGAATCTAAAGTGACATATTTTAAAAATCTCAATCAGATTGTTGAGTCGCTCGATACAGATGAATCGACAAAACACGATCCGATCAAAAGAGTTTTCGCTTTTGATGGCAAGCATTTAACGGCCAATGTTGGCATCGTCCGTGATAGTGGCAATGCACTTCATACTCAGAAGCAACACGACGAGATACTCGTTATTATCGAGGGCAATGTTGATTTTAAAGTGGGCAACGAAGTAAAGAGAGTGAGTCCAGGAGATCTGGTATTTATTCCACAAAACACACTCCACGGGCCGATGCTCGCAGAAGGACAACGTTTTGCAGCACTTTCCGTATTTGCCCCTTATTTCGACAGGTCCAAAAGCAATATAGAGTGGGACAGAGATCGGACTTAGGTATCTTATTGATTAAGTCCCCGATATGAGAGCCCTCTTAATCCGCCTGACTTAAGTAATGTTCGATGGTTCAGCCCGTCATGTTCACCGCTGGATATCCTCTCCAAATGAGTCCTATTTGCCTGCCTGTTATCTTCGACATAAGCGACTTCAGCACACGCTTTGTGAGTGTCTGAGCCAATAAAAACTATACTACTGTTAATCATGCTGACCTCCGGCTGGAATTGGTAACAGAAACCGTATGGCGCTGGCTTTCAGCCAACCCACGAAAACGGGAGTCAGAACCTCGTGGGAGTCATTATGTTCAGGCTGCTCTGGAGAGCGCTTATCAGGTTCATGTGTAGGGGGAACTTATGGAAACGGCGATACTAAGTTTTGAAAATCCAGTATTTCTGGCCTATGTTATCGCGGCATCGATCATGCTGTTGAAGCTTACGCTTCAGCCCTGGATGACTGTTTACCGAATGATGAAAATTCGTGGCGGGTTTCGCAGTCCGGAGGATGCGAAGAAAAGCCCTCTTAATCCGCAGCCTGAGCCAGGCCAGTTAGCACCGAATGAGTATGTCGAACGATCTCGTCGCATGAACCTGAACGACCTGGAAAACATACCGGCCTTCCTTGTCGCGGGATTAGTGTTTGTGCTTACAGAGCCGCCGTTGCTACTCGCGCATGTGCTCTTCTGGGGCTTTGTGCTGTCACGTGCAGCTCACTTCTTCGCTTATGTCACGGCGCAGTTGCATGATGTAAGGGCTACCCTTTGGACCTTGAGCTCGATTTCAGTGGTTACGATGGTCGTGTATACACTCATTCACGCGATAACGCTCTGAGAGGGCGTGGTGTCAACGAACACATATAGAGACTCTCTGGCCCTGTGTTCAGCGGGCGCCACCGGTTTATAGTTCCCGGGCTTAGAGCCGGGCTCGCTGATATGTGTTGGGTGTAATAGACTACAACCAAACACGGCATAACTATTCGGGGTTTCAGTGTTTGCTTCCTTAATTCCCAGTATCATCGCCTTTAGTCTCGCCTCCCTGGTGATCGTTATCGCAGGCAGCAGGCTGGCCCGCTGGGCCGATATGCTGGCCGACCAGACGGGTCTGGGGGAAGCGCTGTTTGGCATCTTGCTGCTGGCGGGGATTACTTCACTGCCGGACTTTGCCGCAACCCTGAGCGCAGCAATAGACGACCGACCCGATCTGGCGATGAGCAACATCATGGGCAGTATGGCGGCGAACCTGATGTTTCTTGGCGTGGCTGATATTGTCTACCGCAAAGCCAATCTGGAACATGCGGCTGCGTCCCCCGTCAATCTGATTCTGGCGGGATTGCTGATTGTACTGCTGACGTTGCCGCTGCTCGCCATTTTTACGCCAACGGTCAGCCAGTGGCGGATACATCCGGTCACGCCGGTGATTGTCGCTGCCTATCTGTTCGGCCTGCACCTGATTCACCGTACTAAGGCGAAACCGATGTGGTTTCCCCGACCGACCCGCCAGACCGTTGCAGATGATCCCGGGCATCATCCGGATAAGCCTTCGGCCAGACTCTGGTCTGGCTTTATCGCCATGGCCGTTGTGACCGGTATCGCTGGCTGGGTTCTGATGGAGGCGGCCAAGGGGATTGCCGACCATGCCGGCTTGTCTGAAACGCTGGTGGGTGGTTTATTCACCGCACTGGCAACGTCTACGCCAGAGCTGGTGACCACCATCGCGGCGATACGGATAGGCGCGCTGACTCTGGCCGTCAGCAATATCTTCGGCACCAACTGCTTCAATATGCTCGTTGTTGCCGCAGCCGACATAGGCTATTCTCACGGCTCTATCTACCATGATATGGCACCGGTGCAGATGACGTGGGGCCTGGTGGGTATCCTGATGACCGCTATCCTGTTACTTGGACTGGTGCGACGGCAGACTTATGGGATTGGTCGGATCGGTTTCGAAAGTGCTCTGATCCTTGGGGTATACGCTATCGCGCTTAGCGTCGTGGTGTTGGGGACCTGAGTTGCTCTGCTGATAGCAATACCCGGGAAGCTGTTTTCCATTTTGGCAGAATCGATCAGGCTTTAGCTTCTCTACAAATGATCGTCGTTGGTGGCGTTAAACTTCAGGAGTTAATCCGGTGAGATCCCTCGAGCTTAAAATTCCGCCGCTGGTACTGATGGCGGTTTTTGCCTTGCTGATGTGGGGCGTGTCAACTATAACACCTGTACTCCACTTCATCATGGCTGGAGCTTTAGCCTTGGGGGCTGCGATTGCAGCCATCGGAGGGTTGCTGGCAGCGCTTGGTGTAGCCGAATTTCGCAAGGCGCGTACCACGGTTGATCCACGCATGCCGCATAAATCTGAGGCGCTGGTCATCAGTGGCGTCTATCGGATCAGCCGCAATCCGATGTATGTCGGCTTTCTGGTGGCGCTGGCCGGTTGGGCGCTGTGCCTGTCAAATGTGGCTGCGTTCCTTTTTCTGCCACTGTTTGTTATCTATATGAACCGATACCAGATTGAGCCGGAGGAAAGGTATATGCGAGCAAGGTTTGGCAGCGACTTCGATTGTTACGTGGGGCAGGTGCGCCGGTGGCTCTGAGGCTTTGCCAATCGCTACCGCGCATGTTTTTGGTGCTATTTAAAGAGGCGTTATGATGAAGCTAAATCCGTTAATTCTTTCTGCTCTGTTAACCCATGGCATTGTGGCTTTCGCGGAAGAGAATCAGGCCACAATGATGCACCATCAGCATCCGGTGGAAACCACTGAAGCCCCTTTAAGCGAGGCAGGGAATGATGCTTTCGGAACCATTCAGGAAGTTATTGCCCGGTTGAATAGCAATCCGGATACGGACTGGAGCAAAGTGAATATTGAGGCATTAAGACAGCATCTGGTGGATATGAATGATATGACGCTGAATGTAGAGGTTATCTCGCAAAAAGCGGTTCAGCAGGGACTGGTAGCCATCGTTAAGCCCACAACCGCCCGGTCTGCCGCAGCGCTGAAAAGGGTTTTTACAGCCCATCCCGCACAATTAAAACGTGACACCGGCTGGGATATGCAGATTGTTAAAACCGGCGACCGTTATACTTTGACAACCACGACTGAAAATCCCGGGGAGGTGAGTAAAATTCGTGGGCTAGGCTATATCGGTTTAATGGCGTCTGGTGGGCATCATCAGTTGCATCACTGGGCGATGGCAACGGGTGTAAATCCTCACGCCCGGCATCAGTAAACCCGGTGTGCTTCAATCCTGAGGGGACTGATAATGGGGTAAGCTGCCCTGTAATTATCGGAACAGCGCAGCGTATCCCTCTTAACTCTCTTTAAAATCCCTTTTAACACCCTCTTCGTTTCTTTTTAAGCCATTTTTACTCTGCCGCTGACGAATCGTTGGCCGGCTGCATTAATCATGTACGTTCACTGTAATGCCTGTTTACCGATCTGTTTCGGGCTGTCAGACTGTTTTCGAGCGTGGAATTATTTCCAGATCAGTTGTCCAATAGAAATATCAGGAAAAGGAGAGCCGTTATGAGTGATATAAAATTTTCCAAAGATGAGACAGGTCGGATCGTAAGTAATATAAAAAAATACTTTATCGACGAGCTGGACCATGAGATAGGTGGTTTTGATGCTGAGTTCTTACTGGATTTCTTTGCCAGGGAGATCGGCCCTTCTTTCTATAATCGAGGGCTGTCTGATGCCCGGCTTGTATTTACGGAAAAGGCAGAAGAGGTCGGTTATCTGATTGAAGAGCTGGAGAAGCCGATAAGTTAACGCGTGAGGCTGTTCCGGTATCGCTTCCCTGAAGCGATTGTCGGGTCTGATCTGGCAGCATGGCGGTGTATACGCCAGAGGGAATTTTTAAAAGCGACACTATCAGCTGAGACGCTGATTGATGAGCTAAGCAAGCAGTAACGAACAAGCAGTCATGAGCAAGCAGGGCTGGATTACAGCGGCAACCTCTGTCAGTGGTTGCGCTTCAGGCCCAGAGTATATCTATGAAATATTTTGCATACGGATCAAATATGTCACTGGCACGGCTGCAGCAGCGTGTGCCCAATGCCAGCGTTATAGGGCGTTATTTTCTTGAAGGACATGATCTGCGTTGCCATAAGGCTGGTCAGGATGGGTCAGCCAAATGTGATGCTTTTTATACCGGCAGGGGCGACCGGATCTATGGTGTGCTGTTTGATATAGCTATATCTGAGAAACCTGTTCTGGATCGGGCTGAGGGGCTGGGTGCGGGTTATGATGAGAAAATGGTGCTGTTGCACAATGAACAGGGTGACCGGGTTAAAGCGATAACCTATTACGCACTGCAGATTGACCCGTCGCTGAAACCTTTTGGCTGGTATGTAAATCATCTGTTGATCGGTGCCCGGGAAGCCAACCTTCCTGCAGCGTATATCGAAAGGATCATGGCGTTTGAGTGTGTCGACGATCCTGATGCCGGACGTCACTCCCGCGAGAGTTCGATTCATGATTAAGCGTAGCGGCTTTGCATCGGTGCGTCAGTGGCAACCGTTTGAGGGTATGCTGAGTTAATTGAGCCGTCCTGATTGCGAAATAAGACTGCTCCTGTGTGAAACAGACGTTGTTATGTCGGCACACATCCATCTGATTATCCGGGCTGTAATTTTCTGCGATAGGGGGACAGAAAAAATGAGATTACTCCTGAAGCGGGCTTCAGGACCACGCTATAGAGCCACGCAATATACGGCCCAACGGTCAGGCTGCGGATATAAGGTCTGACGCAGGAGCAGGGCTTTCATTGCAGGGCGAGGATCATGTTATGTTTCACACACGGACATATTTGCCGGTTCCGCTTCTATTGATTCAGAAAGAGGCAAACGGCTGGTTATTTTTAGGGGGCTGAATGGACAAGTACATCGTCACCAAAGCTGAGATTGAGCAGTATGAAGGTATTAACAAAACCCATTTTCTGAATAGCAATGCTCAAAGGGTAAATCGCTCTCTGGGTGACCTGACCGGGTTATCTGGCTTTGGTTTTCACCTGATTGAAATCCAGCCGGGCCATGAATCCACCGAACTGCACCGTCATTACCATGAGGATGAGTGCGTCTATATCTTAGAGGGCGAGGCGGAGGCTACCATTGGCAGTGAAGTCTTTCAGGTCGGTGCCGGGGATTTCATCGGTTATCGTGCGGGTGGCGAAGCGCATAAACTGCTCAATAATGGCGAAGCTATTCTCAAATGTATCGTGGTGGGGCAGCGTTCTGATCATGATGTCGCGGACTATACCGCACTGAATAAACGGATCTATCGACAAAAAGGGATGCCCTGGAATCTGGTTGATATTGAAAATATTACTGAACCGGTGGCGGGTAAAAAGGTTTAAGCGTTTGCTTTTGTTCTCATTGTTATAATGGATAAGCCACTTGTGACAATCTGTCAGCGTTGAATTCCGGGGCCTCAATTATTCGCATATAAACTATAGTTTCAATGTGCGCCCCGCAATTATAAATCTGCTTTTTGTCATAATCCGGGCCGGGTTCTCTGGTGTTTTGACAGGCTTTGTTTCGCCGCTAACCGGATGAAAGCAGCGACAGACTGAATGGCGCTCAGGAGAAGTTGTATGAATTACTCATTATCTGATGAAGCGTTGCTGGCTGCCAAAGCCTATGAAGAGCTGCATGTGCCGGCGCTTTTCCGGCAGTTTGCTCCTATTGTCGTATCCACCGCTCAAATCAGTTCAGGTCACCGGGTCTTAGATGTTGCCTGCGGTACCGGGATTTTAGCCAGAACCGTTGCCGCAACGGTTACTGAACCTGGCTCAGTAACCGGCCTTGATCTGTCCCCCGGAATGCTGGCTATGGCCCGGCAACTGGCGCCTTCTATTGACTGGCAGTTGGGTTCGGCTGAGTCTCTACCATTTGCTGATAACTCATTTGACGCTGTCGTCAGCCAGTTCGGTTTGATGTTCTTTCAGGACCGCCGGTCCGCGTTAAAGGAGATGATGCGTGTGCTGACTCCCGGAGGCCGTCTTGTTGTGGCGGTCTGGGACGCACTGGTAAACTCGCAAGCCTATCCGGATGAAGTGGATATGCTGCAGCGGCTTGCCGGACAGGCAGCTGCAGACGCCCTGCGGGCCCCCTTTGTTTTAGGCAACCCAGACCATGTGTCTGAGCTTCTTTCTGATGCCGGGGCCGCTTTAGTTGAGATTGTGACTCATGACGGGACAGCCCGGTTTCCCGATATTCAAACAATGGTTGAAGCCGATCTCCGGGGGTGGTTGCCGGTGATGGGGGTACAGCTGCATGAGACGCAGATAGCGTTAATTCTCAATGAAGCTGAAACGGTTTTAAGTAAGTATAAAGTGGCGGGGGGACAGGTTGAGTTTACCGCCCCGGCACTCATTGCCAGCGGTGTTAAGGTCTGACGCTGCAGCAGTGGAGCAATTATTCAGAACATATAGCTGCAGACAGCAGGAATAGGAGGTCAGATGATTCAGGGAAGCTGTTTGTGTGGCAAAGTGAAATACACGATTACCGGGCGCCCCGGAGCCATTGTTCATTGTCATTGCCAGACTTGCCGTAAGGCACATGGGGCGGCTTTTTCAAGCGTTTCAGCTGTAGCGGATGAGGACTTTTATCTGGTGGGGGACGGGGAGCTGAAATCCTTTGAGTCCTCTCCCGGAAAATACCGGTTTTTCTGCCCTGAGTGTGGTACTCAGATCTATGCTAAGCGGGATAATACCGCACATATCATTTTGCGACTGGGGTCACTGGATGATGATCCCGCGGTGGCTGAAGAGAAGCATATCTGGGTATCGCAGCGGGCGCCCTGGTACGCCATTAAAAATACTCTGCCAGAATATGATGAATTTGACTAAGGGGTCGCATCGGGTGATGTCGTTTTATGTATGAGTTGAACGAGGCAGAAATATCCGACTCATAGGCTCAGAGTGCCGCGCCCTGGATCACCGCTGTTCAGCATCAACCGATGCAATCCGCTGACGGGCGACCGATGAGGTGACTATCGGTGTGATCCGCTGTTTTCTGGTTAACGTTATTCAGAATGTTGGCTGTCACGAAAGGAGGCTGATCGATGAGTTTTTGGCCTCGGGGATGTCGGTAACGGGCATTGACGCTATTCCGGCGTTTATGAGAATGTCAGAAAGGCATGCAGTGTCAGGTTTCACCTTCTGAAGAAGGCGTTGTGGTATCCCGAAACTGCTGCTGCAGCTTCTTTTATTCTGGTGAGCAGGATAGCAGAGGGTAACCACGAAAAAGACGTTAACAGAGCAAAGGAATAGACAGCTATGGTTGATATGGGGTTTAAACTGCTGTTCAGCGGACTGGCTATCACTCTGGCGTTTGTCGCTTTTGTTCCCTATGTTCGTTCCATACTCAAAGGCAGAACCCGGCCGCATGTTTTTTCCTGGTTTATCTGGGGAATTACGACGGTGATCGTTTTTCTGGCCCAGCTTGAAGCTGATGGGGGCATGGGTGCCTGGCCAATCGGTATTTCGGGTGTGCTCACTGTTGCGGTGGCGGTATTGGCATTTATTAAACGCGCGGATATCAGCATCACCCGAACCGACTGGACATTCTTTGCTGCGGCACTGGCATCGCTGCCGTTCTGGTACTTAACATCGGACCCTCTGTGGACAGTAGTGCTGCTGACGGTGGTTGATCTGTTCGGGTTTGGTCCGACAATTCGCAAAGCCTATGAGTCTCCCCATCAGGAGAGCCAGTTGTTCTTCCTGTCACTTGCGTTGCGTAACGGCTTTGCTATTCTGGCACTGGAGAGCTACTCGGTGACAACCGTGCTGTTTCCCCTGTCGATCACCCTTGCCTGTTCCGTTTTACTGACGATCGTTGCTTACCGGCGGAGGATGGTTTTTGCCTGAGATGCGGTTGAGTTAATCTACTTATTGTCTATAAGCTTCGATAAGCTATATTCAGACTATGATCAGAACATATGGGTTAGTCGGTCTGTGTTGCTGTCTTTTATCCGCAGGGTTGATGGTTTCTGGCTTGTCGGTTGCCGGAGAGGCCGATGTGCTGAATGTAACCATCACCCGCAGCGGCAATCATCAATATGATTTCAGTGTCACGGTACGCCATGACGATAGTGGCTGGGAGCACTACGCCAGTAAGTGGGAAATTGTCGATCCTGCAGGAAATCTTCTGGCCACCCGGACACTGCTGCATCCCCATGTTGGCGAACAGCCCTTTACCCGTTCACTCCGGTCGGTTGCGATCCCTGCAGGTATTACAACCGTGAAGGTCAGGGCGTATGATTCCGTACATCAGTATGGCGGCACTGAGATCAGGGTTGCTCTGCCTCAGTAATCTATCATCATGAAGGACTTTAATGTTTTCCTGCAGTGGAAGCGGAGAGTAACTCTCTAATTTCAGACGCTTTTCTGCTTTGTTTTATTTACCTGAAGTCTTGTGAATTATCTTGTTGGCGTTAGAATGAAATTCACTCTAACAGGGCGCAACAGGGAGTTTTGCATATGTCAGATCAATTTAAAGTCGTGTTCAGCGGCAATATAGTTGAAGGTTTCGAGCCTGAAACAGTTATCACTGCATTTTCAGAAAAGTTCAGATGCAGTGAGGCCAAGGCCCGTGCTCTGGTTCTGGCAGGTAAAGCAACCGTTATCAAAAGTGATCTGGATAAAGCTAAAGCGGAAAAGTATTGTTCTGTGCTAACCGCAATGGGACTCGAGGCTGAACAGGTGGCTCAGCAACCTGTGGTTAAGCCCGCGTTGGCATGGGAACTCGAAGGTGATGAGTCTGCTGACGACACTGATGCTCCAGCCGGCGATGCTTTCGCTTCAGGCTTTGCATCTTCAAAGAATGCATCTTCTGAGCACCTGACGTCCGAACACTTAACTTCCGAACACTCAGCTTCCGGGCAAGCGCCTTCAGATAAGCAATCCTCTGGTTTTGATTACAGTTCCCCGGCCTCGTCTGCCAATCCCTATCAGGCGCCGCAAGCCGATCTGAGCCAGGAGTACGAAGAGGGCGATCTCAGTGGTCCTGACTCGGTACCGGCATCCCATGGGTGGAGCTGGCTGGTGGGGGGATTCGGACACTTTAAGCAGAACCCGGTCGCCTGGATAGTTGCGATTGTTATCTGGGTAATAGTGTCTACTGTCTTGAGTATGATTCCGCTGGTTGGATCCATTGGAGTAACCATACTTTCTCCGGTTATTGGCGCAGGGTTCATGCTTGGCTGCCGCTCGCAAGAGGAGGGCGGCGATTTTCGTATAGCGCACCTGTTTAGTGGCTTTAGTAACAATGTCGGGCAACTGATGTTGGTGGGGCTACTGTATATGGTGTCAGTCATCGTTGTCGTTGTTGGTATTGTCATGTTTGCGGGCGGGGCGGTTTTCATGATGGGCGGCGGAAACCCCGACAATATGGGGCCCGGTATGCTGTCTGCGATGATATTACCTATGCTGATTGGCGCTCTGTTTATTATTCCAATCGTAATGGCTTACTGGTTTGCCCCTGCTTTAGTTGCTCTGAACGGTATTTCGGCAATCACGGCAATGAAAATGAGTTTTAGTGCCTGCTTAAAGAATATCGTGCCGGGATTAGTTTATTCTATTATCGCTGCTGTTCTGCTGATCATCGCCGCCATTCCGTTCGGTCTGGGATTACTGGTGCTCATTCCTATGTTGGCGGCATCAATGTACACCTCATACCGGGATATTTTCTACAACTGAGTTGTAGTCTCCACATCATGGATCGAGAGACTCTTCCTCTGACTGACACCGTCAGAAGTCATGAAACCCCCGAAGGTATCCGGCTTGAGCTACGGCTGGCCGGACCGGTGGTACGTGCCTGCGCCTGGAGCATCGATATGCTGATCCGGGTGATTCTGTATGGACTGGTATCCGGGATATTTGCTTTTTTTGGCGGTGTTGGCACCTCAATGATGCTGATCATGTTCTTTCTCATTGAATGGTTTTATCCGGTCGTGTTTGAGCTGTATAACGGCGCATCACCCGGAAAGAAAGCGATGGGGCTGGTGGTGATACAGGATAATGGCACGCCGGTTACTTTCGCTTCCTCACTGATTCGCAACCTGCTCAGGGCGGCCGACTTTCTGCCATTTCTATATGCTGCAGGTTTGTTATCGATGTTAATGAACCGAAACTTTCAGCGCCTGGGCGATCTGGCTGCGGGTACTCTGGTTGTTTACCGTGAAGCGGATCAGGCGCGGGTTAAACTCGCCGCGGCCGAGGGACGGCGGCCTCCCGTTGATCTGAGCGTTGATGAACAATGGGAACTGATCCGCTTTGCCGAGCGTTGTCCGCAGTTAAGTCCGGAACGTCAGATCGAACTGGCGGCCTCGCTCTATCCACTAACCGGTAAACGGGGTCCGGCTGCCGTGAACGAAATTCTAGGATATGCCGCCTGGCTTACCCGGGGGAACCGATGAAGCAGGCGCAGTTCGAACAGCGCTATCAGTCCGTGTGGCAACGCATAGAGCAACAGTTAGATCAGTTAGAAAAGTTCCGCTTCAGACGCTCTGCGGATGAACTGCCAGCGGATCTGCCGCAGCTGTATCGTCAGCTGTGTAATCATTATGCACTTTCCAGGGCGCGTCGCTATAGTCCTCAATTGGTCGGGTTTCTTCACCGGCTGGTATTGCGCGGCCATCAGCAGCTCTATACCCGGCGGGGGGCCTGGTTGTGGCGACTGCTGACATTTATTGCCAGTGATTTTCCGGTCAGCCTGAGGCTCAATATTCGTTATTTCTGGGTCGCACTCGCGCTGTTTTTGCTGCCGGCACTGCTGGTGGGCGGTTATTGTATGATCGACGATGCATTCATTTATAGCCTGATGAGTGATACCGAAGTCAGCAAGATGGAGGAGATGTACCGGCCGGATAATAGCCGCCCCGGCCGCACACTCGAACGCAGCGCCGACTCTGATTTTGCTATGTTTGGTTTCTATATCTACAACAATATCGGTATCGGTTTTCGAACCTTTGCGATGGGTATTCTGGCAGGGATAGGTACGGTTTTCACTCTGTTTTATAACGGTATCGTGATTGGCGGCGTAGCGGGGTTCCTGTCCAGTCTGGGTTATACCGACACTTTCTGGCCTTTTGTCTCTGGTCATTCGTCACTGGAACTGACCGCTATCGTCATCAGCGGCGCAGCCGGACTGATGGTTGGGCGAGGGGTGATCAGTCCCGGCCGTTACAGCCGACTTGATGCGATCAGGCTTCAGGCGGGCAGAGCTATTCCTCTGGTGATGGGCGCCGGTCTGATGTTGCTGGGGGCGGCCTTTATCGAAGCATTCTGGTCTGCCAGTAATCTGCCCAATGGCATTAAATATGGGGCGGGTGTCATCCTCTGGATCATTATGATTGTCTATTTTATCTTCGCTGGCAGGGGGGCAGATGGAACTCGATAAGCTCGAAATATCGCTGCGCCGCCGCACCCCGTGGGAGGCGATAGATCTGGGCTTTGCGCTGGCCCGGCGTTGGTTTAAGCCGCTCTGGTTGCTCTGGCTCAGCAGCGCTGCTCCGCTGGGGATCGTGCTGTTCTTTGTCTTCTATGATCAGTTGGGTTGGCTGATGCTGATTATCTGGTGGTTTAAACCGCTCTATGAACCCCCGCTGATGTTCTGGTTAAGCCGGGCGGTGTTTGGTGAGCAATTGCCGGTGAAAGCGGTGCTGCGACAGTGGTGGCCGGTTGTCAGGCCGCAGCTATTGCTTAACCTGACTTTGCGTCGTTTCAACCCTTCCCGTTCCTTTACATTGCCGGTGGCACTGCTGGAACAGCTAAAGGGGAGCGCTCGCCGTGATCGTTTACGGGTGCTGGGCAGAAATCAGCATGCGGCAACCTGGCTGACAGTGATCGGTATCCATCTGGAGACGGTGTTGGAGATGGCGTTTGTTACGGTTGTTTTTATGTTGATTCCGGAAGACCTGCGATGGGTCAGTTTCAGCGACCTGATTCTTGCGCCTGGCCGGTTTGGTGACTGGTTGCAGCTGGCCGGAGGATTGCTGTGTATGTCGGTTATCGCGCCGTTCTATGTGGCAGCCGGCTTTGCTCTCTATCTCAATCGTCGCAGTGAGCTGGAAGCCTGGGATATCGAGATCAGCTTCCGCCGCATCAGCGAACGGGTTAAAGGCGAGTCTTCCCGCCGGGCCCGGCGCAGCGTTGCCGCAGTGATGCTGACCGCGTTTGTGGCTTTAGCGGTACCGCTGATCAGTACGCCTGCCGATGCCGGGCAGCAAGTGAGTGCTGAGGATGCCAGGCCGCTGATCGAAAAGGTGCTGGCGGATGAAGCCTTCGGCCGTTATGAGCAGACCTACTACTGGAAATATACCGGTCAGACACCATTGGACAGTGACTCAGATAACTGGTTTATTCTGCTGCTGGAAAAGCTGTTTAAAGGAATGGAGGCTGCTTTGGAAGGAGGCGCCAGTATTGGCAAAATCCTGATCTGGATTGTCGGTATTTCCTTGGCTGTGTTTCTTATCTATCAGGTTGCCAAAAACGGTCAGTGGTTCAGATATTTTCAACGTAGTCCGGTTCGCAAAGGAAGAAGCCGGCCGGTTGAGTTATTTGGTCTGGATCTGCGGCCTGACCAGCTACCGGATGATCCGGCTGAGGAAGCTCTGAAACTGATCGAACGGGGGGCCTTCAGAGAGGCGTTGAGTCTCCTTTATCGCGGTGCGTTGGTATATCTGGTGACTCGGGAACATATCGAGATTCCCGACAGTGCCACAGAGGGGGAGTGTGAGCAACTGGTCAGAGATAACCGCAGTGTTAAGGAAGCAGACTATTTCCGGACGCTGACTCATCACTGGTTGCGGCTGGCCTATGGACATATTGTTCCGGCGGAAGAACCCGTTGTTGCGCTTTGTCAGCAGTGGCAGGAGGTCTACGGCCATGTCGACTGCTAACCGGGTTATGCTCTGGCTGCTGGGTGGATTGCTGCTGATCGGGGTGGTCTGGTATACCCAGTGGTTTTTGAATAATCACCAACGGGTCACAGAAGAACAGCGGGTCGATAGCTCTCCTGAAGCGATACGCAATCGCTTTCTGGCGGCCGAGCGTTTTTTGCAGCAACTGGAATATGACGCGGAAAGCTTCCGCGCCCGTGATCTGGTTTCGACACTGCCTCCTCCCGGCGATGCACTGCTGGTCCGCCGCATGCCGCCACAGATGAGTGATCAGCAGATTGACACCCTGGATAACTGGATCGAAGCCGGTGGCGTACTGATACTGACGTCGGAATACTTTTATCAGGACGATGGCGACAGTGATCCGTTTCTGCAATATCTTGGTGTGCGGATGCTGCCAACAGAGGATCAGCAACCGGAAGCGGACTCCCTGGAGCATTCTGATAGCAACGCATCTGAGCCATCGCGTTACCTGCCGGTTAGTCTTGCCCTGGCTCGTGAGGCAGAGCCGGTTACCGTCAGTTTCCGGAAGGATCGTTTTCTGGAAGATGGCGATCAGTGGGCTGCGGAACGTTTCGATTCGGCTCTGGGAGCGCACTATCTCAAGTACACGTTTGGCCGGGGACGGGTGATTGTGTTGAGCGATCTGGATCTGTTCAGTAATGACCGAATCAAAGAAGATGATAACGCGTTTCTGCTGAGTCACCTGGTCGCCGGCAGTCGTAAGGTGTGGTTGCAATACAGTATTGATGCACTGCCTCTGCCACAACTGTTATGGCAGAAAATTCCATTCATTCTCTGTGCTCTGGTCGCACTGCTGATGTTGATGGGCTGGCGTTTATTTCTCTATACCGGCCCGCGTCTGCAGCTGCAAAACCAGCAGCGGCGTAATCTGCTAGAACACATTGATGCGACGGCGCATTATGCCTGGCGTATCGACAGGGGGTACAGTCTGTTTGAAAACAATCGCAAGGCACTGGAACTGGCGTGGCGTAAGCGTCATCCCACGCTTAACCCGATGGATAACCGTCAGCGCGCTGAGTGGATCGGCGAGAAAACCGGCATGGTGGCGACGGCTGTTGAGCGCAGCCTTTATCATGAGATTGCCAAAGATCAGGATTTTATTAAAGCAACACTGGTTCTGCAGCAGTTGGCCAGTGGTTTAAAACAGCGGGAGTTAAGATGAACGAATCGCAGGGACAGGATCAGTTGTCAGATAAGGTGTTGCGCAAACTCGGGCAGCTGGAGCAGGAGATCGGCAAGGCGGTAATCGGTCAGCGTCAGGTAATACGCGATACCACCATTGCCCTGCTGGCGGGCGGTCATGTATTGGTAGAGGGGGTTCCCGGGCTGGGTAAAACCCTGCTGGTGCGCAGTCTGGCTGCCGCCGTGGGTGGCGTGTTCAACCGGGTGCAGTTCACCCCGGATCTGATGCCCAGCGATATCAGCGGTCATATCATGTTTGACCGTAAGAGCGACTCGTTCCGGGTGCGCAAAGGGCCGGTGTTCTGTAACTTCCTGCTGGCGGATGAGATCAACCGGGCACCGGCTAAAACTCAGTCAGCGCTGCTGGAAGTGATGCAGGAGCAGCAGGTGACTATCGAGGGGCAGACCTATGAGTTACAACTGCCGTTTCTGGCCCTGGCAACGCAAAACCCGATAGAGCAGGAGGGCACCTATCCGTTGCCACAGGCTCAACTGGACCGGTTTTTGCTGAAGGTCTATATCGACTACCCGGATATGGATGAAGAGTTGTTGATGGTGCAACAGATCACCTCCGATTCGGTAGCGGATAAGCTGGACGTGTCATCGGTTCAGGAGGTGCTTAAGCCCGAAGAGATAATCAGCCTGCAACGCTATACCTCGTCACTCGGGGTGGATGAACAGATTGTTGCGTATGCCGTAAGTATTGTCAGGGCAACCCGTGACTGGAGCGGTATTGACACCGGCAGTGGTCCCCGGGGCAGTATAGCGCTGCTGAGGGCGGGCCGTGCCAATGCGGTGCTGTCCGGTCGGCGTTTTGTCACTCCGGATGATATCAAGGCGGTGGCACCGGCGGTATTGCGTCACCGCATCAAGCTCAGCGCAGACCTTGAGATCGAGGGCTATCAGCCGGATGATGTGCTCAGGGATATTCTCAGTAACGTGCAGGCTCCGCGGGTATGATTCCATCCCGCCGGTCAGTGATGTTGCTAGCGGTTGTGCTGCTGTTAGCTCTGCTGACGGTGTTCTGGCCCGGGCTGGAACTGCTGCGTAATCTGGTTGCGGCAACCGTTACCGGGGGACTACTGCTGGACCTGTTGTTGCTCCGGCGTGAGCCGGTTGCCGAGGTAACCCGGCAGCTGAAAGGCAGCATTCCTGTCGGCGTCTGGAGTGACGTTAAACTGCAGGTGACAAACCGCACCGGACGACCGCAGCGGCTGACACTTCACGATCATCACCCCAGTGAATATGCCGTTGAGGGGTTACCGTTGCAACTCAGTCTGCCCGCTGAACGCACCGCCAGAGCGACCTATCAGGTGAGACCGGATCAGCGCGGTGATGGCCTGTTTGACGGTGTCGATCTGGTCAGTGTTTCACCGTTGGGTTGCTGGCAACGTAAACAGTTTGTTCCGCTACCAGAAACCGTCAAGGTCTATCCTAATTTCAGGGCCGTGAGTCAGTACACGTTGCTGGCTACCGATAATCAGCTGAGTCAGTTGGGTATCAAGCACCGTCTGCGCCGCGGTGAGGGTAATGATTTTCACCAGCTACGTGAGTATCGTGCCGGGGACTCTTTACGGCAGATCGACTGGAAAGCGACCTCTCGATATCACAAACTGATCTCCCGGGAATATCAGGATGAGCGGGATCAACAGATTTTGTTTTTACTTGATTGTGGTCGGCGTATGCGCCATCGGGAGGATGATGGCGGCCATCTGGATCAGGCGCTGAATGCGATGTTACTGCTGGCCTACGTGGCGGCAGAGCAGGGAGATGCGGTAGGCTTTCACACCTTTGGGGGCGTCAAACGCTGGTTCCCGCCTGTTAAAGGGGGCGCGGTGGTGCGGCAGATGATTGCCGGCACTTATGACATTGAGGCTACCCTGGAAGCGGCTGATTATCTCGAAGCGGCCCGTGAGCTGATGCCGCTGCAGCGTCGCCGGGCACTGATTGTGTTAGTCACCAATACCCGGGATGAAGACAGCGATGATCTGGTGACCGCCGTGCGGTTGCTATCCCGTCGTCATCTGGTTGTGGTGGCGGATCTGCGTGAGCAGATTCTCGACAGCACACAGGCTGCACGGGTGTCAGACTTTGACTCGGCACTGCGTTTTCACGGTGTACAGGAATATCTGGAATGCCGCGCACAGAACCATGAGAAACTTCGCCATCAGGGAGCTATGCCAATGGACCTGTTGGCAAAACAGTTGCCTGTTGCGCTGGTCAACCAATACCTGACCGTTAAAGCATCGGGGCAGTTGTAGATATTACCCGTTGGTGACTACCACCCGATTGCGTCGGAACAGATTCAGTTGCGACAGAATCATTCCCGCCAGCATCAGGGTGCAGCCGATCAGTGCCCGGTTGCTGAAGCCTTCATTCAGTAACCACCAACCGCCGATCGCCGCAAATACCGCTTCCAGACTCATAATGATCGCGGCATGGGAAGCCGGAGCATTACGTTGTGCCACCACCTGAAGTGTATACGCGACCCCGACCGACAACAGGCCTGCATAGGCGATCGGCTGCCATGCCAGAGCGATATTGGAGAGTGTCAGACTGTCCTGCTCAAAGATCAGAGCAACCATAAAACTCAGTAGCGCACAGATCATAAACTGGATGATCGCCAGTCGCAGGTTATCCAGCTGACTGGCTAATCTGCCGATAACCACCACATGTGCAGCCCAGAAGAAGGCACTGCCGAGCACCAGCAGGTCACCACTGTTGATGGTGACGGTGTTAGCGGCGCTTGTTTCTACGCTGAGGAAGTAGAGCCCGACAACGGCCAGCAAGCCTCCCAGCCAGGTATTCAGTCGGGTGATATAGCCCAGCAGTAGTCCCATCAGCGGCACGATAATGATATAGAGTCCGGTGATAAACCCGGCATTGCCCGCCGATGTCCAGAGTAAACCCGCTTGTTGCAGTGACGCACCGAGAAACAGGAGGATACCGGCCGTGACACTGCCCCGGAGCATCGCCCCTGGCTCTGTTGAGCCGGTTTTCGGGGGAAAGACCCATAACAGCGGCAGCAATGAAACAGCCCCCAGCAGAAAGCGGCAGCCGTTAAAGCCGAATGGCCCGAGGTGATCCATTCCCAGGCGCTGGGCAACAAAGGCAAAGCCCCAGATCGCAGCGACCAGTAACAGGGTCAGGTCGGCACGCATATTTCGGGTTTCCATCAATGGAACCTCATAAAACATGAAAAGAGCGGCTATTGTAGAACGCTGTTCTTTTTACGCAATGGGGCGATAAGAAAATGCCAGCGTGTTTGTGATCACTGATCAGGCTGTTTCTGAATAGTTGTTCTTATTAAAAGCCCTTCGTCCCAGCGTAAATGCCTGGCGGTTTAGTACTGTTAGTGCCTCACCTTTACGCTGAAAGCGGTTAAGCAGTGCCTGCTCAAGAATGTCCGGAGGGAAGGGCAGATGATCGGCTATCGCGCCGAGCATAATCGAGTTAACCAGACGCCGGTCGCCCAGCTCTATCGCGGCTTCTCCGGCATTGAAATGGTGTAGTTTAACTGAGCTCTGTGCTAAC
Organism: Amphritea atlantica; assembly: GCA_024397875.1. Lineage (NCBI taxonomy): Bacteria > Pseudomonadati > Pseudomonadota > Gammaproteobacteria > Oceanospirillales > Oceanospirillaceae > Amphritea > Amphritea atlantica. Next base: position 1,546,657 of record CP073344.1, read on the forward strand.
TGAACCAGCGGCGCTTCGGGATAATCATAGAGGCCGATTGAAACAACCGGCGGTTTGAGCGGATAATCATTAACCATAGCAACTGCGCCGGGTTTCAGGTGGCTTTGCCAACGCAGCGCTTCAGCCGGTTCAAAGGCGATCATCATATCAGTATCACCGGGCCTGATAGCAGGTGAAAACACTTTTTCGCCAAAGCGTACATGGGAGGTAACCACGCCCCCGCGCTGGGCCATGCCGGCAACCTCGGTCTTCTTAACATCGTACCCCAGTGCCAGGGCTGCCTGCGACAGAACATCGGCGGCGGTCATTATTCCCTGTCCGCCAATACCTACCACCAGAATGTTGGTTACTACGCCGGTATTCCCTGCTGCGGAATTTTTCTTAGCCGTCATCAGATAACCTCCACGGCATTGATCTTATCAATATTGAATGCTGGTATAATTGCATCGGGTGCGCAGGTGTTGGTACACAGGTTACAGCCGGTACAGACCGCCGTGTCGATATTCACAAACGCCAGCTGCTTCTCTCTGCCGTTGGGCTTGATTACCGTCTCTCTGCGTTGTACCAGAATAGCCGGGCAGCCGACATCGAGACAGTTACTGCAGCCGGTGCATCTGTCCTCATCCACTTTCAGCGGCGGAAGTTTGCTGTAGCGTTCGGTCAGCACACAGGGTTGATTGGTGATAATCACTGACGGCTCTTTGATTTTGACCTCTTCACGCAGCGCTTTGAACAGGGTCGGCAGTTCGTAAGGATTGACCTCGTGAATCCGCTCGGGTTTAACCCCGAGTGCTTCGCAGAGCTTACGGAAATCAACCTGCATGGTTGGCTCGCCGTGGATATTCAGACCGGAGGAGGGGGCGTTCTGTCCCCCGGTCATTCCCACCGCGCGGTTATCAAGCAGCAGGACGGTGACGTTACCCTGGTTATAGGTGATATCCAGGAGTCCCTGCATGCCCATATGCATAAAGGTTGAATCGCCGATGACTGCCAGCACATTTTTATTCTGATCTGCTTCACTGCGGCCTTTATCAATGCCCTGAGCTACGCTGAGTGAGGCCCCCATACTGATGGTTGTATCCAGTGCATTCCATGGGTGCCCGGCTCCCAGTGTATAGCAACCAATGTCACCGGCGATGATGGTGTTTTTGATATGGGACAGGCAGTAGTAGATCCCCAGGTGAGGACAGGCGACACACAGGGTTGGTGGTCGGGGAAACAATCCGGTGGTCTCAATGAGTGTATCCTGACAGGGTTTTCCCAACAGCTTATCGATGCAGGGCGTCAGTACCTGTGGTGCCAGTTCGCCTATTCTTGGCAGAACATCTTTGCCATAGAGCGTGATCCCAGCGGCCCGAAGCTCGGTCTCAAGCAGTGGTTCCACCTCTTCCACGACGACCAGTTTGGCGACGGTTGCAGCAAACTCACGAATCTTTTCGATCGGCGCCGGATGACTGAATCCCAGTTTAAAGACCGGCGCATCAGGGTAGGCCTCTTTGACATGGAAGTAGGCAGCACCGGAAGTGACAAAGCCGACGCAGTCCTCGCTGCCACTTTCAATGCGGTTCAGTGGGTGTGCCTCGCTGGCTTGGCTGAGTTTCTGGTCCCGGGCCATCATCAGAGGGATTCTTTTTCTGGCATTACCGGGCACCATCACATAGCGTGCCGGGTCTTTGGTGAAGTTCTTGCGTTCATAGGCTTCCACCGGGCTGTTCACCACCACCCCTTTTACATGGCAGATCCGGGTGGTCAGGCGCACCATGACCGGTACGTCAAACTGTTCCGAAAGGCTGAAGGCCAGTCGGGTCATCTCATAGGCTTCCTGAGCATCCGAGGGTTCCAGCACCGGGATGTGAGCAAACCGCCCCCAGTAACGTGAGTCCTGTTCATTTTGCGAGGAGGAGAGGCCGACATCGTCGGCAACAACAAGCACCAGCCCACCAACCGCTCCGATCAGTGTCTGGGTCATCAGCGCATCAGATGCCACATTAACGCCGACATGTTTCATTGCGCAAAGTGCGCGGGAGCCTGCCAGAGAAGCGCCGATAGCGACTTCCAGCGAGACTTTCTCGTTGATCGACCATTCGGTATAGATGTCGGGGTAGGCGGCGATAAACTCAAGAATTTCGGTCGAAGGTGTACCCGGATAGGCGGACGCTACTGAACAACCTGCATCTCTGGCGGCCTGTGCCACCGCTTCATTACCGGACATAAACTTACGTGCAGTCTTCTCGATCGGTTGGGGTGCGTTCAAGAAAGGCTCCTTACAGCTTTAAACCTGATAGTTTTTATACTTTTTTTGGCTTAAAAATGAATCATAGAGGAGTGATTCTAAAACGAACCCTGCCGATGACAGGCTGACCTGAGTCAACGATAGGCGATTACCGGTGGTCAATTGGTCGTAAATGAATCAGGAGCTCGTAGTCCTAACGTTACAAAAGGGACGATTTGGCCGTTGTTGGGAAGAGCCTTTTTTGCCTTGATAGGAGCGGCTGGAAGCCGCTCCTACAATAAACATTTGTGCTGATTGGATAAGCAACGAACTACGATTTTAGCTATCTCTTTGCTGCATATACCGCTCTACGGTATCCACCACCGCCTGCGTCTGGCTGTCGACTTCAAGGTTAATCCGGTCTCCCACTGACGCTTTACCAAAAATAGTCACGCTCAGGGTTTCGGGTATCAGATAGACGTTGAAACGGTTGTCCTTCACTTCTCCGATGGTAAGGCTGCAGCCGTTCAGTGATACAAACCCTTTGGGCAGAATATATTTCATTAACGCCGGCTCCGCTTCAAACCATACGATACGGTTGTCCTGAGGTTGTTCAATCTGATCGATCACTGCCATGCCATGGATATGTCCGGACAACAGGTGCCCGCCAATCTCGTCGCCGATACGGGCGGCCCGTTCAAAGTTAACCTGGTCTCCCGGTTTGAGTTCTCCCAGGTTGGTTACTCTGAGGGTCTCCATAATCAGGTCGAAGCTGATCTGGTTGGCGCTGAATGCGGTTATGGTCAGGCAGGTACCATTGATTGCCACACTGGCACCGGTTTGAAGGTTGTCACAGTGCGGGAGCGGAAACTCCAGCGTCAGCTGCATGAACTGATCCTTCATGACTGTCGTAATAACCGTAGCTGTACCCTGAACAATACCGGTGAACATAATTATTTCCTGTTAAATTATCACTGGACTATGTTTATAGAGACAGAAAGCTTTGATTGCAATGCCTTTGAGGAGATCTAAATGAAGGTTCTGATCAGTGGTGGTACCGGCTTTATTGGACGTCATTTAATTCCGCGATTACTGGAGTACGGCCATGAACCGGTGGTTCTGACCCGTTCCGGGACCAAAGCCCGAAAGTTGTTTGGCTCCTCGGTCAGAGTGATTACCGATCTTGATCAGATTAGCAACGATGAGCAGATCGACGGCATCATCAATCTGGCCGGGGAGGGGATTGCCGATAAGCGTTGGAGTGAAAAGCGTAAACAGGCATTAATCGACAGCCGGATTAAAACAACTGCCGATATTATGTCGCTGATCACGCGTCTTGAGCATGCACCAGAGGTGATGGTCAGTGGTTCCGCTATCGGTTTCTATGGCTGTCGTACGGATGATCTGTTGCTGGATGAACATGGTGAGATCGTTGACGATTATTGCCATCGGTTGTGTCAACGCTGGGAGAGTGAAGCGCTCAGGGCTGAGACGATGGGCGTCAGGGTATGCCTGATCAGAACCGGTGTGGTACTGGGCCACGGCGGCGCATTGGCAAAAATGCTGCCTGCGTTCAGGCTGGGTCTCGGCGGGCCGATCGCCAGAGGCGATCAGTGGATGTCCTGGATTCATGTGGATGATGAGGTTGAGGTTATCTGTATGATGCTCACCCATAATGCGTTTCACGGTGCTTATAATCTAACGGCCCCAGATGCGGTGACCAATGCAGCTTTCAGTCGGGAGCTGGCGGCTGTTTTATCGCGACCCTGCTGGCTGAGGGTCCCGGCAGTCGTCATTGATCTTATGCTGGGTGAGGGCAGCGATCTGTTGCTTAAGGGCCAAAAAGTCTATCCCGACAGGTTGCTTAAGGCCGGTTATAAGTTCGCTTTTCCTGATCTGAAAACGGCTCTGAATCAGATACTGGAGCCCGCCGACTAACTATACTGTCGCACTGGCTCTTTGCTAACAGCCGAGGTTGTTTCAGGCATGTTTACTCTCTGTCAGCTGGTTTTCCCTAATATGTGTCAGCGCCTGCGCCAGCAGATCTCCGGACCACTGATCAGCTTCAGTGCCGCTGATATAGCTTTCCATATCAATCAGCAGCAACTCCAGTGTTTTACTGTTGTTGAGCTCACTCAGATCGAGACTGTCAGAGAACTGAGTGCCTGGCCAGAACAGTCTTGCCCAGTCCAGAATCAACAATCGGGCTTCAAGCGGGATATCCCTGTTACAGGCTTCAATCGCATTGTTGAAGGCCTTTTGCTCGTTCTGTAGTCGTGTGTTAATTGTTTCCTGAGCGGAGTTCTCATGCCGCCCGGTTTTCCGCGACGCAGGGTATGGCGTATCTGAATTAGCATCCACCTCGCCAGTCTCAGCGTTGTGTATATCAAGATTTTTGCGCCGCTGAGCTGAGTGGCTGTAGAGCCAGCCCAGAGAGGAGATCACGGCTATCGCGGTTAACAACCAGATAAGTAAACGCATATTGTTGCTGTCGGAGGGGGCAACGGGGGGACTGAGCGGTTTAACCGTAGCCTCTGTTTCGGGCATCTCAGTGACTGTGGGAGAGAGTGCTGATTCAGAAGGTGGTTCAACTCTGAGGATCACCTGGGCTAAGCTGACTTTTTCACTTTTATCCTGATTGATATTCCACCAGGGAATGATGATCTCTGGCAGGGTCACTTCACCCCGCTCGGCAGGGCTGATACGGATGGTTTCCGTACGGCTGCTGATCACCCCTTTGGCGGTGACTCTTTGTTCCAGACTGACATCCTCAACGGTGATCTGCGCCAGTTCATTACGCAGTGGCATCAGTGCGGGCAGTTGTTCAGCCAGCAGCCCCTCGGCACTGATTTTCAGGGTCCGTATCAGGCTTTCACCCAGCACCAGATTGTTGTCATCATCGGTGAGATCTTCAAGGGTTATCTTGCTGGCGGGTAACCAGTAGCCACGTATTGCCTGAGATACGCGAGGTAATACATCGACAGAGATCGGATCAGTATCCATCTCCGGGGTCCCGGGACCAGCACTGAAGTGTGCTGAAGGAATTGTCAGCAGGCCGCTCTGTTGCGGAAAGATGGCGTAACTTTGCTCGGTTACCTGATAGGTCTGGCCTTTCATCTGGCGGCTATACAACTGTGTATCACCGAGGGGGATCGTCCTGGTACCGGGTATGACCAGTTCTGACAGGGTCGACATGGGGGGCAGCTCATCAATATGGAACAGTCTGACGCTATAAAGCAGCTGACTGTTCTGATAAACCTCGTTACTGTCTACCGAACTTTCCAAAAATGCATCGTTGCTGATCAGTGCGGCAGCCCCGGCAATACCCTCTACCGTGATAAGTTGCGGCTGGCTGTATTCGTTATTCAGCTGAAGCATTGGAATCTGCAGGTCGCCTGCCCGACGCGGCCGCAGGAGTATTTTCCAGCGGGTTATGTTCTGGTTGGCGCCGTTGGCGTAACTGGAGACCGTCATCTGCTTGCTGCCGAGGAAGTGAAAATCCTGGGTCAGTGGTGAGAAATCCGGACGGATTGAGGTGCGCTGATCCACCTCAACCGTGAGCTGGATGGTTTCACCCTCGGTGATAGCAAAGCGGTCAGGAAAAACATTGAGCTGTGCCCAGGCCGGGGAGGTAAACAGTACAATTAAACCGGCAATAAGGTAGCGGGTATGGTGAATCATATGCGACATAAGTGGGTTTATCTCCGGTTACTACCCGGCTCCAGAGCTCTTATTACGGGTTACTCTTGTGACTGATTGTAGTTGTTGCTGTTGCTCGCAGAGAGAGACGCCCGTACCAATAGATACCACGTCTGCAGTGGCAGTAGCATAACCGAAAAGCGGGTCAAAAGGATAACTTTTATATAGATATAAACTGTTGTTTTAGCACTGTTCCGGTGCGTCGGTTGCCGGTATTTGGCGGTTCGCAGAATGGAATTAAGGCGGGCGACTGGGGTTAGATGGTTATCGCTGGCGTCGTCCCTGAGCGGGCAGTAGAATAGCGTTGAACTTGAGTTTCTATAAAGAGTATTTCCTGCAAAATCAGCCTATGCAACAGATAATCGTCGATATAAGTTTAACTCAGGAGCAGTATCTGGCTCATTATACGCAGCAGGCAAGGGACGTTGTGGCAACCAGTCGTGATGGACGGCGGGTCCGATTTCCATCATCTCTGTTGCAGCCCTATCTGTTACATAATGGAATTCAGGGGAGTTTTCGTATCTCATATACTGACGCGGGAAAATTCAGTTCCATCGAACGGCTCTGATTTTTTTACAGCGCCTGCCGCTTTGCATATAATGCCCGCACTTTAATTTTACTTGTGGTATCCCATGCTCTATCAAGCTGCCCGATCTTTGTTGTTTAAGCTCGACCCTGAAACGGCCCATGACCTGTCGCTGAACAGTCTCAACCTGATGTCCTGTATCGGATTAAACTCACTTTTTCGTATCAAGACAATCAGTCAGCCGGTTGAGGTGATGGGGATTAAATTCCCAAACCCGGTCGGGCTTGCTGCGGGGCTGGATAAAAACGGTATCGCAATTGACGGTATGGCTTCGCTGGGTTTCGGTTTCATAGAAGTAGGCACTGTGACACCACGACCGCAGCCGGGTAACCCTCAACCACGTCTGTTTCGGATTCCTGAGCGTCAGGCGATTATCAATCGTATGGGGTTCAATAATCAGGGCGTTGATACGCTGCTGAAAAATATTGAGAAGAGCCGTTACGATGGCATCCTGGGAATCAATATCGGTAAGAATTTTGATACTCCGGTCGAGAAAGCCACTGACGACTATCTGATCTGTATGCGTAAAGTGTACGACAAGGCCAGTTATATAACCGTCAATGTTTCCTCTCCGAATACACCGGGGCTGCGTACATTGCAGTTCGGAGACTCGCTTAATGAGTTGCTGGCAGCGCTGAAAACCGAGCAGGCCCGACTGGCTCAGTTGCACGGAAAATATGTACCGATTGCAGTTAAGATTGCACCAGACATGAGCGAAGAGGAGTTTGCCCTGGTTGCGGCTTCACTCAAGTCATATGAGATAGATGGTGTGATCGCCACTAACACAACCCTGTCCCGTGCGGGTGTCGAAGACTCGCCGGTCGCGCAGGAAGCGGGGGGGCTGAGTGGCGTACCGGTGCGCAATGCGGCGACCAAGGCGATCCGTATCCTGGCCCGTGAACTGGATGGCGCAGTGCCAATTATCGGTGTCGGCGGTATCACGAATGGTTTTGATGCGGCAGAAAAGATTGAAGCTGGCGCTTCATTGGTTCAGGTCTATACCGGCTTTATCTATCGTGGCCCTGAGCTGGTCTCTGAGTCAGTAAAAGCGATTGCTGAGCTTGATAGAAAGGTGTGACAGACAAGGCAGGATCCGGCAAATAGGGCGGCAGGCTAAACGACTGATGTCAGAAAGGCTCCCTCGGGAGCCTTTCCTATTATGTTCTTTCCACTTTAATTAATTTTCGGTGGTTCGGTTAATGCAAAGATGGATTAATGTTTATAGCCGAGACACCCGACTGACCATTCCAGTGTGCTTCACGACCTTCTCGCCACCCACTCATCCACTGGGTTCTGAGGTCTCCGATTGTTACTGGGCACTCGTCTTTTGATTTGCCTACGAGTCCGGCTGTAAAGCCGCGATTGAAAAGTACTGAAGAACGATCACGTTTTTGTCTCTTCATAAAGACGCCTCTATTTAGTTCTTAATATTTTCAGGCAAATTACTGATACCACGGCCATTGGTGCGAAAGGTGGTTACAAGGCAAACTCATAACACTTTCTGTTTCCCTGCCGTCTCAGTAATCCGGGTTACTGTGACTCAATTGCTCCTGTGGTTTATGTGTTGACTGGTTAAAATATGAACTTCACAGAAATCCACAATGGCGCAAATGGAATAGGGTGTGTAATTAAAAAAAAGTATCAAGAATCGATTTTTAATAAAAATGTCATAACCGCAAGTGCAAAAAGAGCATTACTTCAATAGCTTGCACAAGGGTTTTGAAACAACCAGACCTCAATGAAAAATATTCACTTTACTGTAGTTTTTTTTGAAATTGGATCTTAGCCATTGGTCTTAAAAGCGTTTGCCGTTAATATGCCGGTTCTTAAATGAGGTATTCCCCGAGTATGAAATTCTTTGCTACCTGTCCAAAAGGGCTGGAACCTGTACTGTTTGATGAGCTTCAGGCCCTGAATGTTGAAGCACCTAAACAAACCCTGGCGGGTGTTTACTTTTCAGGCGGGCTGGAAGCGGCCTATCGCGCCTGTTTATGGTCACGGGTAGCCAATCGTATTTTACTTGAATTGCACCGCTGTCCGGCAGAAACCGCCGATCAGCTTTATCAGGGAGTGCAGCAACTCAAGTGGCTTGAGCATATGCGTCCTGAAGGGACTCTGACGATCGATTTTACGGGGCAGTCCGAGGGTATTAACCACAGTCGCTTTGGGGCGCAAAAGGTTAAGGATGCCATTGTCGATCAGATCCGTGATGAAACCGGGCGTCGTCCCTCTGTTGAGCGCCTGAAGCCGGACCTGAGAGTCAATGTTCACCTGCAGCGTGGTGAGGCAACGATCGCCGTTGATCTATCCGGGGATAGTCTTCATCGTCGTGGCTATCGTCTGCAGTCCGGCTCTGCGCCGATGAAAGAAAACCTTGCTGCGGCCTTGCTCTACCGTTGTGGCTGGCCGGAGAAGGCTGCTCAGGGGCAGGCCTTGCTTGATCCAATGTGTGGTTCGGGAACATTGCTGATAGAGGGGGCGTTGATGGCTGCCGATATCGCTCCGGGTCTGCTGCGACGTGATTATGGCTTTACTTACTGGACACAGCACGACAGTCAACTCTGGAAATCCCTGATTGAAGAAGCTCAGGCGCGTCGTGCTACGGGCCTGAAGGCTGTCAGCAGCCGTTTTGAAGGTTTCGATGCGGATGCAAAAGTACTCAATATTGCGCGGGATAATGCCCGCAGAGCCGGTGTAGAGTCATTGCTTCACCTTGAGCGCCGGGAGCTATCGCGACTGACACGTCCGGCCACAGACGCCCAGGGTCTGGTGGTAACGAATCCGCCTTATGGTGAGCGTCTGGGAGATGAGCCAACGCTGTTCTTCCTCTATCAGCATCTGGGGGAGCGCCTTAAAGCTGAATTTGCCGGCTGGCAAGGGGCGGTGTTTACCGGTAATCCAGAGCTCTGCCGGATGATGAAGCTGGCATCGGATAAAACCTATAAGTTATATAACGGTGCGATTCCGAGTCAGTTACAAATCTTTAATATCCGGGCACGAAAAGAAGCTGAGCTTCAAGTGCCTGAGAGGCCTGCCAAATCTGAACCTGATGCCCGGGAACCTGCCGTTACAGATGTTGCGCCGGTCGAATTAAGTGATGGCGCGCAGATGCTGGTTAACCGGTTGAAGAAAAATCTGAAGCAACTGGGTAAGTGGGCAAAGCGTCAGGATATAACCTGTTATCGTTTATATGATGCCGACCTGCCGGAGTATTCTGCCGCGATTGATATCTACAACGACTGGGTACATGTGCAGGAATATCAGGCGCCTAAAAGTGTTGATATGGTTAAAGCGTTTGCCCGCTTGCAGGAAATTGTTGCTGTGCTGCCGTCAGTGCTGGGGGTGCCGGCAGCCAATGTCATTCTGAAACAGCGTCGTCGTCAGCAGGGTACAAGTCAGTATGAAAAACAGGATCAGACTGCGAATTTCATCGATATAACCGAAGGTGGCTGTCGTATTCTGGTTAACCTGCAAGACTATCTCGATACCGGTTTGTTTCTGGATCATCGTCCGGTGCGATTGCAGATTCAGCAAGAATCGAAGGGGAAGGACTTCCTTAATCTGTTCTGCTATACCGCGACCGCATCACTTCATGCCGCTAAGGGCGGTGCCCGGTCAACCACAAGTGTTGATATGTCGGCGACCTATCTTAACTGGGCTAAGAAGAACTTCGCTTTAAATGGCTACTCAGAAGCACGTAACCACTTTGTCCAGGAGGACTGTATCAAGTGGTTAAAGAGTCAGAAAGGACAAAGCTATGATCTGATCTTCCTGGATCCGCCAACGTTCTCTAACTCTAAGCGGATGCATGATGTTCTGGATGTTCAGCGAGATCATGTTGAGCTGATCAATCTGGCGATGGGATTGTTGCGCCCGGAGGGTAAGCTGATCTTTTCCAATAACTATCGGCGCTTTAAAATTGATCCTCAGTTGTCAGAGCGTTATCAGGTGGTGGACATTACCCGTAAAACGATCGATCTTGATTTTAAGCGCAGCAGTAAGATTCATCACTGCTTCGAGATCTCAGCACTTTAATTTGAGCGTATCAGCAGCCCGAAAAGCCGCTTCTAATTAAAACCACCGCGAGGTGGTTTTTTTTGGTGCGGATGACCTGCTGTTAATTGGTGCGAATTATGTATTGGCATAGTACCTGCTTATAAATACGCACATTTCTGGAGCAAGAATGGCTGGGTTTAGCTCAGGCTTATCTATATGGTTGATGCAGGCGACCAATGCCGGATTCAGGATTGTTCAAATAACTAAAAAGCGCACCAATAGTGTGCCAATTATGGTTGTTGGCATTAAAAAGGTGCGTAAGTTTGCAGGAGATTTACGTGGAAAGCGTTAATAGTGCCGTAGAAACACTCGTCCAGAGTTCAAATACGCTGTTTATCCTGATGGGCGCCATCATGGTATTCGCGATGCATGCCGGGTTTGCCTTTCTTGAGGTGGGTACCGTCCGTCAGAAGAACCAGGTCAATGCGCTGGTTAAAATTATGACGGACTTCGGATTTTCCGCAGTCGCTTATTTTTTTATCGGCTACTGGGTCGCTTACGACGTTACCTTCTTTCAGGATGCTGAGACCCTGGCGCAGGGGAATGGCTATGAACTGGTGAAGTTCTTCTTTCTGATGACTTTTGCTGCGGCGATCCCGGCAATTGTCTCGGGTGGTATTGCTGAGCGGGCGCAGTTCTGGCCTTTCCTGATCGCTTCTTCCCTGATCGTTGCGTTTGTCTATCCGTTTTTTGAAGGCATTATCTGGAATGGTAATTATGGTATTCAGGATTGGATGGAGGCCTCGTTTGGTGCGGCGTTCCATGATTTTGCCGGATCCGTGGTGGTTCATGCCGTGGGTGGCTGGCTCGGTCTGGTGGCAGTGATTATGCTGGGTATCCGAAAAGGGCGTTACAGAGGCGGAAAGCTGGTTGCGTTTCCGCCCTCGAATATTCCTTTTCTGGCGCTGGGTGCGTGGATCCTCAGTATCGGTTGGTTTGGGTTTAATGTGATGTCTGCGCAGACGCTGGATGGTATTTCCGGTCTGGTAGCAGTCAACAGCCTGATGGCGATGGTTGGCGGTATTATCGTTTCACTGTTGCTGGGTAAGAATGACCCCGGGTTTATCCATAACGGTCCTCTGGCGGGTCTTGTGGCGATATGTGCCGGTTCAGATATTGTGCATCCAATTGGTGCGTTGATGATCGGGGGTATTGCTGGGGGGCTGTTCGTCTGGATGTTTACCGTGGTGCAGAATCGCTGGAAGATTGATGATGTGCTGGGTGTGTGGCCATTACACGGGCTTTGCGGTGCGTGGGGCGGTATTGCGGCGGGTATCTTCGGTTCGGTCTCTCTGGGAGGTCTGGGCGGTGTCAGTCTGACTGCGCAGGTTATTGGTACTGTTTTGGGGATAGTGATCGCGGTGGTTGGTGGTGTGATCGTTTATGGCGCCATTAAAGTTGTCATGGGTCTTCGGCTGGATGAGGAGCAGGAGTTTAACGGTGCGGATCTGTCGATTCATAATATCGAGTCCGTATCGGTTGACTGAAGTCTCTCGCTGATTCGGATTCTGCGGGCTGTCGCCTCGTAGTATTATTTTCAGATTAATAATCTGACTCACAAAAAAAGCAGTGGTTTTCGCGTTAATGTGCGGCCGCTGCTTTTTTATGCATTGTAGGGTGGTGTTTTAAGTTCGTGTCGGCAGTGTATTCTGATTCTGAGCACGATCAGTCCTGCCAGTACCAGCAGGGTGCCGCTGACAAAGCCCAGTGGGTTTGTTATCAGGGTATAGCAGATTGCTCCGCCTGCAAGATAGAAAAAGGGCAGGCCTTCGTAAAACCATTCGGGGGTGTAGCCTTCGACGTTACCCCGGGCTATCTGGCTGACAAGGAGTCGGTGTTCACGCCGATCCCGGCGGCGATAATTTGAGCGCATAATCCAGATCGAACTGCCGACCAGGTAGAGCACTAGTGCTGTCAGAAGTATTCCAGAGTTTTGATTGTACAAAATTGCCAGCAGTAAACATGTGGCAAAGCAGAGGTAGGGTATGCTTTCGTATATCGGGGTAGGAAGGCGCATAGCATTCACCTGTGGCAGATTATGGATTAAGTCCCGCTGTCCATTACTCATACTAGTCTGTCGGTAGCGCGATTGACTACTTGCGAAGGTGAAAACAATTCATTAAGTGAATGCTTGGTGTATTAATTGCTTTTTCTGGGTAATAAAAAAGCCGCTCTAAGAGCGGCTTTTTTGGTTTTGGCAGATTACTTGGCTGGGTAATCGCGTTTAACGGGTCCGGTGTACAACTGACGTGGACGACCGATCTTGTTCGGGCTGCTGTGGAATTCACTCCAGTGGGAGATCCAGCCGATCGTGCGGGACAGCGCGAAGATTACGGTGAACATGTTGGTTGGAATACCAACGGCTTTGAGGATAATACCGGAATAGAAGTCAACATTCGGGTAGAGCTTGCGCTCTACGAAGTAATCATCTTCCAGCGCGATCTGCTCAAGCCGCTTGGCGATCTTCAGTAGAGGATCGTTTTCGATACCCAGTTCTGCCAGTACCTCATCGCAGGTCTGCTTCATAACCTTAGCCCGGGGGTCAAAGTTACGATAGACGCGGTGACCGAAGCCCATTAGTCGGAATGAATCTTCAGGATCTTTAGCGCGCTGAATGTACTCTTCAATGTTGGCTTCATCGCCAATCTCGTTGAGCATGGTCAGAACGGCTTCGTTGGCGCCACCGTGAGCTGGCCCCCATAGAGCGGCGATACCGGATGCGATACAAGCAAATGGGTTGGCGCCAGAGGAGCCTGCTAAGCGAACAGTTGATGTTGATGCATTCTGCTCATGGTCAGCGTGAAGCAGGAAGATCTTATCCATCGCCTTGGCAAGGACAGGATTGGTTACATAAGTTTCACATGGATTACCAAACATCATCTGCAGGAAGTTGTCTGCATAATCCAGATCGTTACGTGGATACTGGAATGGCTGGCCGATACTGTATTTGTAACACATGGCCGCAATGGTTGGCATTTTAGCGATCAGGCGGTAGGCGCAGACTTCGCGGTGATGAGCATCATCGATATCAAGGGAGTCGTGGTAGAATGCAGACAGCGCGCCAACAACGCCAACCATGATTGCCATTGGGTGAGCATCGCGACGGAAACCATTAAAGAAGTGGTTCATCTGTTCGTGAACCATTGTATGGTTTTTCACTGTCGCTATGAACGTTGCTTTCTGTTCAGGGGTTGGCAGTTCGCCATTTAATAACAGGTAGCAAACTTCCAGGTAGTCAGATTTTTCTGCCAGCTGTTCAATTGGGTAACCGCCGTGCAGAAGTACGCCCTGGCCACCATCAATGTAAGTAATAGCGGAGTCACAAGCCGCAGTAGAAACAAAGCCTGGATCGTATGTGAACATACCTTTACCAGTCAGAGCGCGAACATCAATAACATCAGGTCCCATTGTTCCGGTGTAAACCGGCAATTCAAAAACCTCGTCGATACCGTCGACTGTTAAGCGTGCTTTCTTGTCAGCCATTATAGGCTCCTATCATTTCTGTTTAATCTGAATGACTTTATAAATTGTATAAGGGGTGATCGTTCGCCACGTACAGCAGGGTTTGCAGTTAAACCTACAGCCACTGGCTGCCCTTTTATTATAGTCACAATATATGAGTTTTAGCTCGAAATAGGACCCTGACACTATAGAGAGTTGATTGCGTTTGTCAATTCAATCGAGCCTCCTTTTGTCGCAGTGCAACAAAGGTCTGATGTGTTTGAAAGGATGCTTATCAGGAAACCGAAATCAGCTGAATAATCATTTAGTTGTAGGTCGTTTTTCTTCGGTGTTAAGTTAGAAAAGCACTAGACAATAGACTTAGAAAGGGTGTTGATTAATTGTATTGCGACAATTTGCTGGTATACTCCGTTTCCAGCTTGCATTCCTCATTTTTGGGATGGGGGGCGGGCGCTGGACCGAGGTGCTTATCTTTGTCTTTGTACACTACATTTAACAACCTGGCCCTGCAATTTTGGGCTTAACATAAGTGTGAACAAGAGCCGTGAACGAGAAAAGACCCGTAAACTTAGATCTACGAACTATTAAACAGCCACTTCCGGCTATCACTTCCATACTGCACCGTGTGACGGGGCTGGCGCTGTTCTTTGGCGCGTTCTTTATGCTGTATGCACTTGGAATGTCTCTTGAATCTGAACAGGGCTTTGAAGCTGCTGCACAGATGCTGACAGAGAGCTTCTTTGCGAAGCTGATTGCCTGGGGATTGGTTTCAGCGTTGCTGTATCATTTCTTTGCCGGTATCAAACACCTGGTGATGGATTTAGGTCATTTTGAAGAGTTGGAAAGCGGTAAGATGGCTGCCAAGGTTACCCTGGTCGTCTCTGCTGTTTCTATTCTGCTGGCAGGAGTATGGATATGGTAACTTCAATTACAAGTTTTGGCCGAAGCGGTCTTTACGACTGGATGATCCAGCGTGTAACTGCTGTTGTGCTGCTTGCTTTTACAGTCTTTATGATTGGTTACATGCTGTTTAGTCCGAATCTGGATTATCAGCAGTGGAAAGAGCTGTTCGAATGTACCGCTATGCGTGTCTTTACGCTCATGGCTTTGTTATCCATGGCGGCACACGCATGGATCGGTATGTGGTCAATCTCAACTGACTACATTAAGCCAACGGGCATTCGTTTCTTGTTCCAGTCAGCTTGTGGTCTTCTGACGTTTATCTACGTCGTTTGGGGCATTCAGATTCTGTGGGGAGTGTAAGATGAGCAGCAAGCTACGTACGCTGACTTTTGATGGTATTGTTATTGGCGGCGGCGGCGCGGGAATGCGCGCAGCACTGCAACTGGCCCAGGGTGGCCTGAATACCGCATGTATTACTAAAGTATTTCCAACCCGTTCTCACACTGTATCTGCTCAGGGTGGTATTACCTGTGCGATTGCCAGTGCTGATCCGAACGATGACTGGCGCTGGCACATGTATGATACCGTCAAGGGCTCCGATTATATCGGTGACCAGGATGCTATCGAGTACATGTGTTCCGTAGGTCCGCAGGCGGTATTTGAGCTGGATCATATGGGTCTGCCGTTCTCTCGTACTGAAGAGGGGCGTATCTATCAGCGTCCTTTTGGTGGTCAGTCTAAAAACTTCGGTGAGGGTGGTCAGGCTGCCCGTACCTGTGCTGCAGCTGACCGTACCGGTCATGCATTGCTGCACACGCTTTATCAGGCAAATATGAAAGCCGGTACCACATTCATGAATGAATGGTATGCGGTTGATCTGGTAAAGAATAAAGATGAAGCGGTTGTTGGTGTTATCGCTATCTGTATCGAAACCGGTGAAACGGTTTACGTTAAAGCTAAGGCCACTGTACTTGCGACCGGCGGTGCCGGACGTATCTTCCAGTCAACCACGAACGCTCTGATCAATACCGGTGACGGTATGGGGATGTCTCTGCGCGCAGGTGTTCCTGCTCAGGATATGGAGATGTGGCAGTTCCACCCAACCGGTATAGCGGGTGCGGGGGTGCTGGTAACGGAAGGTTGCCGTGGTGAAGGTGGCTATCTGGTCAATAAGGATGGCGAGCGCTTCATGGAGCGTTATGCTCCAAACGCTAAAGACCTGGCTGGTCGTGACGTTGTTGCCCGTTCGATGGTGCTGGAAATTCTGGCAGGCCGTGGTTGTGGTGAGAATGGCGATCATGTGTTCCTGAAACTGGATCATCTGGGAGAGGAAGTGTTGCAGTCTCGCCTGCCGGGTATCTGTGAGCTGTCTAAAACATTCGCCCACGCCGACCCGGTTAAAGAACCTGTGCCTGTCGTTCCGACCTGTCACTATCAGATGGGTGGTGTTACCACTAATGTCGGTGGTCAGGCTATTGGTCGTGATGCTGACGGTAATGATCAGATCATTGACGGTTTGTTTGCCTGTGGTGAGGTAGCCTGTGTGTCGGTACACGGTGCTAACCGTCTGGGTGGTAACTCGCTGCTTGATCTGGTTGTATTCGGTCGTGCTGCCGGTATTCAGATTGAGAAGCAGATGGCAGCCGGTTACTCCGCTGAAAATGCGACTGAAGCTGATATCGAGCGTGCCATGGCGCGTCTGAATCGCCTGAACAACTCCACCGGTGGTGAGAGTGTTGCTGAGGTTCGTGCTGATCTTCAGAAAACCATGCAGCTTTACTTCGGTGTATTCCGTGAAGGCGAAAGCATGGAGAAGGGGCTGGAGATGCTTAAGGAGATCCGCACTCGTGTGGAGAACCTGCATCTGGAAGATAAATCTCAGTCTTTCAACACTGCACGTATCGAAGCGCTGGAGCTTGAGAACCTGATGGAAGTTGCTGAAGCGACGGCTATCGCCGCTCTGACCCGTACGGAGAGTCGCGGTGCGCATGCCCGTAATGACTTCACCGAGCGTGATGATGAAAACTGGTTGTGCCACTCACTGTTTGATCCGAAGACCAAAGAGATCACCAAGCGTGATGTTAACTTTGCTCCGAAGACAGTCGAAGCATTTCCACCAAAAGTTCGAACTTACTAAGGGGTTGTTACGATGCTGGTAAGTGTATATCGCTATAATCCTGAAATTGATGATGCACCTTACATGCAGGATATCCATATTGATATCCCGGGTGGCAAGGACATCATGGTGCTGGATCTGTTACAGCTACTGAAAGATAAGGATCCGACACTGGGTTACCGTCGTTCATGCCGTGAGGGTGTGTGTGGTTCTGATGGTATGAATATGAACGGCCTGAACGGTCTGGCATGTATTACAGCGCTGTCTGAGGTTGTTGAAAACGACAAGCTGGTGCTGCGTCCGCTGCCGGGTCTGCCGGTGATTCGTGATCTGGTTGTAGATATGAGTCAGTTCTACAAGCAGTACGAGAAGATTAAGCCGTTCCTGATCAATGATACCCCGCCGCCGGCTATCGAACGTCTTCAGTCGCCGGAGGAACGGGCTGAGCTGGACGGGCTGTACGAGTGTATTCTCTGTGCGTGCTGTTCAACTGCATGTCCATCTTTCTGGTGGAATCCGGACAAGTTTATCGGTCCGTCTGGTTTGCTACAGGCATACCGGTTCCTGGCGGACACTCGTGATACTGCAACATCAGAGCGACTGGCTGAGCTTGATGACCCGTTCAGTGTGTTCCGTTGCCACGGAATCATGAACTGTGTCAATGTTTGCCCTAAGGGACTTAATCCCACTAAGGCAATCGGAAAGATCCGCAACATGTTGATTTCACAAGCGACCTGATTGCAAACTAAGCGGCTCCCATTGGGAGCCGCTTTTTTTTGACTTTTACCTATGTACTAGTCAAAAGACTTATATCTGTTTGTATGGAAAGTTTTTAGAATTCCCTCTGCATTGATATATAAACCTCGCTTTAAAAAGCGTAGAATCACGCCCCGTATACCTGTACCTCTATCAGGCTATATACGTGAGCAATAATAAACGGTAACTAAACAGGGGACGGCCGGAACAGGCCAGTTGGACGGGACGTGGTGCATCCTGGACTTCGATAGTACCCCTGAGCCAGGGTGATCAAGAATGCAAGAAGGCATAATGGAGCTGATGTGGAAGAATGCCCATCTATACGGTGGCAACCTATCTTACATTGAGCAGCTATATGAATCCTATCTGATGGACCCCAACGCGATTCCTCAGGAGTGGCGTGAAGAATTCGATCGACTCCCAAAAGTCGGCGACAATCTGACCCGAGATGTTCCACATTCTACGGTTCAGGACCATTTTCTGTATCTGGCTAAGAACCAGCGTCGTGCGGCACCTGCTGCAGGCAGTGGTCAGAGCTCTGAACATGAGAAGAAGCAGATTCGTGTTTTGCGGATGATCAATGCTTATCGTGTGCGTGGCCATCAGGCTGCGGATATCGATCCGTTGAATCTGATGGAGCGTGAACCGGTACCGGATCTTGATCCACGCTTCCATGAACTCTCTGAAGCCGATTTTGATACAACATTCCAGCTGGGCTCTCTGTTCTTCGGTACAGAAGAAGCGACGCTAAAAGAGATTATTCAGGATCTCAAGAAAACCTACTGTACAACAGTGGGTGCTGAGTATATGCATATCGTTGATACTCAGGAGAAACGCTGGATTCAGTCTCGTCTGGAACCTGTTCGCTCCCATCCGGTTGTCGATGTCGACAAAAAGATGATGGTGCTTGAGCGTCTGACTGCGGCTGAAGGCCTGGAAAAATATCTTGGTTCACGCTTTGCCGGCGCTAAACGTTTCGGTCTGGAGGGCGGTGAATCTCTCATCGTATCCCTTAATACACTGATTCAACGTGCTGGTAAGCAGGGTACCCGTGAGGTCGTGATCGGCATGGCTCACCGGGGGCGCCTGAATACTCTGGTGAATATCTTCGGTAAAAACCCGGCGGAGCTGTTCGGTGAATTTGAAGGTAAGAAAACACTGGAAACCTCCGGTGACGTCAAATACCACCAGGGTTTCTCATCCAACGTTATGACCGGGGGCGGTGAAGTTCATCTTGCGATGGCATTTAACCCGTCTCACCTTGAAATCTCCGCACCGGTAGTTGAAGGGTCTGTACGTGCCCGTCAGGACCGTCGTCTGGATCCTGTTGGCACAACCGTACTTCCGGTCAACATTCACGGCGATCAGGCGTTTGCAGGTCAGGGTGTGGTGATGGAGACATTCCAGATGTCTCAGACCCGTGCATACAAAACCGGCGGCACTATCCACATCGTGGTGAACAACCAGGTTGGTTTTACCACGAACAAACTGGAAGATTCACGCTCGTCTGAATACTGTACTGATATCGCTAAAATGGTACAGGCACCGATTTTCCATGTGAACGGTGATGACCCTGAAGCGGTTCGCTTTGTGACTCAGTTGGCCGTTGATTACCGTACCGAATTTAAAAAAGATGTGGTGGTTGATCTGGTCTGTTACCGTCGTCGCGGTCATAACGAGGCGGACGAGCCGTCTGGTACGCAGCCGCTGATGTATAAGCAGATCAAGGTACAGAAATCCACCCGTGACATCTACGCACAAAAGTTGATCGCCGAAGGCGTGATTACTGAAGAGCAGGCCAGGCAGATTGAGCAGGAATACCGCAAAGATCTTGAGGATGGCAAACACGTAACCCATTCTCTGGTGATGAAACCGAATCAGGAATTGTTTGTAGACTGGACCCCTTATCTTGGCCATGAGTGGTCATTTGAGTGTGATACCCGGGTAGACACTAAACTACTGCAGGAGCTGGGTACCAAAATCTGTGAAGTCCCTGAGGGGTTCCAGGTTCAGCGCCAGGTTCAGAAAATCTACGATGACCGTAAGCGTATGGCCGTTGGTGCCATGGAGCTGAACTGGGGTATGGCTGAGTCACTGGCCTATGCTTCGATTCTGGCTGAGGGGTATCCGGTACGTCTGACCGGTCAGGATGTTGGCCGTGGCACCTTCTCACACCGTCACGCCGTGCTGCATGATCAGCGCAGTGGTGAGGTGTATGAGCCGCTTAGAAATATCGCGGCTGATCAGCCAAGACTGACTTTGCATGACTCATTCCTCTCTGAGGAGGCGGTGCTGGCGTTTGAATATGGTTATGCGACCACGATGCCGAATGCTCTGGTTATCTGGGAAGCTCAGTTCGGTGATTTCGCTAACGGTGCTCAGGTGGTAATTGATCAGTTCATTACCAGTGGAGAGCACAAGTGGGCGCGTCTCTGTGGTTTGACAATGCTGCTGCCGCATGGTTTCGAAGGGCAGGGCCCTGAACATTCTTCAGCCCGTCTGGAGCGTTACCTGCAACTGTGTGCGGAACATAATATTCAGGTCTGTGTGCCGACTACGCCGGCGCAAATCTTCCACCTGTTGCGTCGTCAGATCGTCCGGCCTTTGCGTAAGCCTCTGGTGGTTATGACGCCGAAGAGTCTGCTGCGCCATAAACAGGCGGTATCATCCCTTGAAGAATTATCTGAAGGTGCGTTCCTGCCAGTGATTGCGGAAACGGATCAGTTGGATCCGAAGAAAGTCAAACGTCTGGTGCTGTGTAGCGGCAAGGTCTATTACGACCTGTATAACCGTCGCGCTGAGCTGGAAAAAGACGATGTTGCCATTATCCGTATCGAACAGCTGTACCCGTTCCCTGAGCATCAGATGTTCGACGCGATTAAAGAATACACTAACCTGGAATCGGTTGTCTGGTGTCAGGAAGAGCCAATGAACCAGGGGGCATGGTACTGTTCTCAGCATCATATGCGCCATGCACTGGCTCGTCACAATGACAAGATTCATCTGGAAGGTGTGGGTCGTCCACACGCCGCAGCTCCTGCCGTAGGTTACATCTCTGTACACCTTGAGCAGCAGGAAAAACTGGTTAATGAAGCAATCAATGGCTAACAGGCCGGATAAAAGCGCCTGTTAGTAGCACTGAGAAAGGAAAAAACATGTCAATCGAAATCAAAACGCCGACCTTCCCTGAATCCGTAGCCGACGGTACTGTAGCGACCTGGCACAAACAGCCGGGTGAGGCTTGTTCAACCGATGAACTGATCGTTGATATTGAAACAGATAAAGTTGTATTGGAAGTGGTTGCGCCTGCTGATGGTGTGATCAAAGAGATTATCAAGGGTGAAGGCGATACGGTTCTGAGTGAAGAGGTCCTGGCGATCTTTGAAGCGGGTGCCGCAGCATCTGCAGCGCCTGCAGCGGCTTCTGCACCGGCAGCCGCTGCTCCGGCCGCTGACGCATCTGCCAGCACCGATGCGGAGAAAGTAGGCCCGGCAGCGCGAAAGCTGATTGAAGAGAATGGTCTGGATGCCAATCAGATTCCGGGTACCGGTAAAAATGGCGGTATCACCAAAGAGGACGTGGTTAACTTCCTCAAGAACAAGCCAGCTGCAGCACCTGCTGCGCCGGTTAAAGTTGATAATGCTGCCGCTCTGAACATTGCATCTGGTGAGCGCGTTGAAAAACGTGTTCCGATGACCCGTCTGCGTGCCACTATCGCTAAGCGTCTGGTTGAAGCGCAGCAGAATGCAGCGATGCTGACCACCTACAATGAAGTTAACATGAAGCCGGTTATGGAGCTGCGCAAGCAGTATAAAGAACTGTTCGAGAAGACTCACAATGGTACGCGTCTGGGCTTCATGTCATTCTTCGTTAAAGCAGCCACTGAAGCGCTGAAACGATTCCCTGCGGTGAACGCATCAATCGATGGTAACGATATGGTTTACCATGGTTATCAGGATATCGGTGTAGCCGTGTCTACGGAACGTGGCCTGATGGTACCGGTTCTGCGTGATACCGATGCGATGAGTCTGGCTGATGTCGAGTCTACTATTGCTGACTTCGGTAAGCGCGGTCGTGACGGTAAGCTGGGTCTTGATGATATGCAGGGTGGTACTTTCACGATCACCAACGGTGGTGTGTTTGGTTCCCTGATGTCTACGCCGATTCTGAATCCGCCACAGACTGCAATCATGGGTATGCATAAGATCCAGGAGCGCCCAATGGCGGTGAATGGACAGGTAGAAATTCTGCCAATGATGTACCTGGCGCTGTCCTACGACCACCGTATGATTGATGGTAAGGAAGCGGTACAATTCCTCGTGACTATTAAAGACCTTCTGGAAGACCCTGCACGTATGCTTTTGGAAGTCTGAGTCGGTCCCTTATTAGAACGAATAGATAGGTAGGTAATAAATGTCTGATAAATTTGACGTAATTGTTATTGGTGCAGGGCCTGGCGGATATGTTGCTGCTATCCGTGCTGCACAGTTGGGTCTGAAAACTGCGTGCGTTGAGAAATGGGTGGATGATAAGGGTGCAGCCGTTCTGGGTGGTACCTGTCTGAACGTTGGTTGTATCCCGTCTAAGGCGCTGCTTGAGTCGACTCATCAGTTCCATAAGACTCAGCACGCGGATGTGCACGGCATTCAGACCGGTGATGTCACCATGGATGTTAAGAAGATGGTTGCCCGCAAGGATAAAATCGTTGGCAACCTGACTGGCGGTATTGCCGGTCTGTTTAAAGCTAATGGCGTTACCCTGCTGCAGGGCATGGGTAAGCTGCTGGCTGGCAAGCAGGTACAGGTGACTGCTGCAGATGGTTCTGCCACTGTTCATGCGGCTGAGAATGTTATTCTCGCCTCCGGATCTGTTCCGGTTAATATTCCACCTGCACCATTGACTGATGGTCTGATCCTGGACAACGCAGGCGCATTGGATATCGATGAAACGCCTAAGCGTCTGGGTGTGATCGGAGCCGGTGTTATCGGTCTTGAGATGGGTTCTGTCTGGGCGCGTCTTGGCTCTGAAGTGACTGTGCTTGAAGCGATGGATGATTTCTTAGCGCTTGCGGATAAAGAAGTTGCTAAAGAAGCGGCTAAGATCTTTAAGAAGCAGAAGCTGGATATTAAACTGGGTGCGCGTTGTACCGGTACTGAAGTTAACGGTCAGGAAGTGACGGTTAAGTATACCGATGCAGAAGGTGATAAAGAGCTGGTTGTCGATAAGCTGATTGTAGCCGTAGGCCGTCGCCCACAGACTCAGGGCCTGTTGTCTGACGATTCCGGCGTTAAGCTGGATGAGCGTGGCTTCATCTTCGTTGATGGTCAGTGCCGTACTGAAGCGCCTGGTGTTTATGCTATCGGAGATTCAGTTCGCGGACCTATGCTGGCGCATAAGGCCTCTGAAGAGGGCATTATGGTTGCTGATATTATTGCCGGCCATCATGCGCAGATGAATTATGATGTAATTCCTAACATCATCTACACTCATCCTGAGCTGGCGTGGGTCGGTAAGACTGAGCAGGAACTTAAAGCGGAAGGCGTTGCTATTAAAGTGGGTAAATTCCCATTTGCAGCGTCCGGACGTGCGATGGCCGCTGATGATACCGATGGTTTTGTGAAGATGATCGCTGACGAAGCGACTGACCGCATTCTGGGTGTTCATATGGTAGGTGGTATCGCTTCCGAGCTGATCGCTCAGGCTGCGATTGCTATGGAGTTTGGTTCTACTGCTGAAGATCTTCAGCTGACTGTATTTGCACACCCAACTGTATCTGAAGCTGTGCATGAAGCTGCACTTGCTGTCGACGGCCATGCTATCCATATGGCTAATCGTAAAAAGCGTTAATCGCTGTACAATTGTTTGAAGTTTCGACCGGGTAACCCCGGTCGATTATTGTTGAGGGTGGATTGTTTATTACCTGAAACAATTGGGCTGTAAAAAGATACTTTCTCTATATCGTTTTGCAGAGTCCTCATAAGTGTGAAAAAAACGACGGATTAGAGCATGAATCTTCATGAGTACCAGGGCAAACAGTTGTTTGCCGAATATGGTCTGCCGGTTTCTAAAGGAATCGCGGTAGATACCCCTGAAGCTGCTGCTGAAGCGGCTCTGAAAATTGGTGGTGATAAGTGGGTCGTTAAGACTCAGGTTCACGCAGGTGGACGTGGTAAGGCCGGTGGCGTGAAGCTGGTCGACTCCCCTGAGGAAGCGCAGGCTTTCGCAGCGAACTGGCTGGGTAAAAACCTGGTCACTTATCAGACTGACGCAAATGGTCAGCCAGTTTCCAAAATCTTAGTTGAAGACTGCACTGATATCGCTAATGAGCTGTATCTGGGTGCGGTTGTTGACCGCTCTTCACGCCGCATCGTGTTCATGGCATCCACTGAAGGTGGTGTCGAGATCGAGAAAGTAGCGGAAGAAACTCCAGAGAAAATCCTGAAAGCGACCATTGATCCGGTTACCGGTGCGCAGCCTTACCAGGCACGCGAGCTGGCGTTCAAGCTGGGTCTGGAAGGTGTTCAGATTAAGCAATTCACTCAGATCTTCCTGGGTCTGGCCAAGATGTTCAAAGAAAAAGATCTGGCCCTGCTTGAAATCAATCCTCTGGTTATTACTACCGAAGGTAACCTGCACTGCCTGGATGCTAAAGTAGCGATTGATGGTAACTCTGTTTACCGTCACAAAGATCTGCAAGCGATGGAAGATCCATCGCAGGAAGACGAGCGTGAAGCACGCGCGGCTGAGTGGGATCTGAACTACGTGGCGCTGGATGGCAGCATCGGCTGCATGGTTAACGGTGCAGGCCTGGCAATGGGTACGATGGATATCGTCTCTCTGCACGGTGGCTTCCCGGCTAACTTCCTCGACGTTGGTGGCGGCGCGACTAAAGAGCGTGTAACCGAAGCGTTCAAGATCATCCTGGAAGACGACAAGGTTAAAGCCGTACTGGTTAATATCTTTGGTGGTATCGTGCGTTGCGATCTGATTGCTGAAGGAATTATCGGTGCAGTTAAAGAGGTAGGCGTAGAAGTACCAGTAGTCGTACGTCTGGAAGGTAATAATGCGGAACTGGGTTCTAAGCTACTGTCTGAATCTGGTCTGGCTATCATCGCCGCTACCAGTCTGACTGATGCAGCTGTGCAGGCAGTTAAAGCAGCGGAGGGTAAATAATAATGTCCGTTCTGATTAATAAAGACACCAAAGTAATCTGTCAGGGTTTCACTGGTGGTCAGGGTACCTTCCACTCTGAACAGGCTATCGCATACGGCACCAAGATGGTTGGTGGTGTTACCCCTGGTAAAGGTGGTACTGAGCACCTGGGTCTGCCGGTATTCAATACCGTTGCTGAAGCGGTTGAAGCGACCGGTGCAGACGCATCTGTTATCTACGTTCCGGCACCTTTTTGTAAGGATTCTATCCTGGAAGCTGCGAACAGCGGTATCAAGCTGATCGTCTGTATCACTGAGCATATTCCGGTTATGGACATGCTTGAGTGTAAAGTTGTATGTGACAATCTGGGTGTACGCCTGATCGGACCAAACTGCCCGGGTGTTATCACTCCGGGTGAGTGTAAGATCGGTATCATGCCAGGCCACATCCACCTGCCAGGTAAAGTGGGTATCGTATCCCGTTCCGGTACTCTGACTTATGAAGCGGTTAAGCAGACAACTGATGCTGGCTTCGGTCAGTCTACCTGTGTTGGTATCGGTGGTGACCCGATCCCGGGTTCTAACTTCATCGATATTCTGGAAATGTTCCAGAATGATCCGCAGACTGAAGCGATCGTTATGATCGGTGAGATCGGTGGTTCTGCTGAAGAGGAAGCGGCGGCCTACATCAAGGCTAACGTGACTAAGCCTGTTGTGTCTTACATCGCCGGTGTTACAGCACCTGCGGGTAAGCGTATGGGTCATGCTGGCGCTATCATCTCTGGTGGTAAGGGTACTGCAGACGAGAAATTTGCTGCACTTGAAGCGGCGGGTGTTAAGACTGTTCGCTCCCTGGCTCAGATCGCTGACGGCCTGCGTGAAGTGACTGGCTGGGAATAAACAGCCTGAGTTGCTAGAGGGCGCTTTGCGCCTTGCTAGTGGCTAGATAAAAAACCGCCGATCGGCGGTTTAATGAGATGGTTCCCCTCGCTTTTAACCAGCTATGCTGGAAAGGCGACGAAACCAACAAGGAGAACCATCTCATGTCTATCAAAGTCCTTGGAATCGATTTAGGCAAGTCTTCTTTTCATTTAATTGGTCGTGATTCTCACGATAAGCAAGTCTGCAAAAAGAAACTCTCTCGTCATCAGCTCATTACTTTTATAGCACAACTACCGCCATGCATTATTGCGTTTGAAGCATGCGGTGGCGCGCACTGGTTAGGCCGTCTCTGCATGAGTTATGGTCACGACGTCCGATTAATCCCGCCTCAATATGTTAAACCTTTTGTTAAAGGTAATAAAAACGACTTCATTGATGCGCAAGCGATTACTGAGGCGGCAGGTCGTCCGGATATGCGGTTTGTCGCAGTGAAGTCAGTTGACGCACAAAGTCAGGTAGTCGTACATCGAGTACGTGAAGGCTTCGTAGCGGAGCGCACAGCTTGTATGTCACGTATTGGCGCGCTGTTATTGGAATTCGGTTTATCCCTTCCACGTGGTCACTCAGCGATGAAAAAGCTGTTTTCATGGCTAAGCACACAAAAAGTTACACTATGCCCAGCCATCATAGGTGAGCTTCAAGTGATGCATGATCACTACCGCTACTTAAATGAGCAAATAGCCGAACAAGATATAAAAATCGTTAGGCAGGTTAAGCAAAGCAGTCGTTGCCAGCTACTAAAAACCGTTCCTGGTATTGGTGATATGACTGCAAGCCAATTAGCAGCAGAAGTGGGCAATGCTCATCAGTTTAAAAGCGGTCGAGAAATGGCTGCTTGGTTAGGGTTGGTGCCGCGGCAATATTCGACAGGAGGGAGGTCGAAGTTATTAGGTATTAGTAAGCGTGGAAATAAACGCCTTAGATGCTTATTAGTGCACGGAGCCAGAGCGATCCTATCACGATTGGATAACTATCGGGGGCCGATGTATGACTGGCTAAGAAAGCTGAGAGCAAGTAAATCATTTAATACGGTCTGTATTGCTCTGGCAAACAAGCTGTCACGAATAGCGTATGCTGTTTTAAGCAAGAATGAGCCTTACCAGTCACAGCAGGTTTAATCAGGTTTGCAATAACAGAGCGTGATGATGAAAAGGGTTGACCGTCCGGGTAGTAAACCTGTCACAAAAAACAGCTGTTATAAGCTGTCGGTTTTTTAAGGGCTATCTGGCGCGGATGCTCATCGTGGAGCAGGAATGAAACATTCCTAATTAAAGACTCCGAATACATTAGCGCAAAACCACCTCATGATCACAAATCTGTGTTGCAATCATGAGGGGAACCATACATTTTTGTGCCTGCGGATTGAACTGACTTGATGTATTCTGTTGATATATATTCTTAGGGAGTTGTTATGAGTTTGTTTTCTTCAATTAAATCGATGTTTACGCCTGCTGAAAGTAACTCAAAAGAGCCAGAAGCTTTGCCATCCGAAGAGTATCAGGGGTTTACCATAACACCTGCGCCGATTCGGGAAGATGGCGGTTATCGGGTCAATGGGTTGATTACTAAAGGAGAGCAGAGCCATCGGTTTATTCGCGCGGATATGTTGCCATCCAGTGAAAGCTGCGCCGCCGAGATGGTACGTAAAGCGAAGCAGATGATCGATCAGCAGGGTGATGGAATCTTTTAGCCTTTATGACTCAAAAACAGCTGTTTGCCCGATACTTACATGATCTGAAGCCCGGCAGGCTTGAGTGGATTGGTGTGCGGCCCAAGCGGAAACAGCAACCCGAGGTTGTCGATTCTGTTGAGGCACTTGCGGGACTTGGGCTGAAAGGCGATCATCGTTGTGCTAAAACACCCGGCTCGGCCCGACAGGTGACACTGATTTCTGTTGAGTTTATCCGTCTGATTGAAATCTATACTGGCCTTGAGCAGATTAATCCTGCGCTGCTACGCCGTAATCTGGTGGTGAGTGGTATAAATCTGAATGCCTTAAGACATCAGCAATTCAGAATTGGATCGGCGCTTTTTGAGGCGACTGCTTTGTGTCACCCTTGCGTGCGTATGAATCAGGCGCTGGGGCCGGGGGGCGCCGCCGCCATGTTGGGGTATGGCGGCCTGTGTGCGCGGATACTAGAGTCTGGCGTGATCAGGTTAGGTGATCAGTTGATACCACAGGAAAGCGCGTTGTGAGTCTGCCTGAAGCGCTGATATCTCTGTCGGGGCAAGGAGATATAATGTTTTGACTGCTAGGAGAAACGGCATGGTCATCCCTAAACCAGTGTTCTGGCGTGATTCACGGATGCCCTATGTTGAGCTACGTAAGGTGGCTGATGGCCGGCAGGTGTGTTACGCGCCTCACAGTCACACTCAGTGGTCTATTGGCGCTATCACAGAAGGCCAGAGTACCTTTTGTTACCGTCAAGATCGCTGTCAGGTCGGTGCGGGAGATCTGGTATTGATAAACCCTGACTGGGTTCACGCTTGTAACCCGATTGATAATCAGCCCTGGGCTTATCTTATGCTCTATATTGATACCCAATGGCTAACAGCTTTGCGCTATCGCTTGGGCTTGCTAAAGGCGCCCGAGTGGGAGGATATTGGCACCGCGATTATCTCTGAGCGCCGCTTTTATCTGGGGTATTGTGATCTGGCCGCCTGCCTGCTGAATTCTCAGGAGAGTCTCGCGGTTAAGCAGGCAATGATTAGTGAATACCTTGCTGATGTGATGCTGTCAGTGGAAGATGAGCCGCTTCTATTGCCTGACAAAATGCCGGGTGTGCTCCGTGAGCTGGCGGATTATTTAGATGAAAATGCGATAAAAGAGATTACGATTGAAGAGATGTGTCTTCGTTGCGGATACAGTGCTGGACATTTGATCCGGACATTCAAACTGCATTTTAATCTGACACCCCATGCCTATCAGGTAAATCGGCGGATTCAACAGGGGCAGCGGGAATTAAAGCAGGGGAGGTCGATTGTGGATGCGGCATTAAGTGCCGGTTTTACAGACCAGCCCCATTTTCAGCGTACCTTTAAACGGATGATAGCCGCAACGCCGAACGAGTACAGGCAATCCTCAGTCAAAGAGAAGATAGATACAGCTGCTCATAAGTAATGCGGCAAGTGTACGATTAATGCTTCTGAGTATTGAAGGCTGAGTGATGTATCTACGCAAAAACACACCTGCATATACCCAGCTGCCGAGTGATAGCCAGCAGATCGGCAGGTAGAGTGCTGCAAAAATAATGATCTCCGCGATATTGTTTCCACTGGTGTATGCGCCTATTCCTGATGCTGAAGCCAGCCACGCCTTTGGGTTGAGCCACTGCATCAGAGCACCCGTCATAAAGCCAGGGGGGCGGCCGGATTGAGTGTCCGCTAGCTGGCCGTCGTAGAGCGCCAGTTTGATACTCAGGTAGAGCAGAAACAAGATGCCGCTCCAGCGAAGCAGGCCGGTTAAAGCGGGTATCTGTTCTAATACCGAAAGCAGGCCCATGCCGACGGCGAAAAACAAGAAAATAAACCCCAGAGTCGCGCCAGTGACAAAGGCTAATCCTTTTGTAATGGGGTGTTGGCTACCGCTGCTCAGGCAGACCAGATTAACCGGGCCCGGTGAGGCTGATGCAGCAAGTGCAAATACGGACATTGACAGAATCATCGAAACGTTCATTATTTCCTCCATTGTGTGAATCTGATTGTGACGCGATACAGAGGGGAGGTATTGAATAAAATTGAGGTTATGATTGGTTCATAAAGAATGAGATGTCTATTTGCCGGTGTCGCTGGTTAAATAATGGTCTATGGCGTCAGGGCTCATGGATTCGTTGGCGAAGGTGGCTCTGAATCGTTATTGATGCGGCTTCAGTGATTGTTCTGAAGCTAGAAAGGTTTGTGATGATAGCGGGGGAATTATCCGACGGATAAAAAAAGAGAGCCAGGGCTCTCTTTTTTGGTTTTTAAGCATATAGGATTTAGTTCGGATTGGATTTTTTAGTTTTGAAAAACAGCCAGGCAAATCCAATTAAGCCTGATATGAGGGATGCAAACAGAATCCCGGTTTTAGCCATCAACAGATCTTCGGGGTATTGGGCAAAGCCCAGCTCGGCGATAAAAATCGACATGGTGAAGCCGATGCCGCCCATAAAGGCGACACCAACTATATGATTAAAATTAAGGCCGGTGGGCAGGTCACTGACTTTCAGTTTTACGGCCAGCCAGGTAAAGCCGGCGATACCGATCAGTTTGCCCAGAATCAGTCCTGCGCCTATGCCCACGGCGACAGGGTGTGCGATAACATCGGAAAACTCAGCCCAGTTAATCGGTACACCGGCATTTGCCAGCGCGAATATCGGGATGATCAGGTAAGCCGAAGGCAGGTGCAGGTTGTGTTCAAGCACCTGTGCCGGAGCCTGAACTTTATAAACCCCTTCCCCCAGAGCTCTGACGCGGGACCGTAAGGCATCATTGATGATGATGTTTTCATTCTGTGCAAACAGGCTCTTAATATGATCAGCACTGTCACGTACCAGCGAGTAAAAGCGTTTCGGATCATATTTAGGCTTCATTGGAATTGTAAAGGCCAGCAAAACCCCGGCAAGCGTCGCATGCACGCCACTTTTCAGCATAGCAATCCAGAGGATGATACCGATAAGCGAGTAGGGCAGAATGCGCCGTACGCCGCCCAGGTTAAGACAGATCAGCACAAATATCATAACGCTGGCTAGCATGAGTGCCGCTATATTGATTGTTTCGGTATAAAACACAGCGATAACGATAACTGCTCCGAGGTCGTCGACAATCGCGAGTGCGACAAGGAACATCAGCAGATTTTGCGGCACACGGTTACCGAGCAGAGCCAGCGCACCCAGTGCGAAGGCTATATCGGTTGCCATCGGGATTCCCCAGCCATTCAGGGTGTGTCCTTCCGGATTGATTGCGACATAGATCAGGGCAGGCATCAGCATACCGCCAGCGGCAGCAATGATTGGCAGTGATGCCTGTTTTATATTTGCCAGTTCGCCGACCAGCAGTTCACGTTTAAGCTCCAGTCCAACGACCAGAAAGAACAGTGCCATAAGGCCATCGTTAATCCAGTGGTGTACCGTTTTTGAGAGCTGGAAGCCCTCCATCCCGATGACAAACTCTTGCTGGAGAAAGTGGTGATAGCCGTCATTAAGCTGGCTATTGGCAATAACAAGTGCGACGACTGCAAACAACATGAGCAGAATGCCACTGGTTGTCTGACGGTGAATAAACTCCTCAAAAGGAGTCAGCACAGTTGCAAATGCTTTTTCCCAGGGGGCGATATACTCTTTGCCCGCTATCCTGCTTCTCCGTCTCATCGTTCTCTCCAAACTACAGATATGTGCTGTTTATAGGTTTGCTGCATTGTATCTAATTCGTAGTCTTATGCATGTGTTGTTTTATATTTTCTCGACCGGAGAAGCTAATCGTTGCAGGGGTAGAGTGACTTGATTGTGTTATAGAGGGTAATGTCACGCGGGCTGTTAGCGGGTTGAGTCGTGTGTTTCAGCTCATTTGAGATGTTGCTGATAACGGAGTCTTCTGTTGCGCCTTCTGGGAGGCAGAAACCAGCCAGATAGGTAGGCTGAGCAGCAGGATGTTCTTCACCCAGCCGGGTTCTGTAAGCGCGCTGTATAAATTCACTTTCATTTCCTGAGCTTAAGTTATCAATTATAGCGCCATCAGTGAGAGATGCGCCTGCCAGAAAACCGGCAATATACTCAGGAGTGATTTCATTATTACTATTGTCTTCTGCAAAGACGGGTGAAGCGACTGAAACGGCAAGTATGGAAACTAAAGTCATTGTTTTTTTCATAGTGTATTTCCTTATCGGTGCAGTTTTTTTGCTTTTTATACGTTTCGGGCGGGTGAAACAGATCTCTGGCCGATTAAATGTACGGCTTTGCATAGAATAGAGATCGCGAAGAGGATTATCCAGTCACAGTCTTCGTATCATGCTAATTTTATTAAGGTTGTTAAAGAGTAAGGAGAGGTCTGTAATCCGGCTGAGAGTGTTATCTTCAGAGCAAAAAAAAGAGAGCCATAAGGCTCTCTTTCATGTGGTGCGATCTGTCTTAAGCGTCGCGACGCGGGCGCGGCTTGCGCGGAGCGCCACGGTCATTACCGCCGCGATCATTACGTCCTTTGCCTTTAAAGTCTCCGCGGGGTTTGCGTGGTGCGGGACGAGCGATTTCACCTTCCATCAGGCTGATCTCGATCTTTTTGCGGCAGATGAAAACCCCTTTCAGTTGCTGCAGAACCTCAGGAGGCATTCCTTTGGGCAGCTGAACGGTGCTGTGGTCATCAAACAGGCGGATATCACCGATATGGCGGCTGTTGATGTCAGCTTCGTTGGCGATTGCGCCGACGATATTCTTAACCTGAACGCCATCATTGCGACCAACTTCCAGGCGGTAGACATCCAGATCCGCATAGTTGATGCGTTCACGTTTCGCACCGCGGTCACTATCGCGCTCATTGTCCCGCTCGCGGCGTGGACGTGGTTCCGGCTCTGGTGGCAGAATCAATGGCTTATCTTTTTGTGCCATGTAGAGCAGGGCAGAGGCCAGATCCAGGGTTTCCAGTTCAGTATCAGCGGCGAGCTGATCAATCAGCTCGCGGTAAACTGACATATCTTCATCATTGAAGATGCTGGTCACCTGTTCGCGGAATGATTCGAGACGTTTGTCCTGAACCATGTCGCGTGAAGGAAGATCCATCTGTTTGATTGGCTGGCGGGTTGCCTGTTCGATCTGCTTCAGCAGGCGGCGCTCACGGGGCGCAACGAACAGAATCGCTTTACCGTCACGTCCAGCACGACCGGTACGGCCGATACGGTGAACATAAGCTTCAGTGTCGTAGGGAATATCGTAGTTGATCACCATACCCACACGCTCAACATCCAGTCCGCGGGCTGCAACATCGGTAGCTACCAGAATGTCCAGTTTGGCATCTTTTAGTCGCTGTACCGTGCGTTCCCGCAGTTGCTGGTTCATATCACCGTTCAGTGCGGCGGCTGCGTAGCCACGGGCTTCGAGCTTTTCGGCAATCTCGGTGGTTGCGGTCTTGGTGCGGGCAAAGATGATGATGCCGCCACAGTCTTCAGTTTCAAGAATCCGAACCAGCGCATCCAGCTTGTTCACACCGGAAACGATCCAGCAACGCTGGTCGATATTTTCCATGGTGGTGGTTTTGGATGCGATCTTGATCTCTTGTGGATCGCGCATATAGCGCTTAGTGATGCGGCGGATCTGTTCCGGCATTGTCGCAGAGAAAAGGGCAGTCTGTCGTTCAGCCGGGGTTTTAGCCATGATGGTTTCAACATCATCGATAAAGCCCATGCGAAGCATTTCGTCTGCTTCGTCAAGCACCATCGCCTTCAGTTCATCCAGAATCAGCGTGCCGCGATCCAGGTGATCCATAACACGTCCAGGCGTGCCAACCACTACGTGGGGGCCGCGACGCAGTTGTTTCAGCTGCAGGGTGTAACTCTGGCCACCATAAATTGGTAAAACATGAAAACCAGGAACGTGACGAGCATATGCCTGAAAAGCTTCAGCCACCTGGACAGCCAATTCGCGTGTCGGTGCAAGCACCAGAACCTGAGGTTTATTGAGTTTCAGGTCGATACGGCTAAGCAGGGGCAGGGCAAAAGCAGCTGTTTTACCGGTACCTGTTTGTGCCATCCCCAGAACATCCTGACCGTTCAGTAGTAACGGAATACAAGCTGCCTGGATGGGGGATGGTGTTTCATAGCCAAGCTCTGTTATGGATTTAAGAACGGAAGAGGGGAGATCAAGGTCGCTGAATGCGACTTGTGTGTCTGACATATTTGAAGGTACCGGAAGGAATGGAATTGTAAAACGCAAAATTATACGCCTATTATTGAATAAAAGCCCGTACTTTTATTGAAGAGGTGCAGAGTCTGGCGCTGACGGCGTTTCGGATAAGCGGATATCGTCATACCAGCTTAAAAAGCTTGCGCCTCCGTTATCACTGTCTGTCATGATAGCGATCGCTACAATTTCTCTATAGGTTTTGTTAAAAACGGTTTTCAGATCATCCTGAAGGTTGCGTGTATGTTGCGTCCACTGGCCTGTCAGGCTGTTTCCACTGTCGACGGCCCACATCACGGCCCTGTGAGTGAACGGGTTTAGCCAGCGGGCATTAACGGGTTGGTTGTTCGACCAGACATAAACGAGTGTCCTTTTCTGCCAGAAAAAGGGCCCGTCTGAAACAATGATATAAACGCGGGCCGGAAAATCGTCCCCGGCTTTTGTGGTTTCAGCGGCAGCGGGCCATACTTTGCTGACCTTCCAGCGCCAGCTGAGGCGTGTGTCGTGGCTGATTGGAATGGTTTTTTTATAGTAAAGACCGGAGGCTGAATGATCTGATCTGGCTTCAAGCAGCTGGTTGTCGCCTTCTGTGATAAGGGTATAGTGGGTTTCTCCGGCAAAGCTTTCGTTTTCCCACTGCGCGATACCTTGCGGGTCAAAACCCGGCAGTTGCTCTGACGAGGCTCTGGCTGGAGCAATACCAAGCAATAATGCCAGCAAGAGTGTGTACGTTATTGAGTAAATATCAGGCATTATTGGCTTTACACTTATCAGTTTCGGCTATACTAAAAGTACGTTTAGATCAGTGTATCAGAGTTTTAAAGGCCATTTCCCCTTCTGGCTGTACTCTGGATTGGTCTGTTGCCAGTAGCTACTAATTTATGGGTAGTTGCGGCGCAATACATTGGTCTGTAACTACGGGCGAAAGGGCCGTTATAATGTTCCCCTTTTTGTAACGGCTGTTCATCGTTTTACGCTTCGCTCACTCAAGGGGCCTGGTATATTCCAGGCCCCTTTCTGATATTTAAATGCATGTTTTTAAATGGCGGCTGTTTTGTGAGCGTAGTTCCTCGCTAAAGGTCTGCGTGACAAAGTTGCTCTTTCGTAAGATGTTGTGAGCTTTGAGCTAACATTGTTATCTATTACATTATTTTTTTAAGAGAGTGTTGTTGTGGTGCAGAATCCCGTCTATGAGATGATCTGGCAGGTCTTGGCGGCCATCCCTCCTGGTAAGGTCGCAACCTATGGTCAGGTGGCCAGCCTGGCGGGTGTTAGCGGGGCTGCCAGACTGGTCGGTCGCTGTCTGAGCCAGCTGCCAGCAGATACCCGGTTGCCCTGGTTTCGGGTGATCAATGCCAGTGGGAAGATCTCTTTCCCGGTGGGAAGTGATGGCTATAAGCGGCAGGTCAAAAGATTACAGGATGAGGGCGTTGCCGTGTTAAACGGCCGGATAAGTCTGACAACGTTTCGCTGGCAGCCCGATGGCGCCTGTTAGGTAGGTCAGGCGCTTGTTAGTTTGAGGTTCGCTTTATGGGGTGTTATCGCACTGGTTTTTTTCTGTTGCAGATGAGCGCTCTAACTGTTTAAACAAAAGATCAAGTTTGCGTTCTAACTCTTTGTTATGTTTTAGAATCTCATCGTTCTGAAGGCGTAACTCCCGGTTGCGGACATTGGTATCCGCGAATCCCACCATTTTACTGGCAATCTGAGCGCCGATAAAGCCGACGATGCCAACGCCGATATAGAACATCAGTGCGACGATTACTCTGCCGCCCTGGCTTGTCGGATAAAAGTCACCAAAGCCGATGGTGCTGGCACTCATTTGCAACGCCCAGAAGGCATCAGCATAGCTAAGTATATTTGCGTCGGGATGATTCTGTTCGAACCAGAGCAGGGGGAAAGAGAGTAGGGCAATCAGGCTGTAAAGCAGTCCGAAGGCTAGGACGCCGAGAAACAGTGTGCTGTAGTTACGCACATTGTACTCATCCGTTGAATAGATATAGCGTCTGACCATTGGCGACCCGTCGAGAACTATCTTGCGTTTCAGTCTAAATTGCCTGCATCCATATCGTATGGAAAACAGCCAACGAAGTGTACATATTCATCTTCGAAAATATGGGTTTTTTTAGCGCGATACTCAAAATCGAACATCAGTATCAGCCAGCTGATCTGTTTGTCGCCGAGTTTTTCAATCTTTTTGATCACCGCTTCGCCGTATGAATAAGACCATGAGCATGGCGCTATAATTTTGCGAACTGCGTCGCGGCCGGTTTCGCAGCCGTTGGTTTCCATATTTTCAGGGTCATAGCGGCTAATCTGGTAATTTTTGGCCCATTGATCAAGCCCTTGCTCATCCTCTTCGAAGTAGCTGTCAGGAATGCTGGCATAGTCGGTAGTCGAATACCAGACTGATACGATGCCCTCTTTTTCGAAATTCATTTCGCAGTCTCGCTAATTTCAACCCAGAGTGAGCGAATATCGTGCAGATCCTCAGCGCTGAGTTGGTCAATTTTAAATGCATCTTCCAGGCTTGTTTCGACCCGCTGATCGAACTCTGTGGCGGTTTCGCCCTGCTCAGCGCTCACCAGACTGATATGGCCAAGCAGGTAACTGCAGAGAAACAGCTGATTGGGCTCTGCGCCATTTTCCATTTCGATCAGGCGGTTATAGATTGATTCGGCCTGTTGTTCGTATGCGGTCATCAGGGGTCCGTAAATTCCAGTTGATCGATTAGCAGGCTGTATTCTTTGCCGCTTTTTTCGACCTGTTGTAGTTTGATCACTATATAGTCGAGTTCAGGCGCAAACCAGATGTAGGTGTCGCGCTTGCTATCAGTGCCGCGGTCGCGCTGGATTTTAACCGCTTCAAAGGATCCGATAGCTGTAGTGACTGTTTCTGTACCCAGATTGATGAAAGGGTAGGTCTTGATTTTGCCAGCGTCGGCTACTTTATAGATAAGCGTCTTTTTACCGGCGGCAAGGTCAAGCCGCAGCTGCATCTGATAGCTGAGGTTATCCTGGGTGCCTTCAGCAACATCGATGCTCCAGGGTTTCTTGGCCACATCGTTGATGACTGTACCGCTATCCCAGTTAAACCGGAGCACTGCATCCTTATCACCACCGATAACTTTGCGATGATATTCGTAACGCTGTGGCTGGACTTTCTGGCCCTGAACGGTGAACTCAGAAAACTCATTTACCTTTGCGATCAGCGCTTCAGCGCTAAGGGAAGATACCCAGTGATCGCCGCTTCTTTTCAGCACGCCGACAGCATCCCCACCAAAAGAGATGCCCAGGTCCCACTGGGCTTTGTAGACCGCCCGGAAGGGCTTGAATAGCTCAGACGCATGCCCGGGAATTGACGAAACAGCCAATAGTGCAGAGATAAATAGTGTGCTGAAACGCATCAGTTACTCCTGAATGAGTTGAAATCCTTCAGGTGTCAGAGTAGATCCATCGAGCTGAACCGCTCCTGAAGCCAAAAGCTTGAGGCGGTCAGCGCAGAACAGCTCCACCGCCAGCGGATAAATTTTGTGTTCGGCGCTGTGAACCCGCTGTTGCAGACTATCGGCGTTGTCGGTGGGCAGAATATCGACGGGTGCCTGAAGTGCCGGTGGTCCGCCATCCAGTTCTTCAGTGACGAAATGGACGGTACAGCCATGCTGTGAGTCACCGGCTTCTATTGCCCGCAGATGGGTATTGAGCCCTTTGTATTTTGGCAGCAGGGATGGATGGATATTCAGCATCCGTCCCTGATAATGCCGCACAAAGGCCGGCGTGAGAATACGCATAAAGCCCGCCAGCACGATCAGGTCCGGCTGGTGGGAATCGATCGCTTCCATCATCGCAGCATCGAAGCTTTCTCTGCTATCAAAGGCTTGATGGTTGATAACGATTTGAGGGATACCGGCTTTTTCTGCGCGTTCGAGGCCAAATGCCCCCTCTTTATTGCTCAGTACCGCAGCGATGCGGCCATTAATCTGACCGCTCGCAATAGCATCGATGATCGCCTGCAGGTTAGAACCGCTGCCGGAGATCAGTACAACAATGCTTTTCTCTGCCATTCTCAGGCCTCCAGACCCAGCAGTTCTACCTGCTCTTCGCCCTCAGTCGCAGTCGCGATCTCACCGACAATAAATGGAGCTTCACCGGCTTCCTTGAGAATTTCCAGCGCAGTGTCGGCAGTGTTTGCTGGGACTACGATAACCATGCCGATACCGCAGTTCAGGGTGCGATACATCTCACGGGAATCAACATTGCCCAGTGTCTGAATCCAACGGAATACTTCAGGCATCTGCCAGCTGTTAATATCAATAACTGCTTTTGCGCTTTGCGGCAGAACCCGGGGAATGTTTTCCAGCAGACCGCCGCCGGTAATATGAGACAGCGCATTTACCTGACTTTTTCTGATCAGCTCAAGTACCGGCTTAACATAGATGCGGGTAGGTTCCAGCAGTGCTTCAGTCAGAGGCTTGCCATCAACAGTGCCGCTCAGGTCGGCTTCACGAACTTCAATGATCTTGCGGATCAGTGAGTAGCCATTGGAGTGGGGGCCGGAAGAGGGTAGTGCAATCAGTTTGTCACCGACGCTGACTTTGGAGCCGTCAATAATCTCATCTTTCTCGACTACGCCAACGCAGAAACCTGCCAGGTCGTAATCTTCGCCCTCGTACATGCCTGGCATTTCAGCGGTTTCACCGCCAACCAGTGCAGCACCTGCAAGCTCGCAACCCGCACCGATGCCGGTTACAACATCAGCTGCAATGTCGATGTTCAGTTTGCCGGTGGCGTAATAGTCGAGGAAGAACAGAGGCTCAGCGCCGGCAACGATCAGATCGTTGACGCACATCGCAACCAGATCGATACCGATGGTATCGTGCTTCTTCAGGTCCATTGCCAGGCGCAACTTGGTGCCTACGCCGTCGGTACCGGAAACCAGTACTGGCTTCTTGTAACCTTCAGGGATTTCGCACAGGGCTCCGAAGCCACCCAGGCCGCCCATAACTTCCGGGCGTGCGGTGCGTTTCGCAACGCCTTTAATACGATCAACCAGTGCGTTACCTGCATCGATATCGACGCCGGCGTCTTTATAGCTGATAGGAGTGTTATTGTCAGTTGCAGACATAGTTTGTATGAACCTGTTCGGGCTGATTACTGATAGAAAAATTTGAGGCGTATTCTATCAGGTTGCTGGTGAGGCGGCTATTGTGTGTTAAAGTTTATGCCGTTTTAGAGACACTTTTTTTCAGACTGCCGGGATTGTTGTCCGGGCAGCAAAACAGGGTATAAGAACGATCATGATACGCAATCTTTGTAGCTGTCTGCTGGTGCTGGTATTTACAGGCCTCGGCAGCCTGACCCAGGCAGCTACGGTAAATGGACTTTATACAGCAGAGTTGCTGGTGCCTGAACAGCACTCTCAGCCATCCGGTGAACAGTTACAAGCCGGGTTAAAAACGGTACTTATCAAAGTATCCGGACGCAGTGCTGTCGTCAATAAATCCGCTGTCGTGAGTGCGTTGCGTCAGCCCGCTGGCTGGCTTAGCCAGTTTAGTTATCAGGCGACCCGGACACCTGTATCGGCCGGTGATGGCCGCGAGGTGCTGGGGCAGAGGCTGGTGCTTGAGTTTGATCCGGTTATGGTCGACCAGTTGCTACAGAAATCCGGCATGAAAGCGATCGGACATGCCCGGCCCGTGACGTTGGTTTGGCTGGTGCAACAACGCGGAACAGCGCCCCGGGATTTTGTGCCGCAGGGAGGTCAGATATACCAAGAGTTATTAAAGCAGGCAGACCTGCGGGGCTTACCACTAAGTGTGCCTCTGTTAGATCTGAATGATCAGAATGCAGTCGACGTGAGTGATGTGTGGGGCTTTTTTCGTGAATCAATACTCCAGGCTTCCGAGCGTTATCAGCCCGATGGGGTGCTTATCGGACGGCTGATTCAGGGCACGGGTGGTGGCTGGCAATCAGAATGGCTGTTGCTCAAAGATGGTCAGGCCCGTTCAATCACGCCCTCAGGGGCTTTGTCCGAACAGATACAGCAGGTGATAAATGAGTCAGCAGACTTTACACTTGCCTCGCTGGGGGCATCCAGTTTTAACTACGTCGAAACAGGATTGCAACTTGAGGTCGCTAATATAGTCGATATCGAGGACTATCTGCAGTTAATGGATTATCTGCGCCAGTTGCCGCCGGTTGATGCGGTGCGGATCAGTGGCGTTGATGCTGACCGGGTATTGTTTCGGGTTGAGCTACAGGGCGGGATTCGGACGCTGGAGCAGGCGGTTCGACTCAATCCACGGATGATGCCAACGTCGCGGTTGAGTACTAATGGTGCTGCAGCGGTGTATACCTATCGCTGGCAGCAACAATAATGGACGGGTGTTTCACCGACCGGTTGAAAAGGAAAGCACATGAGTGATTCGCAGCGGTGGTTTTTTCTCATTTTTACATTGGTAGTCGGGTTCCTTCTCTACCTGCTACAGCCGATTCTTACCCCTTTTCTGGTCGCTGCGCTTCTGGCGTATCTGACTGATCCGATGGCCGACAGGCTGGAAGCGCGGGGGCTCAGCCGGACGCTGTCCGTGGTTGTGGTGTTTCTGTTGATGACCGCAGTTTTACTGTTACTGGTGATTCTGCTGATACCCCAGCTGGGCTATCAGTTGCAGGTGATGCTGAAAATGGTGCCGCAGGTGTTCACTATGATTCAGACTGTCTGGATCCCGTGGTTGGAGCAATATGTCGGGGTATCCTTTGCTGAATTTGATCTTCAGAGCGTGCAGACGCTGATGAGTGGTCACTGGCAGCAGACCGGCAGTCTGCTGAAAGGACTGTTTAGCAGTGTCAGTCAATCGGGCCTGGCGCTGGCGGCCTGGGTGGCTAATCTGGTTTTGATTCCTGTGGTGACGTTTTATCTGTTGCGTGACTGGGATGTCATGATGGATAAGATTGGCGTTCTTCTGCCGCGCAATGTTGAAAGAAAGGTAACTCTCTGGGCGCAGGAGTGTGATGAGGTATTGGGTGCCTTTATAAAGGGGCAGCTGTTAGTCATGCTGGCACTCGGGGTTATTTACTCTTTGGGGCTCTGGACTGTCGGTCTGGATCTGGCGCTGTTGGTTGGGATGATCGCCGGTCTTGCCAGCATCGTGCCCTATATGGGGTTCATTATCGGTATCGTTGCTGCGGGTGTTGCTGCCATGCTGCAGTTTAATGACATTACCATGCTGGGATGGGTCGGGCTTGTCTTTGCCGTGGGGCAGGCGCTGGAAGGAATGGTGCTGACACCGTTGTTGGTGGGGGATCGCATCGGCTTGCACCCGGTGGCTGTTATTTTTGCCATAATGGCCGGAGGGCAGCTATTTGGTTTTGTGGGGATTTTGATTGCACTTCCCGTTGCGGCCGTTATTATGGTGCTCCTTCGTCATCTGCATCAGGGATACAAAAGTAGTAAACTTTATGACTGCTGAACAGTCAGTTATGAATACGATGCAGTGATTTAACGTTCAGCGCTCTGAGATCGCGGGCTTAAAGTACGCTAAAGCTTACACATTCAGAAACATTAAACGATGAGAAAAGGCCCGCTGCTCAGCTGCAGGCCTTAATAAGTATTGATATAGATGAGTAGTCCTGAACCGTTTCAGATACCTCTGGGTATCACACTGCGGGATGATGCCCGATTTGAGAATTTCCTTTGCCAGGGAAACGAACTGCTGTGCAATACCCTTGATCAGGCTGCCCGGGGTGAAGGGGAGCAGTATCTGTATATATGGGGTAACAGTGATAGCGGCTGTTCTCACTTGCTGCAAGCGGTTTGCCACGCCTCCGATCCGGTTGGGCGAACCGCTGTGTATCTGCCGCTGGATGAGCTGATGGATATGGGGCCTGGTGTACTTGAGGGAATGGAACACCTTGATCTGGTCTGCCTTGATCATATACAGATCATCGCGGGCAATAAGCAGTGGGAAGAGGGCGTATTTCATTTTTTTAACCGTATCAGGGCAGAAAATAACCGGCTGTTGGTGGCCGGTGACCGTGCTCCGCGACAACTCAGTCTCAACCTGCCCGATCTGGCATCAAGGCTTAGCTGGGGTATGGTATTTCAG
This sequence comes from Amphritea atlantica, assembly GCA_024397875.1. Lineage (NCBI taxonomy): Bacteria > Pseudomonadati > Pseudomonadota > Gammaproteobacteria > Oceanospirillales > Oceanospirillaceae > Amphritea > Amphritea atlantica. Next base: position 1,588,509 of record CP073344.1, read on the forward strand.
GTGCATAATCTGGATGATGATGGCAAGGTGCGTGCCTTGCAGCTGCGCGCCCGGGGACGTGGATTTACGATCAGTGAAGAGGTCGCCTGGTTCCTGATCCACCGCGCCAGTCGCAGTATGGCTGATCTGTTTGAGTTGCTGGATAAGCTTGATTCAGCCTCGCTCAGCGCCAAACGTAAAGTTACAATTCCCTTCGTTAAGCAGGTCCTGGGTCTCTGATTCAGTAATACGGCGTATTATGAAGATTATTCTGGCGGGCTTTACATCTGATGTGACTGAAAGTGAGCTGAGGGAGATGTTGTCTCGTTACGCTGAAGTTGATGAGTTGGAGGTTATACCGGGTGATCTGCCGGAACAGACGGTTGCTATTCTGACTATCGAGGCCAGTAATGCTGAAGCGCACTGGGTCAGCCGTCGGCTGACCGGCCTGTACTGGCGTGGTCACTCCCTTCGGGCATACGTATCGCTGTTTTAAGCGAAGACAGGTATTATGCAGGCTTATTCACTGGTCGTTCAGACTGACGATTATCTGATTATTAATAAGGCGCCCGGTATCTCGGTTCATCGTGATGAAGCGGATACCGGCCTGTTGCAACAAATCTCGGCAGATCTTGATTGTGGCCCCCTCTATCTTGTCCATCGACTGGATAAGATGACCTCTGGTTTACTGATACTGGCCTGTCATGCTGAGGCCGCTTCTATACTCTCCCGGCAGTTTCAGGAAAGACGGGTAGAAAAATACTATATTGCACTGTCCGACCAGAAGCCACGCAAAAAGCAGGGGCTGATCAAGGGTGATATGGAGCGAACGCGCCGGGGCAGCTGGAAACTCTCTACCGGTCAGAGCAATCCTGCCGTTACCCGTTTTTTTAGTTGTTCGCCAGCGCCTGGATTGCGGCTGTTTCTGCTGCGACCCTTGACCGGTAAAACGCATCAGCTTCGGGTTGCCCTGAAAAGCATCGGTGCGGCCATTCTTGGTGATCAGCGTTATCATGGTGCAACACCGACAGAGACCGACCGGGGATATCTGCATGCCTGGGGCGTGGCATTTGACTGGCAGGGTGAGCGATGTGAATATCTGTGTGATCCGGATATCGGTGAGCTATTTCTTCAGCAGGCGGTAAAACAACAGCTCGAAAACTGGAAGCCGCCTGCCAGTCAGGCCTGGCCTGCATCGAAAAAATGATTTGAGGAATCCAATGCAAGAAGATCGAGTTGAACGGGACTTCAGTGCCCGTAGCGAGGAAGAGCAGCAGGCGTTTCTGCAGGAAACCTGGTGTGATCACTGTCAGGAAGCGAATCTTGGGATGAAAAATCCGCAGGAATATCTCTATAAAGGGATTGTGTTTATCGAGGGTGAGTGCAATCGCTGTGCTAATGTTGTGCTCACAGAACTGACTGACGATGACTTCTAAGGCCTGTTATTCATATGTCTGACGCTTTTAATCAACGTTTTGGCGGCATTCAGCGGCTTTACGGGATGGCTGGAGCAGAGCTGTTTCGCCAGGCGAATGTCTGTGTTATTGGTATTGGTGGCGTGGGTTCCTGGGCGGCTGAAGCGCTGGCACGGTCGGCTATCGGCAAAATAACGCTGATCGATCTTGATGATATCTGCATCACTAACACCAACCGGCAGATACATGCACTGGATAGCACCATCGGTGAGCCAAAAACCGAGGTGATGGCCTCGCGTATTCGACAGATCAATCCAGAATGTCAGGTTGAGCTGGTGGATGACTTCATTACTCTGGAGAATATTCCACAGCTGATCGGTCATCAGTTTAACTATGTGATTGATTGTATCGACAGTGTAAAAGAGAAGGCGGCACTGATCGCCCACTGTAAACGCAATAAAATTCTGGTCATTACCGTCGGTGGTGCGGGTGGCCAGACAGACCCCACACAGATCAATATTACCGATCTGAGTAAAACCAACCATGACCCTCTGGCGGCTAAAACACGCTCGTTACTGAGACGTTATTACAATTTCAGTAAAAGCGGGCGGCGTTTTGCGGTGGATTGTGTCTATTCAACTGAACAGCTGGTCTATCCTCAGTCGGATGGCAGTGTCTGCCAGATGAAGTCGGTTGCTGACGGTAATACCCGTCTCGATTGTAGTGGTGGATTTGGTGCTTCCACCTGCGTCACGGCTACGTTTGGTTTTGTCGCGGTATCCCGCGTGCTGCAAAAGATGCTGGAAAGGGCAGAGCGCGAAAAGCAGGGTAGCTCAGCTTAATAAGACTGATCTGAGAGGCTGGCTGGCGATGAGCGTTGACCTTTCAGATCAGGGTCTTCAGACGTAATACGATCATGGTCGCTGACGCGTTGCGGGCCTGACATTCCTTATAGGTCCTTAGGCTGAAGCCTGCCGGGCACTCTCTCTCACTGCTTCTATAATGGCTTTCAGGCCATTGCCCCTGGATGGGCTAAGATGACGGGTTAAATTTAGCTGGGAAAAATAATCCTCGATATCAAACGCCAGAATCTCATCAGGCTGGCGCCCATTCAGAGCCGCCAGTACCAGCGCTATCAGACCGCGAATGATGCGGGCATCGGAATCAGCGGCAAACCATAAAGCCCCTTTATCATCACGACTGACCCGCAGCCAGGCATCGCTTTCACAGCCGTTAATGCGGTCTTGCTCTCTCTTCATCGTCGAGGTGAAAGCGGGGAGTTGTTTGCCCAGTTGCATAATCTCCCGATAACGGTCATTCCAGCTTTTTAGTGGGGTCAGCTGTGAAATAATGTCACTGTTACGGATCTCCCTGCCAAATGGAGAATCGTCAAAGATCGATTGCTCCGATACGGTTTCGGCTACTGCAAAACTGCGGCCCAGGCTAATCTGCTCGAGCACGCGGGCAAAGCGTTCCACCTCTTCCATCGTATTGTAAAAGCAGAAGGATGCTCTGACTGTGCCGGGCAGGCCCAGTCGTTCCATGAGTGGCATGGCACAATGATGACCGGTTCGCAGGGCGATCCCCTGTTGATCCAGCATCAGACCGATATCCTGCTGATGATGGCTGCTGAGCTGGAAAGAGAGGATTGACGCGCAGGCGGTGGGGTTGCCGATACGACTGAAACCGGGGATCGCTGAGCATAGCTCAACGGCCCTGTTCATCAATGCCCGCTCATGGTGTGCGAGTGCTTTACGGTCCAGCGCCGTCAGAAAACGAATCGCCTCCGCCAGCCCCAGGGCGCCACTGATATTGGGTGTGCCCGCCTCAAACTTAAACGGCAGGTCGTTATAGGTGGTACCACTGAATGATACCCGTTTGATCATCTCGCCCCCGGCCTGCCAGGGCGGCATCGTTTCCAGCAGCGTCTTGCGCCCGAAGAGTACGCCGATGCCGGTGGGCGCAAAGAGTTTATGCCCGGAAAACAGATAGAAATCGCACCCCAGTCGCTGCACATCGATTTCAAGGTGGGGAGCGGCCTGGGCTCCGTCGATAATCACTATCGCGCCAAACGCCTTGGCCTGACGCACCAGACCGGCGACCGGATTGATGGTCCCCAGTGCATTTGAGATATGGGTGAGGCTGACGATGCGGGTTTTGTCGTTCAGCAGTGCGCTGAAGCGTTGCAGATTAAGGTCGCCGTTATCATTGATCGGTACTACCCGGATCAGCGCACCGGTTTGTTCAGCGACAATCTGCCAGGGCACAATATTGGCGTGGTGTTCAAGCTCCGTCAGCAGAATCTCATCGCCGGGTTTCAGCTGTGGGCGGGCATAACTCTGCGCGATCAGGTTGATCCCCTCGGTGGTCCCGCGGGTCCAGATGATCTCCTGCTCAGAAGCGGCATTGATGAACTGCTGTACCGTGGTGCGGGCCGCTTCAAACGCGCTGGTCGCCTGCTCGCTCAGCTGGTGTGCCCCACGATGGACGTTGGCGTTTTGATAGCGATAGAAGCGCTCTACTGCGTTGATAACCACTTCCGGTTTCTGGCTGGTCGCTGCATTATCCAGATAGATCAGAGGATGGTCATTTACCTGCTGTTGCAGTGCCGGAAACTGTTGCCTGATTGAGTCTAGATCCACAAGTTATTCCTGATTTCAGTCTTTCGCTGTGCTGTTCTGAGGTGCACTGTTGCGGAGTTTATTCAGCTGACTTTGCCAGCGTGCAAACATCATGGCCGCAATAAAGAGTGTCATCACCAGCAGGGTTTCTGCCAGACCGAGCATAGCGCTGCTGTGGGCGGACATGGCGATATTGACTGAATGCATAAAGTAAACCGTGATGAAAAAGCATAACCAGATATGACCCCGCAGGTGCTTTTTCAGAATGGCCGGATAAAACAGCAGCAGGGGCACCGTCTGGAACGCCCATATACTATAGGGACTGGCATTATCAGGCGGAGAAAGTACCAGATGCCATGCCGTCAATAGCAGCAGCAGCCCGAAATAGCTGAAGAGAGTGGCGGCGCGGCTGATGGCCACTTTTTTTACGAGTGTTTCGTGCATTGTTTGATCCTGACGTTTTAATCGTGTAACTGAAGGGCCAGACGGCCAAGTCGTTTACCTTGTGCAAGGCAGAGAGCGGCTTCAGTATCATCCAGTGGCTGATCACTGTGCTGACCCGCCAGATGGGTTGCCCCGTAAGGGGTGCCGCCACTTTGGGTATTAATCAGCTCAGGCTCACTATAGGGCAGGCCACAGATCACCATGCCATGATGCAGCAGTGGCAGCATCATCGTTAACAGCGTGCTTTCCTGGCCACCATGAAGGCTGGAGCTGGAGCTGAATACCGCAGCGGGTCTGTCGATCAGTGAGCCACTGAGCCACAGACTGCTGGTGGAATCGATAAAGTATTTCAGCGGTGCTGCCATATTACCAAACCGGGTCGGGCTGCCCAGTGCAAGGCCTGAGCAGTTTTTCAGATCCTCTTCGGTGCAGTAGAGATCACCGGTTGCCGGAATAGTGTCTTCGGTCGCCTCGCAATTTGCAGAGATGGCGGGCACGGTTCGCAGGCGCGCTTCAATTCCGCTCTGCTCTATACCATGGGCGATCTGACCGGCCATGGCGCGGGTTGCACCATGGCGACTGTAGTAAAGCACCAGAACGTAGGCGTTCGACACTCAGAGAATCTCCAGCACAGATTCCGGGGGACGACCGATGCGGGCTTTATCATTGCTGATCACGATCGGGCGCTCAATCAGACGGGGGAACTGTACCATCAGAGCGATAATCTGCTGATCACTCAGGTCGGTGTCCTTCAGGTTGTTCTCTTTGTACTCATCTTCGCCTTTGCGAAGCAGCTCGCGGGGGGTAATCCCCAGCTGTGTGATCACTTCGGTGAGTTCTTCAGCCGAAGGCGGGTTTTCCAGATAGAGGCGCACCTGCGGGGTGACATTGTTCTCTTCCAGCAGCGCCAGTGTTGCGCGGGATTTAGAGCAGCGTGGATTGTGATAGATTTCAACAGTCATGGAACTTATCCTGTTTGTAACGGCAGATAGATAGGTAATGCGATATTGTATACAGCTTAGCTACCCGCCAAAAGAGCAGCAGGGTATTATATCGTTTTAATTCATCGACACAGGATCGTTGTGATGAGTAATCATCTGTTTACCCTGCGGGGAATCTGGCATTTTATTAGCTATCTTGTGCGCCAGTTTGTCCGTAATCAGGGGGTGCTGAATGCCTCTGCGCTGACCTATACCACGTTGTTTGCGGTGGTGCCGCTGATGACGGTGTCCTATGCAATGCTGGCAGCAATTCCTTCTTTTCAGGGGGGCGGAGAGCAGTTGCAAGGGTGGATCTTCGAAAACTTTGTGCCGGCCACCGGTGCGGTAGTGCAGGAATACCTGAGTGATTTTGCCGCCCAGGCAAGTAAACTGACCGCGGTCGGCCTGATCTTTCTGTTTATTACCTCTATCATGATGATGAAAAATATTGAGGCAGCGTTTAATCGTATCTGGCGGGTCAGTGAGCCGCGTAAAGGGATGTCGAGTTTTCTGCTTTACTGGGCGGTCCTGAGTCTCGGTCCTCTTCTGATCGGAGTGGGACTTCTGGTCAGCTCCTATATCGCCTCGCTGTCACTGTTTACCAGTGCCACCGAACTGGTCGGTCGGGCCCGATTACTGGCGGTATTACCGTTGCTGATGTCCGCCGCGGCATTCACATTGCTCTATGCTGCCGTACCGAACTGCAAGGTACCCCTGCGCAATGCGGTCATTGGTGGCCTGGTCGTCGCCATCTTGTTTGAGACCGCAAAGCGGGCATTTGCGTTTTTTGTCACCCAGTTCCCTTCTTATGAGCTGATTTACGGGGCATTCGCCGCCGTACCGCTGTTTCTGGCCTGGATCTTTATCTCCTGGACTATTATCTTGCTGGGCGCAGAGTTGAGCCGGGCGCTGACGGTCTATCGCGATCAGCGGCGGGGCAGGCATTTTTCCCATCTGCATACCATGGTGTCGGTATTGCAGCGACTCTGGCAGGCGCAACAGAAAGGCGAGGCGCTTTCTGACCGGCAGTTGTTGCAGCAGGTGGAGGGGCTTGAACAGAGTGAGTGGGACAGTTATAACGTTATTTTACTGGATGCTGCGGTGATCAGTCGCACTGACCGCGGGGATTATCTGCTGGCCCGGGATATGGGCAGTTTTACGCTGGATCAGCTCAATCAGCTGCTTCCCTGGCCGTTACCCGAGAGCGCAACAATGGAGGCGGCCAGTGGCTGGCAGAGCGAGCTCAATAAACGCTTACGCACTCTGAATAAGGAGCGGCAGCAGCAGCTGAACCTGACGCTCGAGGAGCTTTTTACGCATAGCCAGACGGCTGCCGGGTGAGTAGGGGGCAAAATTACGGAACGTCGCAGAATTGATGGGCTTGATTAATAAAAAGTAAGCTCGGCTGTATTTAACTCAGCACTTTTTAACTGAATATTTTTTAACTCAATCAGATGGGGGGATCGCAAATATGCAGTGTTTACATGCCTTGGTGAGCGGTCGCGTGCAGGGCGTATGGTTTCGCCAGTCCACACTGGAGGTTGCTCAGGCAAATGGTTTGACAGGCTGGGTTCGCAACCTGGACGATGGCCGGGTTGAGGTGATGGCCTGTGGTAAGGAGCCTGGTCTGATGCAGCTTGAATCCTGGTTAACTATTGGTCCCGAGCTGGCCACCGTTGCTGAGGTTAAGGGTGCACGCGTGGAGGCGACTGAGGAATATAGTGGATTTGTCATTCGTTGAACGGAGTTAACTGCTAAAAAAACCGGCACATGGTCGGTTTTTTCGTCTTCAGTCTTCGTAGCGCCGCTGATTGCGATACACTTTTTCCGGATACCAGACCTTACCGTAACTGCCGTTATAGCGTGCCAGGGCTTCCGTCAGATTACCTTTGGAGCGTTTCAGATAGTACTTCAGAATAGTGGCGCCGTAGCGCAGATTGGTTTTGATGTTGGTCAGATTATCATCGTTCCGGCCGATCTCTTTCTTCCAGAAAGGCATCACCTGCATCAGCCCCTGAGCGCCGACCACGGATACTGCAAACCGATTAAACAGACTCTCCGTGTGTATCACGCCCAATAGTAGTGACACGGGTAATTCGACCCGCCGGGCTTCGGCATGCACCGTTCTGAGAATCTCTATTCTTTCGAGATCACTGGTAACGTAGCGCTGGGTTCGACCCGACATATCAGTGAGCCAGACCTCGGCAGCAAAACGGTCTTCAAAGCTGCTGCTTTCAGCAAATGCCTGCTTAAGCGCCTCCCGTAGCTGAGGATCAACTTCCTGTGTTGCCGCCAACAGCGGCAATGAGAGCAGCATCAACAAAAATGTTATTGTCAGTCGCACAGAAAGAGTCCTATCTATCGTAAACATGATTAAGTTGTTATCGTCGTGTAAGCCCGTCGGTAGCTGTTCAGAGAACAGTTTCAAAACCCTCGAACTGTGGCGGACCCAGGTAGATATCCCTGCGGCTACCCGCATTCGCATGGGCTTTTTTAAATGCGTCGGATTTTAGCCAGCCTTCAAATGCAGCTTTATCCTGCCATACAGCATGGGAAGACATCAGCGTGTAATCCTCTGTGCTTTCTCCCTGTAGCAGGTTGAAGGAGATAAACCCGGGCACCGAGTCAAGATGGCTGTCACGGTTTTGCCAGATCTGATAAAATCCTGCTCATGGCCCGGTTTTATTCTGAAGCGGTTCATTGCGATATACATATGAGTCTGGTTCCTTTCTGTCAGTGCGCTGGAAATTACTTTCCGCGCAGTATTTTAATCATGTTAATAATGCTTTGCTCCGACGGTTTTTTCCAGCCCTGGTTCTTCAGTTTCTCCAGAACGGCTACCGCTTTGGGCTCATCAGCCATGGTTTCAAGCGCTTCCCGCAAACAGCCTGTTTGGTGTTTAAGCTGTGGCGCGATCATCAGCAGGGGAAATGCTTTGCAAAGGTTGCTGCGGGCCAGAAGGTTAACCGATGTCAGGCTCAGCGATGAGAGCTGATCGATAAAGTTCTTACTCAGTAGAGCATAGGGCAGGTTACCCTGTTGTACCGCTTTAAGAAGCTGCAGCCAGTTGTCGGCGTTTTCCATCGATGCTGGCCGAATTTGCTTCTGCGTCAGCGTAGTAAGTCCCAGTCGGTTGGCAAAAGTACCTTTAATGCCACCCAGCGGGTTATCCTGAATACCATTTAAGCAATGAACTGAGGCTGCCGGTCCAGATACAATCACTACTTCTTCATACACCCCGACAGGCTGCATCAATGGACTGAAACTGAAATCCCGTATCAGTCTGGGGATAAGCTCAGGAGAACAATAAATGATATCAGCGTGGGGTATTTGTTGGTGAAACTCTTCTGCAGTGGAGGTGATCAGCGGGCTGACAGTGAGGTTGCAGTGACGACTCAGATAGATTGAAAATTCGTACCAGCGCTCAGAGTCGTGGGCGGTATCATTGGGTGGCGTCAGAAGCCGGGCTTTATCCATAAGCAGATACCGGAGCAGAATTTATTGACCGCACAGGGCGACATTGTGAAATACTGGCGTTAAAAAAAAGCAGGCCAGAGGCCTGCTTTTCGCTTTACTTAGTCACCGTGCGCTCGATGAATGCGTTGAGCTCGGCCAGGAGGATCTCCTGTTTATCAGTATCCCGGCGACCTTTGTACTCCAGAGTGCCGGCTTCGAGACCCCGGTCGGAGATTACGATCCGGTGCGGGATGCCCATCAGCTCCATATCTGCCATCTTAACGCCCGGGCTGACCTTAGCGCGGTCATCCAGAATAACTTCGTAACCCGCCTGAGTCAGTGCTTCATAGAGCTTGTCAGCCTGTTCACGCACCGCTTCAGACTTCTCATACTTCAGCGCGACCAGCGCGATAGTGAAAGGTGCGATCGCTTCCGGCCAGGTTATACCGCGGTCATCGTAATTCTGCTCGATAGCTGCCGCTACCACCCGGGTCACACCAATACCGTAGCAGCCCATATCCATGGTCACCGCTTTACCATTTTCATCAAGAACATTAGCATTCAGGGCTTTGGCATACTGTTGACCCAACTGGAAAATATGGCCTACTTCGATACCGCGGCGGATGATGATTTTACCCTTACCGCACGGACTCGGATCACCTTCCACGACGTTGCGCAGGTCGGCGACTTCCGGCAGGGCAACATCACGATCCCAGTTGATCCCAAAATAGTGTTTGCCTTCAATATTGGCACCCGCACCAAAGTCAGACATCTGTGCAACGGTACGGTCTATAATGCAGGGAATCGGCAGATTTACCGGGCCCAGAGACCCCGGACCTGCGCCGATCAGCGCTTTGATCGACTCTTCATCAGCCATCTCCAGAGGCGTTGCAACCTGTGATAGTTTTTCCGCCTTGATCTCGTTGAGATCATGATCTCCACGCACCAGTAAGGCAACAAACTCTGCATCGCACTCATCAGACGCTTTTACAAACAGGGTCTTAATGGTTTTTTCGATCGGCAGGCCATGCTGTTCCACCAGTTGGGCGATGGTTTTAGCGTTGGGTGTATCAACCAGTGTCATCGCTTCGGTCGGTGCGGCACGTTCGCCCGCAGGGGCCAGCGCTTCAGCTTTCTCAATATTCGCTGCGAAGTCACTGCTGTCGGAAAACGCGATATCATCTTCACCGGAATCCGCCAGAACATGGAATTCATGGGATGAATTGCCGCCAATTGAGCCGTTATCAGCCAGTACCGGACGGTAGTCGAGGCCAATACGGTCAAAGATGTTGCAGTAGGTCTGATGCATCAGATCATAGGTCTGTTGCAGCGACTCCAGATTGCAATGGAAGGAGTACGCATCCTTCATAATAAACTCACGCGAACGCATGATGCCAAAGCGTGGCCGAACCTCATCACGGAATTTGGTCTGAATCTGATAGAAGTTTGCAGGCAGCTGCTTATAGCTGTGAATCTCGTTGCGAACCAGATCAGTGATCACCTCTTCGTGGGTTGGGCCAACACAGAATTCACGGTTGTGGCGGTCATGCACACGCAGCAGTTCAGGACCATATTTTTCCCAGCGACCGGATTCCTGCCACAGTTCAGCCGGTTGAATCGCTGGCATCAGCACTTCCTGAGCACCGGACTTATCCATCTCTTCACGCACAATCCGTTCTACTTTACGCAGTGTCCGCAGACCGGTTGGCAGCCAGTTATAGAGGCCGGCGGCCACTTTACGGACCATTCCTGACCGCAGCATTAGCTGGTGGCTGATAACTTCGGCATCAGACGGGGTTTCTTTCAGTGTGGCAATCAGAAATTGGCTGGCTCGCATAGATTTTATAAACCTGAAATCGGATAGATAATTTTAGCCGAACATTGTATGTCCCCCTCCGGCCTGGGACAAGAGTCGGAAAGAAGGAAAAAAGCAGAAAACCGGTTTATTCGCCCCCTACACCCAGTTTTTCCAGAATCAGCGGGTCATCAAAGTGGAGATTGCCGACAAAGCGGATGGCATGGTCTCCGGGACGCCGTAAAGCCCCGGGGTTGCTGATTCCCATAGGCCAGAATAGCCAGCGTTCCAGTCGTTCAGAGCCCGGTACGAAGCCCTGCCGGTTGAATATTGAGTGTCGGGCGTCCGCTTTTTTCAGCTGTAGCAAATCGGTGAATGGCTCAAGCTGATACTGTTTAATGTCAGGGGAGGGCTGATCATTCCTCTGGCTTGCAATGAGCAGATGAGAGTCCGCGGTCAGAGAGATACGTTGGCGGCCTTTGTCGGTGCGTAATACAAAGGTGGGTTCACGGTAGACACCGCTTTTAGCTGAATAGCTTTGCTCTTTTGGCAGAATAAGACTGTACCAGCAGCCGCACAGATGCACGCTGTCATAGGCCAGAATATCGCCGGATTGTGTCAGGTGTACCCGAAACAGAACGGCATCGTGCTGTCCTGCTACCAGATCAAGACTGTTTGCCGGGGGACGTTCAGGAAACCAGATAAGATAGTTCAGTTGCAGGGTGATCTGGTTTCGGTAGATGCCATGGCTGATATAGGTAAAGCTGACCGGTTGCTGTATCACGCTGAGTTCATCGTTATCCCAGTAGGGAGTACCCGGGCGGTTAACCGGTGCATTATCGGGTAATTGCCACAGGGGGGCGTGATATTCAAGCAGCGCCTGCAGCAGGGCAGGCGTGAGTGAGGGGATGCCCAGACTGTTGCGAGAGACAGAGTTCATATCGGGTGCGGTTGTCGGTGTTGTTGGCGGCCCATAGGTGATCCAGTCACTGTTTTTCAGCTTTTCCGGTTGTTGATGTAGCCAGTTATGTTCGCGTATGACGCCCTGTTTAAACAGTAAAGCGGTCAGCGGATAGAGCCCGGCAATTCTGGCCAGAGGCTGATAGTCGTGGTCTTCGGGTAAGCTTTGCAGCCATTCACGGGTATCATCAGACGTCTGCATCTGGCGTTGCGCCAGCTTCTGGCTGCAGTCATCGATAAAACTGTCGGGGTGCGCAACACTGAAGTTGTGCTGCCACTGCTGCAGCTGGGAAGTGGGCAGGAGCCTGCTTTCAAACGTAAGGCTGGTTGCGGCCAGCTGCGACATGTTGCTGAGCAGGTCGCTTAACTGTTGTGCACTGAGATCTTGCTGGCGAAAATAGTCAAACAGCCGGTTGCTGCGCAGCCAGGGCGCGCCAGCGACCAGTTCCCCCTGCTGAATGCCAGTATATCTCAGACTCAGTTGTTGCAACCCGGTGAGTGCTGAAACGCAGTTGTCGGAGGCCGCTGTTTCGGGCAGTACGGGTTGCGGATTCAGACTGCATCCTTCAATGAGAAAGACAAACAGCGGAATCAGGATGACCTTGTACATTTACAGTGCTCTCCGGGTATTTTCATGTGTTGTGTAAGATAGTTGATCTGCTACCTTGGAGCTACTCTCTGCAGGTACTATAATCGCGGCATTCTTTATTCAGGTAAAAAATATGCAGCTGAAACAGATTAATAAAGAGCGTTATAGTAAACACTACAAACAGATTATGATCGGTATCGTAATCCTGCTTGCGACGATAGCGTTATCCGTATCCACTCTGCTGATTCAACTGACCGGCAGTCCGGATGGCAGCAATTTCTGGCTCAATGTCAGCGGTGTTGTGGTCGGGGGTATTGTCGTGATTTCGCTCCTGCGTCGTTACCGTCATCATGAGTATATGTATGAAGTGATCTATGTCTGGGATCTGAAACAGATGCTCAACAAAATCTATCGTAAGCAGAGAAAGATAAAAGCGGCCATTGAGAACGGGGACCGGGATGCGATGGTGATCATGAACTGGAGTTATAACGGTTCTGAGCAACTCTATAATCTGGACAACAATACCATCACGATGGAGGATCTGCACCGCTCGATGAGAGAGCTGGAGCAGACCATTGAACAGCATGGTTTTAGCGTCACAACCGATGACTTTAGTCCGCAGATGCTGGATAAATTCTGATAAAAATTCAGTCAGTAAAAAAGGCCTCCAGGGGCCTTTTTTATTGACTGAGTTTTGTCAGTAGATCTGAGCCGTTCTACTTTCGAACCGGGCCTTCGGAAAAGCACTCCAGTTCGCTGCCGGGTTCATACCAGCAGGCGCGGTAGTCGAAAAATATATTGCGACGCGGCCGGACACCCGGATCCTGATCCAGAGTACCAGCCGGAATGGCAATGTTGTCGGCACCTTTCACCTCCCAAGGCAGGGATGAGCCACAACGGCTACAGAAACAGGAGGCATAGAACTGAGCTTCAGGCACCTCGTAACGTGTCACCAGTTCGGCCCCACTGAGCCAGCTAAACTGATCGGGTTTCACAAACATGAATGAACCATGGGCGCTGCCGGATGTTTTCTGGCAGCGGGAGCAGTGACAGTATTGAAAGCCGCGGGGTGTTCCGCTGAACTGGTAGCTTACCGCACCACAAAGGCAGCTGCCTTTTACTGTTGCGTCTGTCGCCTTATCTGCGCTGGTTATAGTGCTCATAGCCGCTCCACTGTGTTGTTCTGCTGCTGTCAGGTTACCGCATTACAGTACTTTGGGTTCTTCCTCGGGCCGGGACGTTTTCAGTGTGACTTCCCGTTGTGGGAATGGAATTTCAACCCCGGCCTCTCTGAATGCAGTGTAAACTGCGCGGTTGATCTGAAACTGTAACTCAAACTGCTGCTTGGTCGGAACCCAGTACCGATAGGCAATATTAACCGATGAATCACCGAAATCGGCGATGCCAACCTGAGGGGCCGGGTCCTGAACGATAGCGGGGTTGGCATGCAGTTGCTGACTGATTAGCCTGATAGCACTGTCAGGACTGGCCGAGTAACTGATGCCGATGGATGCTTCGACAAGGGTATTTTCAAATGAATTGATCAGTACTTCGCCGACAATATGCTTGTTGGGAATGGTTATAATTTCACCATCCTCAGTTGAAAGCTGGGTATAGGCCAGACGGATCTCTTCAACAACACCACAGACATCATTGCAGCGGATCGTATTGCCAACCACAAAAGGGCGGGTGAGGATGATGGTGAAACCGGCACCGTAGTTAGAAAACACGCCCTGGAGCGCCAGCCCGATACTGAGGGATATGGCACCGATAGCGGCGATAAAGGGGGCAACACTGATGCCAAACTTACCCAGACAGATCACGGCGACCATGGCGATGAGTAACAGCTTGACGGTGCTGCTGATAAAGTTACTCAGTGTGACATCGACATTATGTCTCAGGCAGACCCCGAGGGTCAGCTTGCCAATCCAGCGGGCGATGATGAGGCCGATGATCAGAATAATGATCGCACCGATCACCTGAAAACTATAGTTAACAAAGAAATCAATAATCAGGGTGTAAAATTGCGTCAGCGTGGCCAGCTCGTCCTTGATCATGGACGGGTCTCCTGTTTCTGGTGCCTTCATCATGAAGGCAAAGTCATCTAGCTGGCGCAGCGTCGGGAGTCGGATTCACCGCTATCCAGCAACTCAATAAATTCGATCAGCTGATCGAGCTGCCTTTCATTGTATACCGGAAATCCGTTTCGCATAAGCTCATCAGCGGTCGCGCCAGACCCCGCCTTTATCGTGCCGCTGAAGTTGCCATCGTAGACTTCGAGGTTACCACATGAGGGGCTGCGGGATTTGAGCAGAGCGCAACAGCAATCTTCACGTTGTGCTATTTCCAGGGTTTTCTCGGCGCCCGCGAGAAACTGCGGGGTCACATCTTCGCCCTCATTGCTGGTGATACGCAGGGGGAATTTATCCTGAATTTCTGCGGGAGCGCGCGGGGTAGGGAGTCCACCTTCCTGCTCCGGGCAAACCGGTACCAGACGTTGTTGTTGCTGCATGCGTTGGATGAAATCGCTATCTATCAGATTGTCTCTGCCGTCATAACGGACTTTGCAACCTAACAGACATGCACTGATCAGTATTTTATTTTTCTTATTCATAATTCAGTTGGTGCATATGTGTGACTGTTTATAACGGTGCGGATTCTAACAGTTAATACTTTCAGGGCAATGAAACTAACGCTTAAAGGTGACATTAGTATGATCTGAGGCAGTTTCATTGCCGCATCAGGTCGTTTGAAACACGAAAATTTTTCAATTTTTTGTTTACGAATCGCGCTTATTTGGGGTATATACTTAGGGGAATACCCTTATTTGGTTCCGGATGATGATTTCCGGGCGGGGTGCAGATAATAAAAACCAGGAATACCCGATGGATCTGAATCTTACCGAAGAGCAGCAGATGATTCAGGATGCCGCCCGCCGCTATGCGGAGAGTGCGCTGGCGCCTGTTGCTGAGCAGCTGGATCAAACCAAAGATCGAAACATTCTTACCGGCCACTGCAGAGAGCTCGCCGAGCTGGGCTTTATGGGGCTCAACATCGATGCGCAGTATGGCGGCACTGAAGCGGGAACAGTGGCCTTCAGTCTTGCTATCACCGAGATCGCCCGGGCCTGTGCATCGACTGCTGTCACTATGTCAGTGACCAACATGGTCGCTGAGGTAATCCAGGTGGTTGGCAGCGAAGAGCAGAAACAGCACTACCTGCCAAAAATCTGTAGTGGTGAATATCTGAGTGGCAGCTTCTGTCTGACTGAAGCCGGGGCCGGTTCAGACCCGGCTTCGATGCGAACCAAAGCGGTAAAAACTGACAATGGCTGGGCGATTAGCGGCACTAAGCAGTGGATCACCAGTGCTGAGTTTGCCGGTGTTTTTGTGGTGTGGGCTGTGACCGATCCTGAGGCAAAAAAAGGCAAAGGGATTACCTGTTTTCTGGTGCCTGCCGATGCTGCCGGGATCACAGTCGGACCTGCTGAGAAGAAGATGGGGCAGCATGGTTCGGCCACCAATGAAGTGCATTTTGATGGCTGTGAAGTCCCGGATAATGCCATTCTGGGTAAGCTGAATGATGGCTTCAGAATCGCCGTGGCTGAACTGGCAGGCGGACGTATCGGTATCGGATCTCTGGCACTTGGTGTGGCACAGGCTGCTATGGAATATGCGATCGCCTATACCAAAGAGCGTAAACAGTTTGGCAAGCCAATCGCTGATTTTCAGGGATTGCAATGGATGATTGCTGATCGCATGACAGAGCTGGAAGCGGCAAGGTTGCTGTTGATGAGTGCCGCTGACCGGAAACAGCGGGGGCTGAGCTTCGCCAAAGAAGCATCGATGGCAAAACTGTTTGCCAGTGAAAAAGCTAATCAGGCCTGTTACACCGCCTTACAGCTGTTGGGAGGCTATGGCTATATGCAGGAATATCCACTGGAGCGGATGACCCGCGATGTCCGGATCACCTCAATCTATGAGGGCACCAGTGAGGTACAGCGTTTGATTATCGCCCGTGAAATTCTTCAGGCGGCGGGTTGAGGTCGGTTTTGAAAACACCACTCAAAGGCCTGAAGATACTCGATCTTTCTACTCTGCTACCGGGTCCTTACGCGAGCATGCTGCTGGCTGACCTGGGGGCCGATATTTTGCGCGTGGAGTCGGCATCCCGGCACGATCTGGTGCGGGGCATGAAGCCTCAGGTCGATGGTCAGTCAGCAGCGTTCAGTTATCTGAACCGAGGCAAACAGTCGCTGGCTCTGAATCTGAAGCATCCCGCTGCTGTGGGTGTCATAAGTCAGCTGGTGGGTGAATACGATATTCTGCTCGAGCAGTTTCGTCCCGGGGTGATGGCGCGTCTGGGGCTGGATTATGAGACGCTGAAGCAGGTTAATCCGCAGCTGATCTATTGTTCCCTTACCGGTTACGGACAGACCGGCCCCTATCGCGACAGGGCCGGCCACGATATTAATTACCTGGCTCTGTCCGGCGCAGCCAGCCATATGGGGCGCAAAGCCTCAGGCCCGGCACCGATGGGACTGCAGGTGGCTGATGTCGCTGCGGGTTCACATCCAGCCGTGATAGCGATACTGGCTGCAGTGATTGGTCGGCAGAACAGTGGTGAAGGCTGCTATCTGGACATTTCAATGGCCGATAACACCCTCGCGTTGCAGGCGTTGATGGTTCCCGCGGCGCTGAATGGCGGCAGTGATCCCGAACCGGAAGGAAACTTTCTCAATGGTGGCGGCTTTTATGATTACTACCGGACAGCAGACGATCGTTATATCTCGGTCGGCAGTCTGGAACCTCAGTTTCGCCAGCGGCTGGCGCAGGTTATGAACATTCAGGACAACCCGCCACTGCAAGATCGCCAGTTTAAGACATTACTGCAACAAAAATTTATTCACCGTGATCTGGATAGCTGGTGCGAGTTGCTGGCCGGGCTGGATATCTGCGTTGAACCGGTGTTAAGCGTATCTGAAGCGGCACAACACCCTCAGTTTATCGCCCGGAATATGATTGTCACCCGTGACAACGGCGAGCGGCAAATCGACTCTGCGCTGGGATTTGACAAACAACCGGTCAGGCCCGCGCCCCTGAGTGGTGAACAGGCAGAACAGATTATGCAGCGGCTGGGCTATAGCCGCAGCGAAATTGAAACCCTCAGAAATGATGGTTTGTTTGATTAGATTAAGATGATTTAAAAGTGCAAATAAAGGGATGAACCTGTGTGCGGGATAAATGTAGTTTTCCCTCAGCAGGGCCTTAATAAACATAATAATGAGGCAAGAAATGACTATTGCTAACTATCAGGAATTCTACGATTCCTTTACTCCCTCCCTCATTGAGGAACAACTGATCGGTGATCTGAAACAGGGGTTTAATGTCTGTGAAGAGATCTGTGACCGCTGGGCGGAAGACCCATCCAGAGTGGCGCTGAACTATGAAGGGGTCAGCCGGGCTGCTTCCAGTCACACGTTTGCGGAGCTTCAGCAAAGGTCTGCGCAGTTCGCCAATCTGCTGGCTGCCAGAGGTATCGGCAAGGGTGACAGAGTTGCCTGTCTGATGCCAAGGACGCCTGAACTGCTGGTGGTTGTGCTGGGGGTTCTGCGGGCGGGGGCGGTTTATCAGCCGCTGTTTACCGCGTTCGGTAGCGGGGCAATAGAGTACCGTGTCACTCAGGCAGAGACAAAACTGGTGGTCACAGACCCGGACAATGTCGCCAAACTGGATGCTGTAAATGGTTGTCCGCCCGTACTGCTGTTTAACCGCGCCAGTGCCGATGCGAAATATGCTGAGCTGGCCGATTTTGAAGCCGAACTGGCGGCGCAGGAGGCGGTGTTTGAGCCCGTAAGAATTGGTGCCGATGATCCTTTTTTACAGATGTTTACCTCGGGTACCGTGGGCAAAGCGAAAGGGGTAGCGGTACCTGCCCGGGCGCTGCTGTCCTTTTATGTGTATATGCGTTACGCCATTGGACTGCATCCGGAAGATCAATACTGGAACGTGGCTGATCCTGGTTGGGCGTATGGGCTGTATTATGCCGTTGTCGGGCCCTTGTTGCTGGGCAACACCACTCATTTCAATGAAAACGCGTTTACCCCGGAAACCACTTACGCAATGCTGCGTAAATATAAAATAACCAATCTGGCGGCAGCTCCCACGGCCTATCGTCTGCTGATGGCAAATGACAGTCTGCTGACAGCGGAAGACCGTTTCGATCTGCGTGTGGCGAGCAGTGCGGGTGAGCCCCTTAATCCCGAAGTGATCGGCTGGGTCGAACGCCGTCTGGGGTGTCCGGTGATGGATCATTACGGTCAGACCGAAACCGGTATGACCGCATGCAACCACCATGATCTGGAACAGCGAATTGTGCGGGTGGGTTCAATGGGTTTCTCAATGCCGGGACACCGGGTTGTAGCCCTGGATAACGATCTGAATGAGCTGGGCGAAGGGCAGATAGGTGAGCTGGCAGTGGATATGGAAAAGTCACCGCTGTTTTTCTTCCCGGGCTATACCTGGGGCGAGAAAAACCCGTTCCGCGGCAAATACTATCTGACCGGCGATGTGGTAATCAGTCACGGTGATGGCAGCTACTCGTTCAACGGGCGTGACGACGATATCATCACTACGGCGGGCTACCGGGTCGGGCCATCGGATGTTGAGAGCACACTGCTGGAGCATGAGGCGGTTGCTGAAAGCGGCGTGATCGGTAAACCGGACCAGGAGCGGGGGGCGATCATCAAAGCCTATGTGGTGCTCAAATCACAGTATGATCCCAGTGATGAGCTGGCAGCGGAGCTGAAAAACCATGTTCGCAGCCGCTTGTCGACCCATGCCTTCCCACGCGAGATCGAGTTTATGGCGGAACTGCCGAAAACCCCCAGCGGTAAGATTCAGCGGTTTATCCTGCGTAACCGGGCCAAAGATGAAGCGGATGGTTTGTGAGAATGGCCGTTGAACAGGACTCTTTACCGACGGAGTACCGGATACGCAATCCGGGCTTCGCGGCGGAGGTCGAACGGGTTTTTTACCAGGCGCCGTTTGTCAGGGATCTTGGCTTTAAGCTGATCAGCTTTGAAGCCGGGCGCTGTGAAACGGAACTGCTACTGCAGGAAAAACATCTGCAGCAGGACGGCTATGTGCATGCCGGGGTGCAGGCCACTCTGGCGGATCATTCTGCCGGTACCGCCGGGGCAACGTTGCTGGCACCGGGCCAGATCGTGCTGACAGCAGAGTTTAAAATTAATCTGCTGCGGGCGGCTAAAGGTGAAAGTTTACGCTGCCGCGCCTGGGTACTGAAACCGGGTAGGAGTCTGATCATCGCCGAATCGGAGATTTACTGTCTTAATAAAGAAAGGGCAGAGCTGGTTTCAAAGGCAACAGTGACGCTGGCGGTGGTCGAGGCTGCAAAGAAAACATAAATAATAATAACGAGGCGGAGTATCTCTATGCCTGTAATGACCATTGAACAGATGAGCCGCTTTCTGGCTGAGCATTTTCCTCAGGGTGAAAAATTCGGTGTGCTGACCGGATTGGGGGATAACTGGGCTGAGATGAAGCTGCCGGTAGATGATGAACATCTGCGTCCCGGGGGCACCGTCTCCGGACCGTCGATGATGGCGTTAGCGGATGTCTGCATGTATGCCGCGTTGCTGGGACGGATCGGTCCGGTAGCACTGGCGGTGACCACCAACCTGAATATCAATTTTATGAGCAAGCCCCGGCCCGATGCTGATCTGCTGGCTCGCTGCAGTCTGATGAAGGTGGGCAAACGACTGGCCGTCGGCGAAGTCTGGATTCGTTCTGAAGGCAGCGATGAGCTGGTGGCGCATACCACGCTGACCTATTCGATACCGGCGTCAGCATCTGCGGAGTGCTGATCATGGATGATATCAGGTGGCAGGAAAGGCTGCTGACACTGGATGATGGTACCGAGATATTTGCCGTGCACGGGCAGCATCACCATAACGAAGGGTGGGACCGGCCCACGCTGGTATTACTGCATGAAGCGCTGGGTCATATCGATATGTGGAAGGACTTTCCGCAACAGCTGGCGGATCAAACCGGGCTGGATCTGTTGGTCTATGAACGCCGTGGTTATGGCCGTTCATCACCGATTACCCTGCCACGCCCCGATGATTATCTCGAGCAGGAGGGACGTGACTGGCTGGCGCCTGTGCTGGATGCTGCCGGATTGGATGAGGTTGTACTGGTGGGCCACAGTGATGGTGGTTCCATCGCTCTGGTCGCTGCGGCCTGTCTGCCGGACAGGGTGGTAGCCATTATTACCGAAGCGGCCCATATCCGTATCGATCCATTAACCACCGCCGGTATTCATGAGGCAGTTGCACTTTATAACAGCACCGATCTGCCGCAACGTTTGGCCCGCTATCATGGTGAACGCACCGATCTATTGTTCCGCGCCTGGCATGAAACCTGGCTGCGGGAACGGTTTCAACCGCTGGATCTGAGCGGTTATTTAAACGATATCCGCTGCCCGGCGCTGATTATTCAGGGGGAGGGTGATCAGTATGGCGAACGGTCACAGGTTGAGGATATTGTCAGCGGCATAGGTGACAAGGCCGGGGCGCTGTTTATACCTGATTGTGGTCATGTGCCACACCTGCAGGCGAGAGACGCAACGCTGCAAGCGATGAAAGAATTTATCGAGTCGCTGGCTATCTGATGTGCTGTGTCAGCGCCAGTAAGTAAAGCAGACAGGCGGTCAGTGAGCTAAGGGTGCGAATATGGTTCCAGCGGGTCCAGTAGATGAGGTAATGCTGCCAGACCTGCGATGAATTATCTGTAGCCATATCCCGCAGTTGGTTATTCAGCGGGACGTTGAATACTATTGTGCAGGCCAGCATACCCAGCAGATAAACACCCCCAGCACTGGGTACCCACGGCGATACAGAGCTGGCAAACAGTATCAGCAATAGTGCAAGTCCGCTTGAGCCAAAAAACAGCGGTATAAATGCGGACTTTATAATCACCCGGTTGATGCTATTCATAGCGGCTATACCCATTGGATAGGGAAGTGCCTGTAAAGCCGTCATAACAAACATGGAAAACGCGAAATAGATGCCTGCCATCAATCCAGTACTGATGGCGGCCGCCCACAGGGCCGGTTCGATAATAGATTCAGATATCATTATGGTTACACCTTCTGACTTAACCCTTGGTTGTTATTTATCAGCGTTTATCCCTCTTGTTTTTTACATCAGCTACTCAGCTTGTTTCTTTTGCATGTGCCCAGGCTCCACTCGCAACCGTTCTTAATACGTAATCACGGAATGAGCCTGGCTGACGCCCCAGTGCCTGCTCAACCCCCTGCGTTGTGTGGCTGTTGCGGCCATCCATTACCACTGTAAAGAGTTCATTCATCAGCCACAGCTCGTCATCTGCCAGGCCTTGATGTCTGAGTGCCTGCAAAAATTGTGTAATAGTAATCGGGACAAAATTAACAGGTCTTTGAATTGCACAGGATATGATTCCGACACAATCACTGAAGGTTAAAAGTTCCGGCCCGGTGACTTCGAACAGCTGATTATTCAGTTGTGGCTTTGTCAGGCAGGCAAAGGCCACCTCGGCAATATCTTCGGCGTCGACAAAAGGTTCAGGGATATCGCAGCCAGGGAGGGCAACCTGGCCGTTCATAATGCTTTCAATCAGAAAACCTTCACTGAAATTCTGGTCAAACCAACTGGCGCGCACTACGTTCCAGTTCAGACCACTATTGATCAGCAGCTGTTCTGCTTGCTGTGCGCCATCTTCACCGCGACCTGAGAGCAGTACAATATGGTGAATGCCTGCTTCTCTGGCCAAACGAATGAAGTTCGAAATCGCCTGACGGGCAGGGGGGATAGCAAGATCGGGCTGAAAACAGACATAGGCTGACTGGCAACCCTGCATCGCTTCAGGCCACCCTTCGGGGGATTGCCAGTCAAAGGCGGGAAGTGTTGAACGGGATACTGCGCGGGTCTGATAACCTGCACGTTGCAACTGAGCGTTTACTCTGCGCCCGGTTTTACCATGTTTACCAATGATTAGTGTGGTATGGGGGTTCATCGGATTGTTCCTTTTAAGTATTTGGGTTTCAGCTTGTGTTTTAATCAACACTGACAGTATTGTGTAATTTGGATGGATATTTAATGCTTTTTTGGCTATATAAATTGATTATTCGTCCAGGCTTGGTCCTTGGGATTTACCCTTAGACTCAGGCCGTTCTTAGGAGGCCACCATGGATATCCCTTCAATATTGTTCCCCGAGGCTAATGATCCTTTAGGAGGAGCGCTGCACCAGTTGCGTCTGAATGGCAGCCTTTACTGTCGCTCGGAGCTGAGTGGTGACTGGTCGCTGGAGATGCCGCGACTGCCCGGGAAGATGATGTTTCATATCATTACTTCAGGTCAGTGTTGGTTGCAGGTGGAGGGTGAAGCCGCAGTATTGTTGCAGCAGGGATCCCTTGCTCTGGTGACACAGGGGCAGGGGCATATCATCAGCAGTGACCCGGAACTACCAGCAATCCCCCTTTTTGAAGCGGGCGTTCAGCAGGTCAGTGAGCGCTATGAAACACTGCAGATCAGAGGTGATGGCGCGGTCACAGAGCTGACTTGCGGAGTGATGGATTTCGATCAGGTCGCCGGACGGAAACTGATTCAACAGCTGCCTGCGGTATTATTACTCGACCAGCTGGATCAGCCAGGTCAGGGCTGGCTAAACAGTACGCTGGCATTTATTGCGACCGAAGCACGGCAATTGAAGTCCGGAGGTGAAACCATTATCACCAACCTGGCAGATATTCTGATTATCCTGCTGATTCGACACTGGCTGGAACAGTCTCCAGATGCACAGCGGGGTTGGCTAGGGGCTCTGCGCGACAAGCAGATCGGCACTGCGTTGCGTGCTATTCACCATCAACCTGAGAAAAACTGGACGGTTGATTCGCTGGCCCGAGAGTGCGGAATGTCGCGTTCAGGCTTTTCAGCACGGTTCTCGCAGCTGGTGGGTAATAGTGCAAAGTATTATCTGACTGAGTGGCGCATGAAGCTTGCCTACCAGCGACTCAGGCAGAGCCGTGTACCGCTGATTGTGCTGGCCGAAGAGCTGGGATATAACTCGGAAGCTGCGTTTTCCCGTGCTTTTAAACGGGTGATGGGTATTTCACCGGGAGAGGTGCAGGACTCTGTATCGAGTGGTTAAGAGTCAGGGGCTGGCGTATTGGATTGGACTGCCCCTCATGTTTCCACTTACTGTTTTTACAAAGTCTATTCCATAGTGATTGTTTCTATGTAAACATCGAGTGGCAAGGAATAAGCACAACTGATCCAGGGAATTAGAACGATGATGAATCGTATTAATGGTCATTTCAAAGATTATCTGCAGATAGACGACAGGTTGTCGTATTTCTCCATACTGAAAAAATCAGTCCCGAAAAATAGCGCCCTTAATATCAGTGCCTTAGAGCAAGAGCACATTTTTCAAAATTCAATTGAACATAATAGACGCCAACTTGTTGCATTTTTCCAAATGCCTTGTCGTCTATTTAGCTGTTAGGCAGACAAAAGGAGAATCAGCATGGCTTTGCCAGTCACTTCATTACTAGCGGGCATCTTTACGTTACTGATGGTGCCTTTGAGTCTTCAAATCTCGATGAGCCGCGCAAAGATCGGCGGTATTTCTGGAGGTCTCACATTCGGCGATGGTGGGGATGAAACTCTGCGCCGCAAGATCAGGGCACATGGCAATTTCATCGAGTACGCCCCCGCGGCGCTTATTGCACTCGGCCTCGTTGAGTACGGCGGAGGAGAAAAAACTCTCGTGCTCGGTCTTGCTGGTGCCTTCCTCATCAGTCGGCTGATACATGCTGGAGGAATGCTCTATACGTCCACACCGCTCCTTCGAGGTATAGGCATGCTCATACAACACATCGCTTTTATTATCGCTGGAGGTTGGCTTGTACTGCAAGTGGCTGCCTAACAAAGCCAAGCACAATCGGCCATACCAAAAGCACATGGGCTGGACCTCGCTGACGCTCGGCCTTGTGTTGGCTGCGTTATGTTCAGAACCATGAATGATGCGAAACTAGTAACGGTTGCCTCATATTCGTTCCCGTATGAGGCGCATATGGCAAGGGCCAGGTTGGAGGCCAGTGGTATTCCGGTATTTGTTGCGGACGAATATACGGTGAATATGCAGTGGCTTTATTCGAATGCGATCGGCGGGGTAAAAGTACAGGTGCCACTCCGTTTCGCCAATCAAGCCAAGGCTATTTTGGCGCAAGACTATTCCGATCTTTTGGACGAAGAATTTGGAAAAGACGAGGTTGTGTGCCCCAAATGCGGTAGTGCAGACGTTGAGCCATTTACTAAAGGTAAAAGGCCCGCATTCGTTGTCTTTCTGTTGCTGGGTTTTCCTCTGTTCTTTTGCCGACACGGAATAAGGTGCAAGTCATGCGGGCAATTCAGTCAAACATAACTATCGGCACCAGGCGCCCCCTCAAATGCGGCGCGGCTGCTTTTGGGGGATGCCTGAGCCGAGCCGTTATAACTTTACATGGAGGTATCGAGAAATGAATTTCAGAGTAATACTGTTAGCTACGGTTTTATTTGCGTCAACCCCTGGTTTCGCTGGATTTAGTAGCTACGAAAGCTTCAGCAGTGATGGTGGTGTAGTAGCCCCGATCGTTATCAATGATCAAGGGTTCTTTAACCTGGCGGTATCAGTTCAATTCGTCAGAGAACCCTATGAAAAATCTCCTTATGAGTCTGATGAATACCACGCATTGATCTCAAGGCTAAGTGTTGAGTGGCAAGGCTTAGCGATTCAAAATATCCTTGATACTCCGCCAATAGAACCCGCAGCTCTCAGTAACTTAAAGAAAGCGATTGAGACTGCTATCAATAAGTTAATAAAAGATACTAAATCTAAATATGGTATTAAAGATTCCACCGAAGTCGTGTACTCGATAGATAATTTTTACCTCATTGAAGCAGCCCGAGAATAAAAAATTATAACAAGGCGGTTCAAAACCGAGCGCTTTGCTCACTGGGACCTCCACTGCTACGCAGCTCCGGCCCCTAAATTAGGCGTTAGTAGTTCATATCAAGCAATGAGTGTGAAAGGAAACACATGAGCATAGTCAAATCTTCGATCAATGATGCTGAAGCTCTTTCAAGGATAATCAGCGAATCAAATAAGGATGTTGCGAAAGAGTTTGGCCTCAATATTGATAACAACCCAAAGCATCCCTCATTTTGTAATAAAGACTGGGTCTTGGCTGATTTTGATCGTGGTGAAGAGTATTTTATATACAAAAGTGGAGGTGCTGGTATTGGGTGTGTAGCTTTTGAAAACCCTAAGCCTGGTGTTACCTACTTGAATCGTCTTTCCGTGCTTCCTCAATATCGGTTCAATGGAGTAGGAGAAGAGCTGGTAAGGCATGTATTTAGCTATGCAGAAACGAAGAATATTCAAATAGTAAGCATCGGTATTATTGCTGAGCATATAAGGCTTAAGAGCTGGTATCTGAGACTAGGGTTTATAGAAGGGGAAATAAAGACCTTCCCACATCTTCCATTTGATGTTCAGTACATGAGTTTTGGGTTATAAAACTACTAACAAGTTGCAGCAGCATCGGCCCTTTGGACCTGGACTTGCTAACGCTCGCCGCTGTGCCGGCGTTAGGCGTCCTCGTAATGAAAAAAGGGATTTAAAGAGCAGCGCAGCATCGAAGAGTCTTTGAAAAGCGCCAGAGATCATCTGACTTGAGACCAGGGCTTCGGGATGCTTCACAGCAACAGATCTTTTAACGCCGTTGCAGTTTATCTCGTTGGTTTTCTAGCCGACGAAAACGCTCAGCCTTCCAGCTGTGATGCCTGATTCACCAGTTCTGGCAGACTCTCTGCGCGCATTTTGCTCATCACCCGGGAGCGATGCACTTCAACGGTTTTCGGACTGATACCCAGCTCTTCGGCGATCTCCCGGTTGGCTTTGCCACTGACGACCAGTGACATTACCTCACGCTCGCGCCGACTCAGGGTTTCGTACTGCTTGCGAACCTGCTCCTGTTGCTGGCGGTCGGCAAACATCTCATCCGCCTTAATCAGTGCATTCTGCACCAGCGGGATCAGTACTTCATCGTCGAATGGTTTTTCGAGAAAGTCGATGGCACCGTTTTTCATTGCGGTCACCGCCATGGGAATATCACCATGACCGCTGAGCACCACGATCGGCAGACGGATATCCCGTTCCAGCATTATTTGCTGTAGTGCGAGACCGTTAATTTCTGGCATACGCACATCCAGCAGCATACAGCCCTTATCGCCTTTATAGTTGCTGAGAAAGTCCCGGGCGGAGGAAAAGCTCTGGACCGGAAGGTCGTCACTTTCTAATAGCCACTGCATGGAGTCGCGAAAGTCATCGTCGTCATCAACAATAAAAACAGTGCCGCTGTATCTGGTCATGTTTGTAGGTCCTAGCCTTTCGCTGGAATTTTAATATAAAACTGAGTGCCTGATTTACCGTCGCTTTCCGCCCACAACTGTCCTCCGTGGGCCTCAATAATCGTGCGGGATATCGACAGGCCCATACCCAGACCGGTCGATTTTGAGGTAAAGAACGGTTCAAACAACTTACTTAAAATCTCGGTGCTGATGCCATTAGCATGGTCCGAAACGGATATGTAGACATAATCTTTAGCTCTCCGGGTGCTTATGATAACGGGACGATGACTTTTTTCACAGTCGTTATAAGCTTCGATTGCATTGCGGATCAGATTGACCAGCACCTGTTCGATCTGAATTTTATCCGCCAGGATCGGCAGGTCACCATGTTCCAGTTCAAACTGAAATGTTGTGTTGTGATCCAGCGCTTCCTGTTTGAGAAATTCGGCGATCTCCTGACAGCTTTCATTAAGGGAGAACTCCATTCGCTGGTATTCAGTTTTTTTGACGAAGCTGCGCATCCGCTTGACGATCTCGGCGGCGCGTTTGGCCTGCCGGGTGATCAGTTCCATCGATTTACCGATCTCTTCGACGGTGGTGATGCGACCCTCTTCAATACGCCGCATTGATCCACGGCAGTAATTGAGAATGGCGGCCAGCGGCTGATTGATCTCATGGGCCAGTCCTGAGGCCATCTCACCGACGGAAAGCAGGCGGGCGATGTGAGCCATCTCCAACTGGTTACGCTTCATCTCCTCTTCGGCTTTACGGCGCAGGGTAATATCCCGGCCAATGATTGAGTAGTACTCCACCTGCATATCATCGTTAAGGTTGCGGTGGGCGATAACTTCACGGATCTCAGCGGTACGGTCCCGCCCTGAGGGCAGCTGCATCTTGATACTGCCATACCAGGTGCCATGAGCCGCCGCATGACTAAGCGCATCCTGTACCAGGGTGGCAAATATCCTCGGTTCAAACATCTGCTCCAGATAGAACACCATCGGGTTTTCTTTCTCGGTACCGAGGGTGATATAGGTCGCCTCATTCATATAGGTCAGCTGCATGGTCTTATGGTTGCAGAACATGATCATATCGGACGATGCTTCTACCACCCGTGCCAGTCGGCGGGTTGCCTGCTGGGCCAGTGTCTGTTCGGTCACATCGCGGGAAACACACACCACTTCAATCGGTTTGCCGTCTGAATCCCGCAGGGTGCGGCTGGTGGTTTCCAGCCAGATATAGTGGCCGTTTTTATGCTTATAGCGAAAAACATTGGTGTACATTCCTTTACGGTAACGTACCGAATCTGAGCGCTTGATAAGGTTGTCGGCATCTTCCGGGTGAAACAGATCATAGCCCGCGGTGCCGATCATCTCTTCAACGGTATAGCCAAGCATCCGTTCAACCGCCGGGCTGACATCGAGAAACGTCCATTCAGGTGTCGGCGTGTGGCGGGAGATCATATCGGTGGACTGTTCAACCAGAAAGCGGGAGCGTTCTCCCTCATCCATTTCGCTGATCGCTTTCAGTTCTTGTTCTATACTCATTATTGCTCGCTGATCAGGGAAAAACCCCTAAAAATATTATCCGGTGCTGAGTCTTGCGCTGCTTTCGACTTAAGACTAGCTTGTTTAGTCAGGGTAATTACGTATTATAACCGATGCAATCAGGGTAAACCCTAGTCTGTGAGTATTTAATATAGGTTTATAAAATAATATTACTGCGCCTGCTGGAAGAACCCGGACGCGGTATGCTTCAGGGCTAACTATTATGTCAGAACACGCGAATCCCTATCAGTTCGGGCTGGATAAAAACAGCGCGAATTTCTCAGCGATGAGTCCATTGAGTTTCATTGAACGCTCTGCCTGGGTGTATCCAAACCATCTTGCGGTGGTTCACCAGCAAACCCGCCGAACCTGGTCAGAGACCTATAACCGCTGTCGTCAGCTAGCCAGTGCGCTGAGCCAGAAAGGGATAGGCGAGGGTGATACGGTGGCGGTGATGGCACCCAACCTGCCAGAACTGTTTGAAGCCCATTTTGGGGTGCCGATGTGTGGTGCAGTCCTGAATGCATTGAATGTCCGCTTAGACGCTGAAGCGATCGCCTTTATTCTGCAGCACGGTGAAGCGAAAGTGGTGATGGTCGATCGGGAATTCTCCGACGTGATTGCAAAGGCGCTGAAAATGATTCCTCACAAGCCGTTGGTGATCGATATCGATGATCCCTATTACGAAGGAGGCAGCCTGATCGGCAGTTGTGATTATGAAGCCTTTATTGGTACAGGTGATCCTGAGTCTGACTGGCAGATGCCGGATGATGAGTGGAACGCGATCAGTCTGAATTATACCTCCGGTACCACTGGTAATCCGAAAGGGGTTGTCTATCACCATCGCGGCGCCTATCTGAATGCGATGAGTAATATTGTCTGCTGGGATATGGGGCATCACCCGGTCTATCTCTGGACCCTGCCGATGTTTCACTGTAATGGCTGGTGCTTCCCCTGGAGCCTTGCGGCATCCGCTGGAGTGAGCGTCTGTCTGCGGCATGTGCGGGCTGATGATATTTATGCTGCTATTAAGCAGGAGAAAGTGAATCATTTCTGCGGCGCACCGATTGTACTGAATATGTTGAATAACGCCCCGGATGAGATGAAATCGGGTATCGGTCACGCGGTCAAAGTGATGACGGCGGGGGCCGCTCCTCCGGCTGCGGTGATTCAGGGGATGGAGAAGATGGGCTTCACGGTCACCCATGTGTATGGACTGACCGAGACTTATGGTCCTTCGGTGGTGTGTGAGTGGCATCAGGAGTGGAATGATCGCACCGATGATGAGATCGCCAGGCTTAAATCCCGTCAGGGGGTAAGGGCGCCGATGCTGGATGGTCTGATGGTTGCCGATCCGGTGACTATGGAACCCGTGCCTCAGGATGGCCTGACCATGGGGGAGATTTTTATGCGCGGTAATCTGGTGATGAAGGGCTATCTGAAAAACCCAACGACCACGGAAGAAAGCTTTTCCGGTGGCTGGTTCCATTCCGGTGATCTGGCGGTGTGGCACCCGGATGGCTATATCGAGATCAAGGACCGTTCTAAGGACATCATCATTTCCGGTGGCGAGAATATCTCCTCTATCGAAGTGGAAGATGTGCTGTATCGCAACAGCAGCGTAATGGAAGCGGCGGTTGTTGCCCGTGATGATGAAAAGTGGGGCGAGGTGCCCTGTGCCTTTGTCAGCCTGAAAGAGGGCGCCGAGGTCACCGAGCAGGAGATTATTGACTTCTGTCGCGAAAATATGGCGAACTTTAAAGCGCCCAAAAAGGTTGTGTTTGGTCCGTTACCGAAAACCTCTACCGGTAAAATTCAGAAGTTTGTGCTGCGGGATAAAGCTAACGATAAATAATGTCTGATTAGTCGCTGCTATTCGAGCACTGAATCTTGTCAGAGGCCAGAGGGTAAGTCTCACTGTTGTTGGCAGCGCATAGCTTAGCAATAGCTAATTTTAAAAGAGATCTTCGGATCTCTTTTTTTACCGAGACTATTCATATCTGGCACTCAGCTCCAGATACTCAGAGGTGGGTCATTCGAGACTGCTGACACGATACTTTTGCAGGTGACAATGCCTACGGTAGCTCCATAATTATCGACCACGGGCAGTGTTTCAAGGTTGTAATGATGCATCACCTGGGCTGCCCGACGAATACTGGTAACCGGTTCGGCAGTGATAACATCGCCTGCAAGATATTGCTGTGCTGTGGTTATTTTCAGGAAGCCCAGCTCTTCACCGGTTTGCGTTAACTGAGCGAACACGGAGGCGTAGGATATCATCCCAATAATGCAGTTATGTGTATTAACTACCGGAAGTTCATTAAAGGGACTTTGCTGTATTTTTAAAAGGGCGCTGTAGGCTGAGATATCCGCTGGCAGGTTGGTGAACGCCCGGCTCATCACCTCGTAAAGGTGATGAAGTTCATCTTTTGGCTGAGCATGGATCAGCTCGCGATAGGCATCAAGTGCGTTCTGGTTAATTTTGTCAGTGGCCGGGCTCCGCGTGGTTGATTGCTGGCTGGCACTGTCGTTAATCACGGCGGATCGGGCTTTGTACAGGACTTCGAGTGTGTCGTGAAATGTCCGCCCGTTGGAGCTATATATTGAGAACACTGGCTACCTCCGCAGACAACTTATAAAGTGTATGTCACCGGACGATGTTACGGGCTTGGCTCCGTTTCAGATCAGCTAATGCCCGTTTACAGTGAGTTTTTGATCTGATCCCTTATCGCTTCCGCTTCTCTTTTGCGCTCTTCAAGTTGAGCGATATCGCTGCTGGTGAGGCCTTTTTCACGCAATGCGAAGTCTATCTGCCGCAGCGCTTTATCGGTTGCACCGATGAGCAGGAAGTATTCGATGCGGGCTTCGTGAACGCCCAGAGTATTGCCGGCCAGTCCCTGAGTCTCAGCCAACTGATACCAGATGTAGCTGTTTGACGGATGTTGCTGGCTCAGCTCGGTGAGAATCCGGGCTGATTTTTTAAACTGGTTATTCGCTCTGAGTGCTTTGGCGTACAGTTGGCGAACCGGGTAACTGTCCGGATAGAGTTTGTTGAGTAACTCCAGTCGTTGCAGGGCCTTCTCCGGCTCAGCGGCAGCCAGCTCCAGTTCGGCATAACTGAGACGGACATACAGGTGTTGACGGAGGTTATCCGGCAGACCGTTCAGGGTCTGGGTTGCCTGTTGGAAATCTCTGTTCTGCATCAGCGCCAGAGCCAGACCATATCGGCTCATAGGGTTACTCTCGGCACTTTCCTGATAGGTTTTGATTAGCTGTCTGAGGTCGCTGGTATAGTGCACTTCGATCCGCTTTCTGATCAGCTGAAAATTGTATCGCTGGGGTTTGAACGCCGGTTTTGGTAACTGGCTGGCACGGTTTTCAGCATCGGCAATCCGCGATTCTGTGACCGGGTGGGTAAGCAGAAACTCCGGAGGTTTCTGGCCTATGAAGCGCCCTGAACGCTGGATACGGGAGAACATCCGTGACATTGCGTAGGGATCAAAGCCTGAGTTAACCAGATTTAGCATGCCGATACGGTCTGCTTCCTGCTCATTCCTACGGGTGAAATTTATCCCGGCCTGCTGGCCGGCAGCCATTGATGAGGTGATACCAGCCATACCCGCCTGAGCGTCTGCGGAGGCGACCAGAATACTGGCGAGAATGCCGGCCAGCATCAGTGGTGTGTTGCGGCGGCTTTCCTCGAGTTGCTGAGCATAGTGGCGCTGAGACAGGTGCGCCAGCTCATGGGCGATTACGGAAGCCAGCTCCGCCTCGTCTTTGGCTCCGAGAAGCAGGCCGGCATTGATGCCGACGACGCCCCCGGGGACCGCAAAAGCGTTAAGCGCCGGGTTGTCGAGGACAATCAGTTCGAGGCGGTGATCCTGCAACTGACTGCTGGCTGCAATCTGCCATAGCAGGCCATCAATATAGTTGACGATGAGCGGGTCGCCATATTCAGGCGCCTGGCCACGCAGCAGTCGTGCCCAGGTACGGCCCAGCTGGAACTCCTGCTCGAGGGAGATGGTGCCGGAGCTGCTGGCGATAAGGGGCAGGTCGTCGGCCTGAGCAGGTGTGACTGGGTTGAGTGCCAGGATCCCTGCCAGCAGATAACATGAAAGTCCGGTTCGCAAATCGTTGATCCTTATACTTAGATTACCACTGTAACAAAAACAGTTAAGCGTAATTGTGGATTATAATAACCCGGTTTTTGGTATATATTGCAGACCTCTTATCTGTATCAGGAATAATTCCATGACTGAGACCCACTGGGATGAACAACTCGATGCCCGCGGCCTGAATTGCCCGCTGCCGCTGTTGAAAGCGAAGCAGGCGTTACATAAGCTGGAACCGGGTAAAGTCCTTAAAGTGGTCGCGACCGATGCCGGATCGCAGCGGGATTTCAAGGCTTTTGTTGATCAGTCTGACCATCAGATGCTGGAATCGTTCAGCGCTGATGGTCAGTATACCTATATTATCCAGCGCGGCTAAACAGGGAGCAGAGCGTGAGAAAAATTTTCAGCAAATGGATCGACAATTACTTCTCAAACGAGGAGGTAATGCTTTTGTTGGTGCTGCTGGCAGGTGCATTGGGGGTTATTCTTTATCTGGGTCAGGCGTTGACCCCGGTGTTTACCAGTATCATCCTGGCGTTCCTGATGCAGGGAATGATCGTCTGGTTAAAAGAGCACAATGTTCCCCATCTGGCATCGGTAATGCTGGTTTTTACTCTGTTTATCAGTGTGTTGCTGTCTCTGCTTCTGTTTATTATCCCGCTGGCCTGGAAGCAGTCGGTTAATCTGTTTAACGAGTTGCCGGGGATGGTGAGTCAGGCCAAGAAAGTCCTGTTATTGCTGCCACAGCAGTATCCGGATATCTTTTCAGAGCAGCAGATTACCCAGATCATTGATCTGGCGACCACCGAGTTGAGAAAAGTGGGGCAGATGGTGGTGACCTACTCCCTGAACTCCATCACCGGGCTGGTTGCGCTGCTTATCTATGTGGTTCTGGTACCTATTCTGATCTTTTTCTTTC
Organism: Amphritea atlantica; assembly: GCA_024397875.1. Lineage (NCBI taxonomy): Bacteria > Pseudomonadati > Pseudomonadota > Gammaproteobacteria > Oceanospirillales > Oceanospirillaceae > Amphritea > Amphritea atlantica. Next base: position 1,621,776 of record CP073344.1, read on the forward strand.
TTAAGGATGGCAGCAGTCTGGTGCGCTGGTGGGTTTCATTTCTGCCACAGAAGCGGGAGATGCTGACTCAGGTGTGGACCGAAATGGATCAGCAGATTGCCAACTATGTACGGGGTAAAGTGATTGAGATCTTTATCGTCGGTTCGGTGACCTATATTGCTTTTGCCCTTCTCGGGATCGACTATGCAGCGCTGCTGGGAATCATGGTCGGTTTATCAGTGCTGATCCCCTACATCGGGGCGGCACTGGTGACTTTGCCTGTGGCGCTGATAGGCTTTTTTCAGTGGGGCTGGACCAATGAGTTCTGGTACCTGATGCTGGCCTACGGCATTATTCAGGCGCTGGATGGCAACGTACTGGTGCCACTGCTGTTTTCTGAAGCGGTTAACCTCCACCCGGTCTCAATTATTATTGCGGTCTTGGTGTTTGGCAGTATCTGGGGATTCTGGGGGGTATTTTTTGCAATACCACTGGCCACCCTCATCAAGGCCATACTTAACGCCTGGCCTAAAAGCCACTCGTTTATTCAGGATAGCGGCGGTACAGGGCAGGGTTGATTACAGGAAAAGCCGGCATCAGCCGGCTTTTTCTTTCTGAGATTCAGGTATTTAACTCCTGATCAGAGCGTCTGGGCTGCGGCTAATACCTCTGCGACATGCTCTTTTACTTTGACTTTACGCCACTCCTTTCGCAGTACACCCTGGGCATCAATAAGGAAGGTGCTGCGCTCGATACCCATATGCTCCTTGCCATACAGTTTTTTAAGTTGGATCACATCAAACAGTTTACACAGTGCTTCATCGGGATCACTGATCAGTTCAAACGGGAATGACTGTTTGGCTTTGAAATTTTCATGGGCGCGCATGCCGTCGCGGGAAACGCCGAACACCTGTGTGTTGGCCGCCTGGAACTGGGCGTACATATCGCGAAAGTCCTGACCTTCTGTGGTGCAGCCAGGCGTGCTGTCCTTTGGATAGAAGTAGATGACCACGTTGGAACCTTTCAGTTCTGACAACGTCACAGTGGTATTACTGGTGGCTGCTGCGGTGAAGTCGGTTACTGGTTGATCAATCGTTGGCTGGCTCATACTTATTCCTTAAAAATCTGACTTAAAAACTACGCTTATCTGACCGAGATCAGTTAGAATGATACGCTTTTTATACGATAACAGATTACACAGTTTTGGCAGCCTCTTAAAACATCGTTTTTTGAATATTCAGATTACGCTAACGTATTGAGCTTAAATGGGTTGAGCCGCATATCGCAGGCAAGTACCATAGACCATTCTGTATACCTCTTGATGGAGACCATGATGATTACTGGCAGCATTGTTGCTCTTGTTACCCCGATGAATACTAACGGTGATGTCGATTGGGATGCACTGGATAAACTGGTAGATTTTCATCTGGAAAAGGGTACCGATTCCATAGTCGCAGTCGGTACCAGCGGCGAATCAGCAACGCTGAGTTGTGATGAGCATTGTCAGGTAATCAAACGGGTCGTCGAGCGTGTTGGGGGAGCAATCCCGGTTATCGCCGGCACCGGTGCTAACTCAACCCGGGAAGCGATTGAGCTGACTGAAGCGGCGAAGGGTGTTGGTGCGGATGCCTGCCTGCTGGTGACTCCCTATTACAATAAACCAACCCAGGAAGGTTTGTATCAGCACTTTAAAGCCATCGCTGAAGCCGTTGATATCCCACAGATACTTTATAACGTTCCCGGACGTACGGCCTGCGATATGCTACCGGAAACCGTTCTGCGCCTGGCTGAGGTATCAAATATCATCGGAATCAAGGAAGCGACGGGGAATCTTGAGCGTGCCAAAGCGTTAATCGAGGCTGCTCCAAAAGAGTTCGCGATCTACTCTGGTGATGATGAAACCGCGGTTGAGCTGATGTTGCTGGGGGGCGATGGAAATATATCTGTGACTGCAAATGTTGCTCCGGCGCAGATGGGTGAGCTTTGCCGCCTGGCTATTGCCGGTGAGACTGAAGCTGCCCGTGCGATTCAGGCTTCGCTGATGCCTTTGCATAAAGCGATGTTTGTTGAGTCCAACCCGATTCCGGTTAAATGGGCTGTCGCTGAGATGGGGCTGATGGGGCAGGGTATTCGGTTACCGCTGACCGTTCTGTCTGAGCAGTATCACACTCAGGTGCGTGACGCCCTGAAAACCTGCGAAATTATCTGAAACTAACGGACGAGCATAATGAGAATAATTGCCTTGTTGCCTCTGGCGGCAGCTGTATTGAGTGTTGCCGGATGTGGTTCATACTCAAACCCGATTTACGGCGAGAATGGACTTATCAACGATCGTAGCCAGAACTATGAAGAGGCTAAGGCAACCAAACGGCTGGAACTGCCACCGGCGATGCAGTCCCGCTCTAAAGCGATGCAGGATATACTGGAAATTCCGAGTGCGGGTCAGACCGCTTCGGAGAGAACCGCTGAGTTTATTGTGCCTCGTCCTGAGTTTTTCTATGCCGATGCCGGTAGCAGCACCGTTAACCTGAAACGTCAGGGTGATGAAAAAGTTCTGATTGTCGACGAGCCTGTTGGCGATGTCTGGGTGCAATTGCAGGACTTCTGGCGTTTTAACAATGTTGCTCTGGCAAAGTCTGCACCTCAACAGGGTGTGATGGAGACAGACTGGGTCGATACAGAAGGTGAAGAGTTAAGCTTCGTCGACAGTATGATCAAGCATCTGACATTCCAGGATATTGAGGGTCCGGTCAGTGATAAACTGCGGGTATCGGTGCGTCCGGTGGCTGATAATTTTGACCGTACTACTATCTCGATGCAGCATATACGGGTTCCTCAGGAACAGAAGAACCAGCCGGTTAACTGGTCAACTGATGCCGCGGATGTTGGTTATAAAAGTGATATGATGTTCGAAATGCTGCGTTACCTGAGCAAATCGACCAATAATACCGCTACCAGTCTCAGTCTGCTGGAGATGCAGCGTCAGCGTAGTGATCAGCCACAGATGGGCCGCGACTCCAAAGGTTTCCCGGCGCTGAAGATTACCGTGCCGGTTGATCAGGCCTGGAATCAGATCAACAGCGCGATCGATAAAACGGCGCTGGATGTTGGTACCCGGGATCAGCAAACCGGTGTTATCTATATGACCTACACCACCTCAACGCCGTTTGACGAGACTGAAAAGATGGGCTTCTTTGAGTGGCTTCACTCTGACCGTAAGGCGATTACTTTCGATTCCGGTCGTGTCGGCGAGGTGCTAGGCTTTGGTGGTAGTGAGGATCCTGATGAGCCTTCGTACAGTTCCAAGCAGTACTCTGTAGAGGGGGCTGAAGCTGTCGATGGCGATCAGCAGTACACTATTGATGATGAAACTGATGATGCCAACCGCAAGGGATTCAAGGTCTGGTTGGGCGGAGAAGTGATCTATATCTTCGGTGATAATCAGGATGGCGTCTATAATGACAAGTCAGGAAAGTATGAACATGTTGGCCAATATCAGCTGCATATGAATCGTACCTCTGACGGTGTGTTCCTGACCGTTAAGACTCCGGATGGTTATTCTGCGCCAGCGGTGATTGCAGATGAGATCCTCTGGGAGATCAAAGAACAGATCTGATTTCAGAACCGGGCAGAGCCCGGTTTTCAGAGCGAAAATACAAGGGACCTTCTGAAGAGCAGGTCCCTTTTTTTTTAAGAGATTTAATATAAGCTTTTAGTTGAAAGCTTTTATATCTGAAAAATAAGGGTGAATAGCAATGAAAGCAGTATTTCTTGATCTGCACAGCCTTGATTGTGATGATCTGAATCTGACGGCACTGGAAGCTCAGTTCAGTAGTTTTCAGGCATATCCGGCGACTGCTTCTCAACAGGTAGTCAAGCGGATCGCCGGTGCTGATGTAGTGATTACCAATAAGGTGGTTCTGGATAGAGAGATGCTTTCTGCGACCACTCAGCTGAAACATGTCTGTATTGCCGCGACCGGCACCAATAATGTCGACCTGCAGGCGGCCTCAGAGTTGGGAATTACGGTGTCGAACTGCCAGGCCTATGGTACGGAGTCGGTTTCTCAGCATGTTATGGCGCTGATGCTGGCGTTGCACACTAATCTGATTGCTTACAACGAAGCGGCTCGCAACGGTCGCTGGGCCCGTGCTGAACAGTTTTGCCTGCTTGATTATCCGATTCAGGAGCTCAGCGGCAAGACACTGGGCATTGTTGGCTATGGCAATCTGGGATCCGGGGTGGCGCAGCTGGCGGGTGCTTTCGGTATGAATGTTGTTGTCGCGCAACGTGCCGGAGGCGATACGGTCGGTGGTCGGTTGTCGATGGAGGAACTGTTGCCGCAGGTTGATGTGTTGAGTTTGCACTGTCCGCTGAACGAGCAGACCCGTGATCTGATCGATGCGAATGCCATCGAGAAAATGAAAACCGGTGCCTTTCTGATTAACGCGTCCCGTGGTGGAATTGTTAATGAAAGGGATCTGGCGGATGCATTGCGCCGCGGCAAGCTTGCCGGGGCGGCCACCGATGTATTGAGCGAAGAACCACCTGTGAATGGTAATCCGCTACTGGCGGATGATATCCCGAATCTGATTATTACCCCGCACTGCGCCTGGGGAAGTATTCAGGCGCGTCAGCGAATTGTTGATCAGGTGGTTGAAACCATTGCCGGGCTGAAAGCCGGAGAAAAGATCCGGATGGTAAATTAGACCGGCCCGTTAGCGCCATTAAAAGGGAACCGGTGAGGTGAACTTGACCGTCTCGCCACTGACCGGGTGGCTGAAACTGAGAGTCTGTGCATGCAGCAGTAAGCGTTCAGAGCGTGCGATCTGGGGGGCTGAAGCATAGAAGCGGTCACCCAGAATCGGGTGGCCGAGAAACTGCATATGAACCCGTAGTTGATGTGAGCGACCGGTAACCGGAGTCAGTTCGACCCGGCTGGCATCGTCTAGCCGTTCAATTACCCGCCAATGGGTCAGCGCCGCCTTGCCCTGCTGATGATCGATTATCTGCAGCGGGCGGTTATCCCAGTCACACCGTAGTGGCTGGTTGACACTGCCTGATTGCTGCTGCAGGTTGCCGGCAATAACTGCCTGATAGGATTTAGCGGTTTTGCGATCCTGAAACTGGATGCTGAGGTTGCGATGACTTTGCGCGTTCAGGGCTAACACCATAACCCCTGAAGTCGCATAATCGAGCCGGTGGACAATTCTGGCTGTTGGGAAGTGCTGCTGAACTCTGCGCCAGAGGCAGTCCTGCTTTGCCTCACCACGACCGGGGACCGATAGCAGGTCAGCTGCCTTATTAACAACTACGATCTCATCATCAGCAAAGAGGATGTTACTCGCTTCAGTTCCGGCGTTCATCTCAGCGGCTGATACCCTTGCCGGCAAACAGTTTCTTTTTCCGGGCTTTCTTTTTCCCGCGGACAAACAGTGCCATCGACTCGATGTGGTGGGTTTGTGGGAACATATCCATTACCAGAAATTCCCTGAGATGATAGCCTTCTTCGCCGAGTAGCCGGCTGTCCCGCGCGAGAGCACCCGGATTGCAGGAGATGTAGAGAATCAGCTCCGGCCTGAGGCTACAGATCTGTGGTATCAGTGTGGCGGCACCGGTGCGCGGTGGGTCGAGAATGATTTTGTTGTAGCTCTGTCTGAACCACTGTAAACCCTTCAGATTATCTGCCAGGTTGGCGCAGAAGAAGCGGCAGTTCTGCAGTTGATTGTGTAGCGCGTTGCGTTCGGCTTGCTCTACCATCGAGAGGCTTCCCTCGACACCCGTTACCGATGCGCCGGTGCGCGCCACCGGAAGTGAAAAGTTGCCCAGGCCACAAAACAGATCGAGTACCTGGTCTTCCGGCTTCAGCTCCAGCAACTGGCAGGCTTTGTGCAGCATCTGCTGATTGATTTCGGCATTTACCTGAATGAAATCACCGGGACGAAACTTAAGTTCCAGCTGATTCAGCGTGTAGCTGGTTAAGCTGTCAATGTCCGGGTCTGAATCCGATCCGATCACCTGCAGCTGTAAACTCAGCCCGTAATGTGTGGCCAGCGCGGTGAAAACATCCCGATGTTCATCGCTGAGTTGTTTTTTTAATCTTAGTGACAGATAGCCACCCTGATCGCCCAGATCGACATCCAGCTGAGTAATATACTTAATATCACCCGTGTCTCTGAGTGCCTCTCTGACCCGGCTGAATATATCGGCTACCCGTGAATCGAGCACTGCGCAGCTGTCAATCTGGCAGAGCAGGTGGCTGCCACGCCGGCGAAAACCGACAATGGGTTCGCCATCAAATAGCTGATTGATACCGATGCGGGCGCTGCGACGATAATTCCAGTTGGTTGCAGTCAGCGCAGTGCTGATCTTCTCTGGCTGGGTATGGCCGATGCGCTGCAATTGTTCCAGTACCTGAGTCTGTTTCAATTCGATCTGGGCATCGTTATCCAGGTGTTGCAGGTCACAACCGCCGCACTGTTGATAATGTGGGCAGGCCGGATCAATCCGGTGGCTTGAGGCGGCAACAACTGTTTCGGTGTATCCCAGATAAAAGCGGGCTTTCTCTTCGCTCAGTCGTGCCAGAACCTGTTCGCCAGGGAGTGCATTGTCGATAAACGCTGCTTTACCCTGATAGCGCCCAACACCGCGGCCATCATAGCTGAGGGATTCGATACTCAGCTCTACCGGCTCAGTCGGTAAAGGGTGAGCGGACTTACGGGCCGGGGGCTGGTTTGGGGTATGGGAACGGTTCTGTTTCATGTGCTTCTCCTGACGAAGCGCGGATTCTACCAGTGAAGAGAGATTAAAGCATTAAAGTCGGCCGAAAGCGCCGAGGCGACAGGGCTTCCCCCGGACGAAAGTTATTTTTATTAAAACTTATGGTCATAATATCATTTTTTAAAGCGGTTAACGCTTCATACGGCTGCCTGTCCGGGTATAAAATTGTGCTAACTACTATCAATTGAGCAGAGCAGGTTTATGTCACAGGAACATCCGTTTGCCCCCTTTGTGCGAATTCTGGGAAAAGGAAAGCAGGGCTCCCGCTCACTGAGTCAGGCTGAGGCTCGCGAGGCGATGGAGATGATTTTAGACGGTCAGGTAGAGCCAGAGCAGTTGGGTGCGTTTCTCATGCTGTTGCGGGTGAAAGAGGAGTCTCCTGAAGAGCTGGCCGGGTTTATCGAGGCTGTGAGGGGGCGTTGTGCAGCTCCGCAACAGTTGAAAGTGGATCTGGACTGGTCGACTTATGCAGGCAAGAAACGTCAGTTGCCGTGGTTTATTCTGGTTGCGTTGATACTGGCTGAAAACGGTATCCGGGTATTTATGCATGGTGCCCGGGGGCATACACCGGAACGGATCTATACCGAAGACTGTCTGACACTGTTTGGTATCACTGCCTGCAACAACTGGAGTGAGGTCGCTGAGTCGCTGGAGGCCTCGCAGTTTGCCTTTATGTCGATCAATACGCTCAGCCCGGAGATGGGTCGAATCATCAACCTGCGTCCGGTGCTTGGACTCAGGTCGCCGGTACACACGCTTTGCCGGCTGATCAATCCCCTGCACGCGCAGCACACAGTTGATGGTGTTTTTCACCCGGCTTACGGCCCGATGCATCAGAAAACATCCCAGCTGCTGGGGGTTGAGAATGGCCTGACAATTAAAGGCGATGGCGGTGAAGCTGAGGTGAAACCGGATGCTGAGTGTGATTTGCAGTGGACTCGCAGCAGTGAGTACAGCACCTCTCAGTGGCCGCGCTACTACCCACGCCGCCTGGTTAAGCAAAATCTTAATCCGGATGATCTGTTAGGGCTATGGCGCGGTGAAACAGCTCATGAATACGGTGAAGGTGCGGTCATCTCAACTCTGGCACTGATACTCAAGCTACTGAACAAAGCCGATGATGATGGCGGATGCTTCGAACTGGCAGAGCAGATGTGGCAAGGGCGGAATAAGGGACGATTCTGAGATCGGGAAGCATGCTTTTCTGGCTAGACGTCACTGGGTGGCTTGCTAGCGGTTAAACTCGGCAGAGCCGCCAGCAGGGTCGCAGACTTCGTTCTGGCAAGCAGCGAAGTTGCGACTGGTGGCTGCTCTGCTGCTTCAATCTCTTCTGAGCTTATCCGATACAGCAATCGGGCTTGGGAAGTTGAATATCACTACGTATGTAGATAGCAGGAAAGTCAGAATGGCTGTTGCCTGAATAACGTGGGAGGCTTCCTGGCCTATCATTGCGGCGCTGGTTGCCATGTAGGCGATCAGCAGTGAGAATTCACTTATCTGGCCCAGCCGGAAACCCACTTCCCAGGCGAGCCTGTTGCTTTCACTGATACTCTGTAACAGAAAGCGAAACACGACAGGTTTAATTATCAGAACCAGGGCCGCCAGTATCATTGCCGGGATAATGATCTGTCCCAGAAGTCCCAGATTAAAGCTGGCGCCAATAGAAAAGAAAAACAGAATCAGGAAAAAGTCACGTAACGGCCGTAAACTGGTGGCGATATACTGAGAAATTGGGCTGGTTGCAAGGCTGACTCCCGCGATAAAGGCACCGATCTCTGCCGACAGTCCCGCCGTATGGGCCAGTTCAGCAAGGCCGAGACACCAGCCAATAGCGACCAGAAAGATATACTCATGGAAACGGTCAAATTTCTGAATCAGTGGCAGTAGTATATAGCGGACAAACAGCAGTGCGGCGCCGATAATCAGGGGTAAAGCGATAGCTGTTTTAAGGAAGGTTGTGAGCTGATCGGTACCGTCGTCTCCGCTATTGAGAAACAGCAGTACCAGAATCGCAATGACGTCCTGCAGTAGCAATAAGCCCACTACAAGTTCCCCGGTATGTTTGTGGTGCAGTACTGTAGTTGGCAGCAGTTTTATACCGATAATGGTACTGGAAAACATCAGTGCGACACCGATAATAATCGCTTCTGTGCGGGTAAAGCCAAACGCGATGCCCACCACATAGCCGATAGCCATAAAGATGATGGCGCTGAAAATTGCCACCAGTGTGGCTTTTTTTAGCATATGGACAAGATGGCTGGGCTGCATATCGAGTCCCAGCAGGAACAGCAGGAAGATGATGCCTATATGGGATATATCTGAAAGCAGCGCGGTATCCTGGATAAAGCTATAACCGTAGGGACCCAGTGCTGCACCCAGCACAATATATGCAACAAGGAGTGGCTGACGTGTATAGAGTGCAATCGAGGCGAGTACAGCTGCCCCGGTAAAGATAAGAAAGAAAGAGAACACCAGACTTTGTTGCATCATAAATAAGAAAACATCCTGTACATTAAGGCTGGATTGATCGGTTGAGCTGATTCGGATTACCCCTTCAGTCTAACCAATCTATATGTGGATATGAACCCAGTTACGCTGCTTCCAGATATAAATAAAAATCAGCGAAGAGCTTGCCCGGTGAAAAACCTGTAACAGCCAGATCCCGATGAGCCCGTAACCCAGCCATGGACCGATCAGCCAGGCCAGAGGCAGATAAAAAAACCATTGCCCTGCAGTACTGATGAGTAGGACAGACCGGTTTGCACCCGCCCCCAGCAGTGCCTGTGTTAAGACAATGGCGGCGGCATCCAGACAGATGGCCAGTGCCGTGAGCATCAGCGGGGTATGTGCTTGATTAATGGCTTTATCGGTAGCCAGAAACAGACTCAGCAGCTGATCCGGGTATAGCCACATTGGCAGGCTGAACAGGAAAATGATGACAACCGCCGTGATAATCACATCCCATCCCCAGCGGCTGGCCAGTGCGGGGTTGTGTTGCCCCAGCGCATGACTGACCAGCGTGGTGGAGGCTACACCCAAGCCGACGGCCGGCAGAATCAGGAGCAGTGCCAGATTTATCAGCACATGTCCGATTGCCTGTTCGGCGGTTCCCAGTAGTCCGATAATCCAGAACAGAACCATAATTGAAACGGCAAAGAAAAATTGCTGTATGGAGTGAGGAATGGCCAGGCGCAGTAGCGATCTTAGCTCGTTAAGTGTGGTGTGCTTGAAGCTGAATAAGCCGTTTCTGGCCGCAGATGGCAGTGTTACCAGCGCGAACATAGCCGAGCCCAGGTAGAGTGAAATGGTTGTTCCCAGGCCAGCCCCGGGAGCACCCATGGCCGGAATACCAAAATGACCAAAGATAAGAATGTAGCTGATCAGCACGTTGAGAACTTGCACCATCAACAGGATGCGCAGATAAACGATCGGTCTGTTGGTGCCGTTCCAGTAGCCGCGAAAACTGAGATTCAGTCCGACCGCCAGAAGTGCGAGAACACGGTAGCTGAAGTAGTTATCAGCAATGGTCTGGGCCTGAATGTCATCACTCAGTAGCGTCATTAACCACTCTGAGTTGATATAAAACAGGATGCTTAGTGGTATAGCGGCGCAAAATGCGACAACGACTCCCCAGCTCAGTGGCGCAGCTGTTTCTGAGTCGAGTTGTTGTCCACGGCGGCGGGCAACAAGTGCCTGAACACCGGATGAGAGGCCCAGTATCAGGCTGACTGCAACGAAGTTGGTATATCCCCCGATACCCACGCCCGCCAGCGCAGTTTCACCCAGGCGGCCCACCATCGCGGCGTCTACCAGATTGAGAATGCTTTGTGACAGCATGCCGCCAATAATTGGCAGCCCCAGGACGAGAATGGTTTTAATGCGTTGCAGGCGATTCAAAAATCCCGATTCCCTGTTGTCGAAATGGGCTGCAAAATGCCCATCATAATGTTGTGCGGACTGCCACAAAGGTGTAAAACGGGGCAGTTTAACAGAATTGAATAGGCGATGTTCTGGATAATAACTGAGCAATTTACTCAGGTTTAGAAAACGTGTATCCTTTCAGTCATATTGAGACAGTGATTTAACAGGAATTTTAATGAATATTACAGTCACCGAGTCAGCTGAAATCTACCTTGCTGAGCTGCTTGAGAAACAGAATGTTGAAGGTATTGCTGTGCGGATGTTCGTCACCCAGCCGGGAACGCCGTACGCTGAAACCTGTCTGGCTTACTGCCGTCCTGATGAAGTGGTCGAAGATGACGTTGTGATGAAGAAGGAGAAGGTGACGTTTTATTTTGAAAAAAACAGTCTGCCATACCTTGAAGAAGCAACCGTTGATTTTGCAACTGACAGAATGGGCGGTCAACTGACGATCAAGGCACCGAATGCTAAAGTGCCTAAAGTCTCTGACGACAGCCCGATGGAAGAGCAGATAAACTATATTCTATACGCTGATATAAACCCGGGACTCTCTTCTCATGGCGGTGAAGTAAAGCTGATTGAGCTGGTTGAAGAGGAGGCGGGTCATATTGCTATTCTGCAGTTTGGCGGTGGTTGCCAGGGGTGCAGCGCCGTTGATATGACGCTTAAGGATGGTGTTGAAAAAACACTGGTTGAGCGTATACAGGGACTGGCAGGTGTTCGCGATGTAACCGACCACACAGTAACCGACAACGCTTACTACAAGTAAGGCTGATCTGCCCCGAAGCCCGGCCTGTCCGGGCTTTTTTGATTGTAAAACTGATACCCGCCAGACAGCCCACCATTTTGGTACGTTGTTAGCCTCAGGATGAACTGATATAACGCTAACAATGATTATTGCTTTTTTATGTAAGTTTTACTGGGGCATGGTTGTTTTTTGCCGTCTAAACCCCATTAATCATTAAGAACGATATGTTATACAGCCCGTAACTGCTGTCTCTCCCGCAGTTTCTTTCGAAAAAGGAGTAAGGTCCATTATGGCACCACTCGAGAATGATAAAGAGATCACTACCACCACGTTGCCGGTTTTGCCGCTACGTGATGTTGTTATATACCCTCATATGGTGATCCCGCTGTTTGTAGGCCGAGAAAAATCTATTCAGGCCCTTGAAGCCGCGATGCTGCAGGATAAGGAAATTCTGCTGATTGCTCAGAAAAATGCCTCGGATGATGAGCCTGTAGGCGGTGATCTGTTTTCTATCGGCACAGTCGCGAGCGTGCTGCAGATGCTGAAGCTCCCGGATGGCACTGTAAAGGTTCTGGTTGAAGGTGATTATCGTGCGCGTATAGAAACCCTGCATACCACTGATACCCACTTCACTGCAGATGTAACTGTTTTACCGGTCAGCGAAGTCAGTGACAGTGAAGCGGAGATTTATAAACGTACTGCACTGGATCAGTTTGAGCGTTTTGTTCAGGTGAATAAAAAGATTCCGGCTGAGGTTCTGACCTCGCTGGGTTCGATTGATGAGATTGGCCGTCTGGCGGATACGATTGCCGCGCATATGTCTCTCAAGCTGGATGAAAAACAGAAAATATTAGAAATTCTGGATGATAAGCTGCGTCTGGAACATCTGATGGCGCTGATGGAATCTGAGATCGACCTGGTTGAAGTTGAAAAACGGATCCGTGGCCGGGTTAAGAAGCAGATGGAAAAAAGCCAGCGAGAGTACTATCTGAATGAGCAGATGAAAGCGATTCAGAAAGAGATGGGCGACCTGGATGAAAACGGCAATACCGATATCGAAGAGTTGAAAAAACGCATCGATGAAGCGGGTATGCCGAAGGAAGCGCTAGATAAAACTCTCAATGAATACAACAAGTTGAAGATGATGTCTCCGATGTCAGCTGAAGCGACTGTTGTGCGTGGCTATATCGACTGGATGCTGCAGATCCCATGGTCGAAGCGTTCTAAACTGCGTCATGATATGAAGCGTGCAGAGGTCATTCTCAACGAAGATCATTACGGCCTCGAAGAGGTCAAAGACCGCATTCTTGAATACCTGGCGGTACAGCGCAGGGTGCGTAAGCTTAAAGGGCCTATCCTTTGTCTGGTGGGGCCTCCGGGTGTGGGTAAAACCTCTCTGGGTCAATCGATCGCACGGGCAACTAATCGTGAGTATGTGCGTATGGCGCTGGGTGGCGTCAGGGATGAAGCCGAAATTCGGGGACACCGCCGTACCTATATCGGTTCGATGCCAGGCAAGCTGATTCAGAAGATGTCTAAAGTGGGGGTTAAAAACCCGCTGTTCCTGCTCGATGAGATCGATAAAATGGGTATGGATCAGCGTGGCGATCCGGCTTCAGCACTGCTGGAAGTACTCGACCCTGAACAGAACAGCACTTTCAATGACCACTACCTGGAAGTCGATTACGACCTCTCAGATGTGATGTTTGTCTGTACCTCAAATTCCATGAATATTCCCGGCCCGCTGCTGGACCGTATGGAGATCATTCGTATTCCGGGTTACACCGAGGATGAAAAACTTAATATAGCGCGTAAGTATCTGATACCTAAGCAGATTAAGATGAATGGTCTGAAGAAAAATGAACTGACGATCGAAGATGAAGCGGTTACCGATCTGATCCGCTATTACACCCGCGAAGCAGGTGTTCGGGGACTGGAGAGAGAGCTCGCTAAGATCTGCCGGAAGGTGATTAAAGAGATCGCACTGGGTGACGATAAGAACGCTTCGATTGTCGCTAATAGCGGGAATCTGGAGCATTATTCGGGTGTACGCAAGTGCAACTTCGGTGTTGCCGAAGAGCAGGATCGTATCGGTCATGTGACCGGTCTGGCGTGGACCTCAGTCGGTGGTGATATCCTCACCATTGAGTCCGCTGTCGTGCCTGGTAAAGGTCGTCAGATTCGCACCGGTTCCCTTGGCGAGGTGATGCAGGAATCGATTCAGGCCGCTATGACTGTGGTTCGCAGCCGGGCGGAATCGCTGGGTATTAATCCTGATTTCCATGAGGAAAACGATATCCATATCCATGTGCCTGAAGGTGCAACACCAAAAGATGGACCAAGTGCTGGTATCGGGATGTGTACTGCATTAGTATCTGTCCTGACAAATATTCCGGTCCGCTCCGATGTAGCGATGACCGGAGAGATCACCTTGCGTGGGCAGGTACTGCCTATCGGTGGCTTGAAAGAGAAGCTGCTGGCAGCCCATCGTGGTGGAATCAAAACAGTTATTATTCCGGATGAGAACAAGCGTGATCTGAAGGAAATTCCTGAAAACATCAAAGCAGACCTTGAAATCTGTCCGGTTAAATGGATAGACGAAGTATTGCAAATTGCCCTGAAATACAGTCCTGAACCGCTGACTGAGGAGCAAAAAGCAAGCTTTTCTGAAAAGAAAAAGCAAGCAAAAAATGAGCGGGGACAAATAAAACCACATTAACACAAAATAGTGGCAAATCTGGCTGCAACCCGCTTGACACCTGATTTGCAGGCTTGGTATAAATTGTCCGTCAACTTGCTGGGCATGGGCTACAGAATATAAAAACGATTCATATAAGGGGAACAATGTGAATAAATCTGAACTAATCGACGCAATCGCAGCTTCTGCGGATATTCCAAAAGCTGCTGCTGGCCGCGCACTGGATGCTACACTGGAATCTATTTCCGGCGCTCTTCAAAAGGGTGATTCTGTTGCACTGGTAGGCTTCGGTACTTTTGGTGTGAAGGAGCGTGCTGCACGTACTGGTCGTAACCCTCAGACTGGTCAGCCTATTCAGATCGCTGCTGCGACTCTGCCTACTTTCAAGCCTGGTAAGGCATTGAAAGACGCTGTAAATAAGTAAGAAAAGCTAGCGCCTGATCCGTAAGGATCGCTGGCACCCGGAGCGGTAGTTCAGTTGGTTAGAATACCTGCCTGTCACGCAGGGGGTCGCGGGTTCGAGTCCCGTCCGTTCCGCCAAATGTGAGATCGCTGACAGTTATGGTTAGTGTTCTCTGGGTAACGAAAACCGGTCAAACGGTTCCGTATTGCCAAACATATAAAAGGCGCATCCTGTCAGGATGCGCCTTTTTTTCTATTTGTACATTACCTTAGAGGCCAAGAGGCATCATGCTTCAGAATATCCGAGATAACTCCCAGGGAATCGTTGCCAAGATCATTGTTGGTCTGATCATCGTCACCTTTGCACTATTTGGGGTGGAGTCCCTGGTCAGTCTGACCTCAGGTTCAAACGCCCCCGCTACCGTGAATGGTGAAGAGATTAGCGAGCGGGATGTGTTGCAGGGAGCTGACCTGCAACGTCGTCAGCTATTGGCGCAGATGGGTGAAAATGCAGATCCAACCCTGCTGGATGATAATCTTATTCGTAAGGCGACACTGGACAATCTGATCCAACAGGAGATTCTGCTGCAGTCTGCAACCAGTCAGGATATGCAGATCGCTGATCAGGCACTGGATCAGATGATCGTCAATACCGAGGATTTTAAAGTCGATGGTGTATTTAATCCCGATCGGTACCAGGCGGTACTGCGAAATGCGGGGCTGACGCCAATGATGTATAAGAATCTGCTGCGTAAAGAGAGTCTTATCAGCTATGAGCGCTCCGGATATATGCTGTCTGCATTTGTTCTGGATAGTGAAGCGGAAAGGGTTATGGCGCTGGATCGGCAAACCCGTGACATCGCTTATGTTACTGTGGGACTGCAGGATTACATGGAAGGGGTTTCTCTCACTCCGGCGGATCTGAGCGAATACTACGATGCTCATCAGCAGGACTTTATGACCGATGAGCAGGTTGCTATCGAGTACCTGTTGATCAATAAGGCGGACCTTCTAAAAGAGGTAACCATCGATGATGCTGAGTTGCAGTCGCAGTTTGAGCAGCTGAAAGCGGTATTCAAATCTGAAGAACAGCGCATGGTATCCCATATCATGATCGAAGTTTCTGACAGCGTTGATGATGCCGCTGCGCTGGCTAAGGCGCAGGATCTTGAAAAGCGGTTAGCGGCAGGTGAAGATTTTGCTGAATTGGCAAAGGCTGAGTCTGATGATCCTGGTTCAGCTCCTGCCGGTGGTGATCTGGGGGTTTATCAGCAGGGCATGCTCGACGGTCCGTTTGAACAGGCTGTCTACGCTCTGAAAGCTGGAGAGGTGTCTGAGCCAGTGCGTACTGCATTCGGTTATCACATCATCAGGCTTACCGGTCTGACAGTGTCAGAGGCTCCGGAATTCGAGGAGGTTAAGGACCAACTTATCGCTGAGCAGATGGAAAATAAAGTTGAGCAGATCTACGTTGAGCAGGTTGGACAGCTGACCGATCTGGCATTCTCATCTGGTGATCTGCAGGAACCGGCTGCTGAGCTGAAGCTGAATATTGTCGAAGCGGCTCCTTTTAGTCGTCAGGGCGGAAATGATGATATCACTGCCAATCCACGGGTTATTCGCGCCGCCTTTAATGAGGAGCTGATTCGGGATGGCCTGAACAGTGATCCGATCGAGCTGGATTCGGGTCGTACGATGGTGTTGCGTGTTAAAGAGCATATCCGTCCGCGTCAGCTGAGTGAAGAGGAAGTTAAGCCGCAGATCACTGATATCCTGACGCTACAAAAAGCAGGCGAAGCGTTGCAGGCCTCTCTGGCGTCAGAGCTTGAAAAGCTGCAGCAGGGTGCTGAGCGCAAGCCCATCAACGGAACTGAGTGGCAGATGGCAGAGGCTGTTGGTCGTGGGGATCGCGATCAGCCTGCAGAAGTTATGGCTGCAGCGTTTAAGCTGCCTAAGCCGGAGCAGGGCGCATCCTACTCTTTGATCGCACTCAATGATGGAGCCCGGGCAATCGTTGCGGTAACTGCGGTTAACGAACCTGATCTGTCTGCGGTATCGGATGATGAGAAAAAAGCGATGCGTAATATTCTCAGTCAGCGTGCTGGCCAGTTTGATTACCAGGCGATGACGGAAGCACGCAAAGAGGCTGCCGAGGTTGAAAGGCTCTGATTGGTTTCGGAATCCATAGTAAAAAGGCTGCGGATGCAGCCTTTTTTATTGCACCGGGTTATTGTTTATAAGTATGGAGTTACAATAATAGGTCAATTGTGTAATATTAAAATCACGCCAAGGAGATCAGATGGCAACCACAGACTATGGAAGGTTTGTTTTAAGTCCTGCAGCATTCAGTCTTTCAGCTAAATCATAAAGCGTGATGAGTTCGAAAACTTAAGCTCCGTGATTTTTACTGACAGTGAGTTTCAATAAAACTCTCCCAAAGGGAAAGACACAACTTGAAAGCTTTGGATATGCGGATTCAGTTGCTGCGATGGGCTGAAATCAAACGGATTTAACTAAACAGGCAAAGCCCCGGTCCTCTGATTACATTGTAGTAACACTGTTTATCGCAGCGGTCCTTTGTCAGGACAAATTAACAGACGGCCTGATTTCTAAAGATCTAAGACTAATATGGATCAACCGCTTTTATAAAAGGAGTTTATTCTGAAAATGGAAACAATTAGCGGCATTGCATTAGAAAAAAACACAGCGCTGAATAATGTGGCAAGTCAAACAGCGCTCGTATTAGAAACCAATAACCTGCGCGGCGGTGAAAATTATGAACAGGTGGTGAGCAGCCTGAAACGGGTGACCGGACTACTGACACAACAAAGCATTCCAATGACGGCACTTGCGCAAATAGTCATTACACACGATGGTTTGGATGAGTCTTCCCGTGGAGTTCTGGAAGATATAGCCGGGCGTCACATCGATTTTGTGCTGATAGATTCAAGTACAGGCTACTATCATGCTAAGAATGCGGGGTTTGCTGCCACGAATCCTGAACGCTGTAAATGGGTCGTTTTTGCTGATGCTGATTGCGTGCCGGCACCGACCTGGTTAACTGAGCTGTTGTCTCCATTTATAGATGATAACACTCTGGGTGCGGTGGCAGGCCGTACCAGCTACGCATCTAATCTTGCTGGCACAGCACTGACAACGCTTGATTTTATGTATTTTCCAAGCCCTCTGGCAGAGGGCGCCACACGTAATTTCTACGCCAATAACGTTGTCTTTCGCCGTGATGTTTTTGCTGAATATCATTACCAGGATTTAGACAGTGTCTACCGGGCTCATTGTCAGGTTCTCGGTCTGCAGCTGCAATCGCAGGGTATAACGCTACATTACGCGGCTAAAGCTCACACTGTTCATCGCTTTCCCGATAGTTTGAGTGACATACTTAAATTGAGATGGTTGCGCGGGCAGGACACCTGTGGGCTCACACCATTCCTGGTGCAAAGCTACATGCCTGCAGGTCTGCAATGGTTGTCGCGAAGTGGCCCTATCGGACCGTTATGTGCATTGATTGCCCGATTGGGTTTTAGCATGCGAGCCCTCAATAATCAGGATCAACCAGCGGTATCCGGGCTTCGCTGGATAGCTGCAATATTCTTAATTATCTGCTTCTCCGCCCTGGATATGAGTGGTGCTCTGATGCGCGGTTTGGGGTTGCGCCTTCCGCGTGGCAAAGACGGTGGTGACGTTCAGGCTTTATCCTATCATGGTCCATCTAAATGAGCTTGAAACACAAAGTCGCGAGTCCGCTAGATGAATTTACGTTGGCATATTTGGAGCCTGATGCTTATGAATACTGATACTTCACCGTTATTGCAAGATAGCTTCGCCCCGCCCGCGTTACCCGGATGGCCACGTTTGCAAGCTCAATGGGTAAACGACATCAAACGAGCGGCGCTACGCCAGCTTCATTCAAGTAACGCAGGTGAGCGGTTGTTGCTGCGTATCTATCTTATTGGTGAACAGGCAACTGAGATAGCGCTTCAGCGTGATCTCGTCACCGAGCCACCAGACTGGTTGGTGCAGCAAATGGATCAGCACTTAGCTGAAGAGCAGGAGCATGTTCGGGCCTTTGGTGCGGCACTGGCTGAGCGTGGTGAAGATAATGAGGCTTACAGTCATGCGCAGCCAGACTGGTTAAGTCGCCGCAAAATAGCCCAATGGCATGCTATAGCCCGTTGCTATGAGGCGTCATTCGCTAACGGCTTGCTGGTACCCGCATTTGCCATCGGGTTGTGCGCGGAACAGATGGCGACTCGCGTGCTGGAGCGTCATGTCCTATTGCTCAATGAAATGCCCGAATCACACCCTTTGCAGCCGTTATTGGTTCGCGTCCTGGCGGACGAGGGCAGGCATGTTCGACTTTGCAGCGATACTTTAACCCGCCTGATAGAGCCCTATGAGCAATTGGCATTTAAAAAGATGTTGGATGAGATCCGTACTATTGATCGTTCCTGGTCAGTGACTGGCGCTATTGGACTGCTTTTAATCGGGTTGATTTTTAGACTGCGGCCGGACAGGAGTTAAGTGTATGCGTATTGCCTACCTGGCCACAGCCGATGCCAGAGGTCATCTGATGCGGTCACAGTTGCTCACTCATGCACTGCAAGCCCGGGGAGTCAGCGTACAGCTCATTACCACATCAGATGAAGGTCAGTTGTTTTTAGCTGGCTTTGGCCTGACTGCGACAGTGTTGTCGCGTCATTACTCTGTGCAGTTTGATATGCAGCAAAATATGTTGCGTGATGCAACAGATGCTAATGTAGCAGGCTATATCTTTCACCCTAATCGCATGGTGCGAGACATATTTAAACTACGCCATGTGCTTCGTGAAAATGACCTCGTGCTCAATGACTCATTTCATCCAGCCCTGTTGTTTATGGGATGTTTACCCATTTGGCGGCACAAGGTAGTTCACATCTATGGCGCCAGTCTGCGGCAGGCATTGGAAACTAACTTTGATGGGCGTATTCCAGCTATTGTAGCGAGGCTGTACAGCCGTATTATTGCGTTCCAAATTAATCGTGCCAGAGCGCGTCTGGAACATGATTTTGCATACTGCCCCACGGCAGAGCGGGTAGGAAACACCATTCGTATACCTACCCCAGTTGCTGTGGTAAAGCCGGGAAATATTCAATCTGATCAAACCCCAGTGCACGTTGCGGTGTATCTGAATCCGCATTTTTGCGATGCCGCACTAGCCGCAGCGTTGGAGCGGGGCATTGCTGATACAGGTCTCACTGCTCACTTTGTTGGCGAAGGGATGGCTAACCGGCCTGGCTGGGTGGCTCAAGATGCTGACTGGGCAACCCGCGCTGCCAGCAGTTCACTGATCATTTCAGCACCGGGTATGGCAGCCTTATCGATAGCTCAGGTCTATGATCGTCCAATCATTCTGGTGCTGACAGATCAGCCCGAGCAACAACGTAATGCCGCGCGTGCTAAAGAGCTTGGCTTGCGGCACCGCACTGTCGTTTGGCAGGGTGATTCAGAAATGTTTGCGGCCAGTATTTATGCCGCATGCGAAGCCTTGTATACAGATGTGGAGTTTGCTGCAAGTGATAAGGCTGATAGTCGTGGTTATGACATGGCGGTCAGACGGCTTGAAATATGGCTGGACGAGCTTGTTTTTCCGGACTCCAGTGGTGACTCCTAATTGATAGATTAAGCAATCCATCAGATATAAGCAGAATTTCTTTAAACGTCAGGTCTGAGTAAAATAGATATCGCTTAACGGATATCGGTCGTTTTGGATCCCGACAATAACAGAGCCCTGTCCGTATGTGGTAGGGTAGTTCAAAAACGTAATCGGTACTCTGGAGTTAGTCTGTTCTTCGTTATGGAATCAGAGCGTTGCGTTTAGCCTGTAGCAAAGGCGGCCTCGAGTAGCCGGCGGGTATAGCTGTGGGTCGGGTTGCTGAAAATGTCAGCGGCGGCTCCCTGCTCAACGACATCACCCTGCTGCATCACCAGCAGGTCATGGCTGAGGGCTTTGACGACGGCCAGATCGTGACTGATAAAGATATAACTGAGCTTGTATCGCTGTTGCAGTTCACGCAGCAGTTCGATTATCTGCGCCTGTACGGTGCGATCCAGTGCAGAGGTTGGTTCATCAAGGATAATCAGTTCCGGTTTAAGGATCACGGCCCGGGCGATTGCAATCCGCTGTCGCTGTCCGCCGGAAAACTCATGGGGGTAGCGGTGCCGGTCGTCAGGTTCCAGGCCGACCTCCCGCAGAGCATCAATAATCAGTTGCTCCCGTTCTGTCGGTAAACCAATGTTATGAATCTCCAGGCCTTCGCTGAGTGACTCTGATACCGACATGCGCGGGCTGAGGCTGCCGTAAGGGTCCTGAAACACGATCTGCATTTTGCGTCGAAGTGGTTTGATCTCGCTCTGGTTGAGCTGATCAATCGCGGTACCGTCGAACTGTATGCCGCCTTCTGAGTGGAGCAGTCGGAGTATTGCCAGTCCCAGCGTGGTTTTGCCTGAGCCGCTTTCACCAACCACGCCCAGAGTGCGGCCGGTATGCAGCTGGATGTTGCAGGGGTTAACCGCTTTGATATGGTCAACGGTGCGCTTTAGTATGCCCCGCTTAACCGGAAACCATACTTTAAGGTTATCTGTCTGCAGTATTGGCGTGCCGCTCTTCGCCACAGGCGGAGGCTGGCCGGTAGGCTCGGCATTGAGCAGTTTAAGGGTATAGGCGTGTTGAGGATCGGCAAACAGCTTAGTGGTGCTGTTCTTTTCAACAATTGAGCCCTGATACATAACGCAGACATCATCACTATAGCGGCGGACGATATTCAGATCATGAGTGATCAGCAGTACCGACATGCCCAACCTTTGCTGCAGCGATTGCAGCAGCTCGAGTATCTGTTCCTGGATGGTAACGTCCAGTGCGGTGGTGGGCTCATCTGCAATCAGTAGTTCGGGATCGTTGGCCAGTGCCATGGCGATCATGACCCGCTGACGCTGGCCTCCTGAAAGCTCGTGAGGGTAGCTGTTAAGACGTTTCTCCGGTTCTTTAATACCGACAAGGTTTAGCAGCTCAAGTGTTCTCTCGCGGGCCTGTAGGCCTGTCAGTCCCTTATGTAACAATAATGTCTCGCCAATCTGGCGGGCGATATTGTGCAGCGGATTGAGTGAGGTCATCGGTTCCTGAAAAATCACACTAATCCGGTCGCCGCGTAGCGCGCGCATCTCAGTCTCGCTGTTCTGTAACAGGTTTTTACCCCGGTATAAAATTTCCCCACCGGGATGGCTGGCTTTAGGGTAGGGCAGCAACTTGAGAATCGACATCGCGGTGACGGATTTGCCCGAGCCGGATTCGCCGACCAGCGCCATAATTTTACCCGCCTTAATGTCAAAGCTGACCTGTTTTACAGCATCAACCCGGTGGTTGTTCTGGCCAAAACGGACGGACAGGTTACGTACCGAAAGCAGGGTCTCAGTCATTCATCACCTTCCGGGGATCAAAAGCGTCGCGAACCGCCTCGCCGATAAATATCAGCAGCGTCAGCATCACTGACAGTGATATAAAGGCGGTTAGTCCGAGCCAGGGGGCATGCAGGTTGGCTTTTCCCTGTGCGACCAGCTCGCCCAGTGATGCCGAGCCTGGCGGCAAGCCAAAACCGAGAAAGTCGAGTGCGGTGAGGGTGACCAGCGAGCCATTGAAGATAAACGGCATAAAGGTCAGTGTTGCTACCATGGCGTTGGGTAGTATGTGACGGAACATAATCAGTCGGTTGCTCAGGCCCAGTGCTCTGGCTGCGCGGACATACTCGAGATTACGGCCGCGCAGAAATTCAGCGCGTACCACATCAACCAGTTGCATCCAGGAAAACAGCAGCATAATTCCCAGAAGCCACCAAAAGTTGGGCTGCACAATGCTGGCCAGAATGATCAGTAGGAAGAGCACCGGCATTCCCGACCAGATTTCGATAAAACGTTGAAAAAACAGGTCTGTCTTGCCTCCATAAAAGCCCTGAACGGCGCCGGCGGCAACCCCGATTACTGAGCTGATCAGGGTCAGGGTGATGGCGAATAGTACCGATACCCTGAAGCCATAGATCACTCGGGCAAGTACATCCCGCCCCTGATCATCGGTGCCCAGCAAATTGTCCATGCTGGGTGGTGATGGAGCGGGAACCGGCAGGTCGTGATTGATTGTCTGGTAGCTGAAGCGAACCGGAGGCCAGAGAATCCAGCCCCCCTTATCGGCGATCAGGTCCTGTATATAGGGGTCTTTGTAATCAGCGAAGCTGTCGAACTCTCCTCCGAAGGCGAGTTCTGAGTAATTTACCAGCACCGGATAATAGAAACTGTTATCTGCGCGGATCAGTAACGGCTTGTCGTTGGCGATCAGCTCGGCAAACAGGCTGAGCAGAAAGAGTGTGAGAAATATCCATAGCGCCCAGTAGCCGCGCCGGTTATTGCGGAAGTTTTGTAATCTGCGCTGGTTAACAGGGCTGATCTTTCTGGTTTTGAACCGCTTCAGCATACTGCTCAGTTCTCTCTGCTTTCAAAATCGATTCGGGGATCAACCGCAACATAGGTCAGATCGCTGACCAGTTTAAGCAACAAACCAATCAGTGTGAAGATGTACAGCGTGCCAAAGATAACCGGATAATCCCGCTTAATAACGGCTTCGTAACCCAGCAGACCGATGCCATCGAGGGAGAATATCACTTCGATCAGCATCGATCCGGTGAAAAAGATACCGATCAGTGCGGCTGGCATGCCGGCAATAATCAGGAGCATTGCGTTGCGGAATACATGGCCATACAGAACCTGGTTCTCTGTCAGCCCCTTTGCCCGTGCGGTGATAACATACTGCTTGTTAATCTCATCGAGAAAGGAGTTTTTGGTAAGCATCGAGAGGGTGGCAAAGCTGCCAATCACCGACACCAGTACCGGCAGGGTGATATGCCAGAAATAGTCTTTAACCTGTCCCCAGAGAGTGAGTTGGTCGAAATCCGGTGAAGTCAGCCCTCTGAGTGGGAACCAGCTGAAGTATGTACCTCCGGCGAATAATACGATCAGCAGGATAGCGAAGAGGAAATTTGGGATCGCGTAACCAACGATAATCATCGAACTGGTCCAGACATCGAACGGTGTGCCATCACGCACCGCTTTTTTAATCCCTAAAGGCACCGCAACCAGATAGGTTATAAGGGTTGTCCAGAGTCCGAGGGAGATAGAGACCGGTAACTTCTCAATAATCAGGTCGGTGACTTTCTTGCCACTGAACAGACTCTCTCCGAAATCGAACACCAGATAGTTTTTCAGCATCTGAAAGAAGCGCTCATGAGCCGGTTTATCGAAACCGAACTGGGCTTCAATCTGTTTGATCAGTTGCGGATCAAGCCCCCGGGCTCCCCGGTAGGTGCTGTTGTTATCCGATGAAGATGATGTGGTTGCGCTGCTCAGATCCGACTGTGACGATCCATCAAAGCGAGAGGTGGCGCTGGCATTCAGTCCCTGCAGGTTGGCAATGGTTTGCTCAACCGGGCCGCCCGGAGCGGCCTGGACGATCAGGAAGTTGATGGTCAGAATACCCAGCAGTGTAGGAATTATCAGCAGCAGACGCCGCAGGATATAAGCTGCCATTCAGATTACGGCTCCATTTTTTCCGGTTTAACCCACCAGGTATCAAACCCAAGAGAGTATTTGGGGCGGACGCTGGGAAAATCGAACTTATCCCAGTAAGCGACCCGGTAGCTGTTGATGTGGTACTGCGGAATGACATAGTGATTCCATTGAAGCACCCGGTCCAGCGCACGGGTGCGAAGTACCAGTTGCTCCCGGTCGGGTGCCTGGATTATCTGCTCTACCAGATAGTCGACTGCCGGGTTTTTAATGCCGATCAGGTTACGGCTGCCCTGCAGGTCCGCTGTTGAAGAGTGCCAGTACTCCCGTTGTTCGTTACCGGGGGAGGTCGACTGTCCGAAACCGCTGACAATAATATCAAAATCAAAACTGCGCACCCGGTTAATGTACTGCGAAGCATCAATGATACGGATTGTGGGCTTTATTCCCATGCGTTCCAGATTGCGGGCAAAGGGTGCTACCACGCGCTCAAAAGCCGGTTGAATCAGCAGAATTTCAAACGTCATCTGCTGTCCGTCCGGCCCCAGCAGGAGGCCATTTTTCAGTTCCCATCCGGCGCTTTTCAGCAACCGCAGAGCGGTACGAAGTTGTCGGCGAAAATTGCCTTCGCCGTTGGTTGAGGGCGCTTTGTAGACTGTTGTGAATACCTCTTCAGGCACCTTGTCACGGATTGGTTCAAAAATTTGTAGCTCTTTTTCCGTCGGTAGCTCAGTTGCCGCCATTTCCGAATTGGAGAAAAAGCTATGAGTGCGGGTATAGGCGTTATAGAAGATATTCTGGTTGGTCCATTCGAAATCAAAGGCGTATGCCAGTGCTTCTCTTACCCGGGCGTCTGAGAAGTAGGGCTTACGGGTATTGAGTATAAATGCCTGCATCCCGGTTGGATTTTCATGCACCAGATTGCGGGTGATAATCTTTCCTTCATCAAACACAGCACCGGTATAACCGGTAGCCCACTGCTTGGATGAGGTTTCCTGGCGGAATTCGTATTCACCAGCTTTGAATGCTTCGAGGGCTACGTTGCCGTCTTTGTAATAGTCATAGCGGATACTGGCGAAGTTAAACCGACCGCGGTTAACTGGCAGGTCTTTACCCCAGTAATCAGGGTTTCTGCGATAGGTGATGGTTCGTCCGGCATCGAAGCTGTCGATCAGATAGGGCCCGGAACCTACCGGGATATCCAGTCCTGGCTTGCTGAAATCACGCCCTTCCCAGTAGTGCTTGGGTAAGATGCTGACCTCGCCGACAATCATTGCCAGTTCACGGTTTTCGCTTACGCTGAAACTGAATTTAACCCGCTGTTCGGAAAGCGCCTCGATGTTGGATATGTCACGGTAGTAAGACTGATAAAAAGGTGCGCCCTGTTCCCGCAGCAGTTTAAACGTATATACCACGTCCTCAGCGGTAACTGGTTGACCATCGCTGAAGCGGGCTTTGGGGTTCAGATTGAAAATAATCCAGCTGCGATCATCTGCGACTTCCAGTGATTCAGCCAGCAGACCGTAGAGTGAAAAGGGCTCATCCTGAGCTTTGCTCAGCAGTGAATCATAGATCAGACCAATACCGTCGGCAGCCGCTCCTTTGATGATAAAGCCGTTAAAGCTGTCGAACGTGCCCAGGGCATTTTCAGAGACACTGCCGCCTTTGGGCGCATCGGGATTGACGTAATCAAAGTGCGCAAACCCGGGGGGGTACTTCAGGTCGCCATACATGGAGATACCATGTTGCGGTGTGGCCGCCTGTAGCGGAGTTGAGAGAGTGTAGATCAGAGATGCAGATAACAGGCAAAGCGTTGATATCTGCTTAGATAACTGTTTGAAATTCATCCGTAATTATCCAGCCAGATTGATAACCTGTTAATTTATAACAGGCGGAATTGGTTATAGCTAGTTATATGAGTACGGATCAGCTGTTTTGTTCAAATTCTGCGGCCAGTTCAGTCAGCAGCTGATGCTGTCGTTTGCGTTTTACTTTATTGTCTTTCATCTGCTTCAGTTGCCCGGTAAGAAAGCGATGCTTGTCACTGTTACCGGCCGCCAGGCCGGAGATCAGGTCCTTATCCATCCAGTTGCAGATCTTATGATAGAGAATAAATTTGAAAAGCAGTGCAGTCACCGTTGCGAAGATAATGATTCCGATACTGAGTGCATCCATGTCCTGCCTCCAGAGGTGCTGTATTAACGGGCCTTGGTGATATCAACATAGAGTGTCAGCCGCTGTCCTGGCTGTAGGTATTTGCTCTTTTCGAGCTTGTTCCAGCGCTTTATATCGTTGATGGACACCCGGAAGCGGTCGGCAATGGCAAACAGAGAGTCGCCGCTGCGAACCGAATAACCGATCCGGCGGATTAGCTGCTGATCGCTCCGACTGAGGCCCTGCTGAGTCTCAGCCTTCCAGATTGACAGGGTTTGTCCCGCCCGCAAGGGATCCCCCGGAGCCATCTGATTCCATGACGCGAGCTCACGCACACTGACGTTGTTATTCTTCGCGATCTTCCAGAAGCTATCGCCCTGTTTAACCTGATAGCTGACCTTATTGCGGTCACTCTGTGCCAGCTGATTTTGTTTGCGGTTGAAGCGTTGTGACTGGCTCAGAGAGTATTCGCTTGACTCATGCTTAGCGCTTGGAATCAGCAGATACTTGCCGGCACGAATATTATTGCCGCTGAGCTTGTTGGCTTCGCGAATGACGGAAGAGGTCGTTTTATAGTGCTGGGCGATGGTGCTGATGGTTTCGCCTTTGCTTATTTTGTGTCGCGTCCAGTTGACCCGCTGCTCCGCCGGGAGTGCTGCCAGCCGGTTGCGGAACTGCTC
The DNA here is from genome assembly GCA_024397875.1 of Amphritea atlantica. Taxonomy (NCBI): domain Bacteria; kingdom Pseudomonadati; phylum Pseudomonadota; class Gammaproteobacteria; order Oceanospirillales; family Oceanospirillaceae; genus Amphritea; species Amphritea atlantica. The sequence goes on from CP073344.1 coordinate 1,648,741, forward strand.
TGCCGTGTTGGCCGGAACAAGCAGAAGGTGTGGGCCATCTGGATCGGTTGCCCAGCGATTAAAGCCCGGGTTTAGCTGGTACAGCTCCTGAGTCGTGATGGCGCTGAGCTTAGCGGCCTGCGCCAGATCGATCTGGCTGTCCAGTTCAACCTGTTCAAAAACTGGTTTGTTGGCCAGAGGCTCAAGGACGAGATTGTGTTGCGCTGCATCCCGGATAAGTCGTGAAACAGCTAAAAGTTTGGGCACATATGCACTGGTTTCTTTTGGCAGGTTCAGTGACCAGAAATCAGTGGCAAGTCCCTTTTCTTTGTTGCGCCGTATCGCTTTTGAAACATTACCGCCGCCGCAGTTGTAGGCGGCCAGGGCCAGTTCCCAACTACCGAAGCGCTTGTGTAGCTGCTGAAGGTAGGTGAGGGCGGCATCGGTAGACGCGACAATGTCGCGACGCCCGTCATACCACCAACTGGTTTTCAGCCCGAAATGTTTAGCTGTGCCGGGGATAAACTGCCAGGGACCTGAGGCTCGTCCGTGGGAGTAGGCAAAAGGATCATATGCACTTTCAACGATGGGCAGCAGTGCAACCTCAGCGGGCATGTCACGCTTGAGAACCTCGCCGAGAATGTAGTAGTAATAGCGGCTCGCACGGCTGGCGACCCGTTGCATATATTCCGGATGTTTTTTATACCAGTTGAATTGTGCCTGCAACCGTGGTTCATCATAGTCCAGGTCGAGTTGCATATGTTGCCGTGTGAGTTGCCAGAGATCGGCTGTGTACGCCGCTTGTTCCTGCTGCGAAGTGCTTGGGGTAGAGGCCGCCGGTTTGAGTGCCTGGGTTTGTTGCAGTTGCTGAGCAGAAACGCTTTGCTCCGCCTGCTGGCTGATAAGCTGGTTTGTCTGACAGCCGGCTAGGATAAACCCGGCAGTGGTGAGTACAACAAATTTTCTGACCCGCTGCATTGCCTGTGGCACCCTGTAAAATATAAAAGGGTGCATTTTATGGGGCCAGTTGCAGAGGGTCAACAGTTATTGGGGGCTGGCTGCGGTAGATCAAGGCCTGGCCTCATTCAGGAGGCCGAGAGGGATCAGAATTGGTTTTTCCACTCCCGGATCATCGCGAAGATGGCGACTTCCGAGGTGAGCGGTTTACCGGCAAACTGCTCTGCTGACTGTCTGATGGGAGCTTCACTGTAGCGCAGAAAGGGGTTGATCTGCTTTTCTGTGGCGATGTCTGTCGGCAGCGTCGGTTGACCTGATTGGCGCAGTTGGGTGCAGTGCTGTATCGCTTCTTTAATGTGGTTGTTTGTGGGTTCAACCGCTGCCGCAAAGGCCAGATTGGCCAGCGAATACTCATGGGTACAGTAGACCTGAGTTGAATCGGGCAGATGTTTGAAATATTCCATTGCCCGGTGCATCTGTTCAGCACTGCCTTCAAATAGTCGGCCACAACCTGCCAGGAACAGCGTGTCGCCGCAGAATAGCTGTGGCTCATCGCCTGGAAGATAGTAGCTGATGTGGTCTAAGGTATGCCCCGGCACTTCACGGATATTCAGGGTCAGGCCCATCAGGTTGATCTGCTCACCATCGCGCAGTTTGTGTGTGATACCCTCAAAGGGCGAATTAGCAGGGCCGTAGACAGTAACTGAGTGCTCAGCGCAAAGCTGGGCAACTCCGCCGGTGTGATCGTGATGGTGATGAGTAATAAGGATGGTAGTTAACTGCAGGTTATTTTCGTTCAGAAAACGACTGACGGCTTCAGCATCGCCGGGGTCTACTACGGCGACTTTGTCGCTACCGGGTACAGTCAGAGCCCAAATATAGTTATCATTAAAAGCTGGAATCGGCATGACATTAAACATTTTAGGCCTCGGCTGTATCGGTTTTGTCAGATATAGTAGTGCATATTGAGCAGAGTAAGGGGCTAGTGTGCATCCCGTTGACTATAAGATTAACCTATTCAAACCGGAGCGTTAAGGGTCAATGATGTATGGGTTTTAAACAACAGCCGCCGCTCGGAGAGTGGTTGCCGGCATTACGCAGCTGGTTTGATACAGAACTGGGCCAGCAGTTGCTGGCATCTGAGCGGGAGTTGCTTGATCGTCTGCTCCCCACCATGTTTGGTTATCATTTGCTGCAAATAAGTTTTGATAACCGGCTCGATCTCGCCCGGGAAAGCCCGGTGCGTCACCAGATCCCTGTTAATCCGGTCACTGAGCTGGGGTTATCGGACAGTGCTGTGATCGCCCGGAACGAAGAGCTGCCATTCGAACATAACAGTATCGACGTGGTGCTGCTGCACCACGGACTCGATTTTGCGCAGAGTCCGCATCAGGTGCTGCGTGAATCTGCCCGGGTTTTGCGCCCCGGGGGGTATCTGTTGAACATTGGTTTTAATCCGATCAGTTGGTGGGGAGTCTATCGCGCTCTCAAACTGAATAAGGAAACGGTGCCCTGGCAGGGGCATTTTATCGGTTCGCAGCGCATGCATGACTGGCTGGCGCTACTCGAATTAACGGTGGTCAAGGAGCTGTCTGATTACTATCGGCTGCCATTTGAGAAAGAGTCCTGGCGTCAGCGGAGCCGGTTGATTGATGCGATCACCCGACGTTGTTCATCACATTGCGGTGCCTTTATGTTGCAGGTTGCCCGCAAGGATGTCGGTGGGATGACGCCGATTGAGCCTGTATGGAAGAAGCGAAAGCTGATTAATTTGCCGCTGGTTGAGCCAACAACCCGCGGTGCCCGAGGAAGAATGAGTGAAGAAAAAAATTAATATTTATACCGATGGTGCCTGTAAGGGAAACCCTGGCCCGGGTGGGTGGGGCGCCGTGCTGCAATATGGTGATCATTCCAAAGAACTGTTTGGCGGAGCGTTAGACACCACCAATAACAGAATGGAGCTTATGGCTGCCATCGAAGCGCTCGCTGCGCTGAAAGAGTCCTGTGAGATTGTTCTGACGACTGACTCACAGTATGTCCGTAAAGGGATTACTGAGTGGCTGGCAGGGTGGAAACGTAATGGCTGGAAAACTTCGGCTAAGAAACCGGTTAAAAATGATGATCTGTGGAAGCGTCTTGATGAACAGACTGCGCGTCACCAGATTCAGTGGAAATGGGTTAAGGGTCATAGTGGTCATCCGGGTAATGAACTGGCTGATGAGTTGGCGAACCGAGGGGTCGAACAGGCCCTGCAACAGGCGTAAGTGAACAGATAAGTTATGAGACAAATTGTACTGGATACGGAAACCACCGGCATAGACCCGAAAGAGGGGCACCGGATTATTGAGATCGGTTGTGTCGAGATGGTAGGCCGCCGACTGACAGGGCGTACCTATCACCGCTACCTGAAGCCTGATCGTTTGATTGATGAAGAAGCGATTCAGGTGCACGGTATCACCAATGAGTTTCTGGATGATAAACCGCGCTTTGAAGAGATTCAGGATGAGTTTCTGCATTTTATTCGCGGAGCCGATCTGGTTATTCATAATGCAGCGTTCGATGTTGGCTTTATCGATAACGAACTGAGGTTGAATAATCACCAGGAGCGTGTCCACGATTTTTGCCAGGTGACCGATACTCTGGCTATTGCCCGTAAGAAGCATCCCGGCCAGAAAAACAATCTTGATGCCCTGTGTCGTCGCTACGGTATCGATAACAGTCATCGGGAGCTGCACGGAGCCTTGCTTGACTCGGAGATTCTTGCCGATGTTTATCTGATGCTCACCGGTGGTCAGAAAAATCTAATGCTGGCTGGTGAGGAAGATGGTGATGACGGTGTTGATCAGATACGGCGTCTTGATACCTCAGCTATGAATTTGAGCGTTATACGGGCTGATAACCAGGAGCTGGAGGCTCACAGTGGTTATATCGGGCGCCTCGATAGCAAGGGCGGCAGTATCTGGAGTCAGATAGGGGAGCAGCCCCCTGAGGCCGGTTAGGGGTCTGTGTTGGACACTAAAAAGCAGGCTTTAAGCCTGCTTTTTTTGTATCAGTATGTCCTGATGCTTACTGGCTTGTTTACAGGAAGTGTGTCACTGCAAGATAGCCGGTAACGCTCATGACCACCGTATAGGGCAACGCCATCCATACCATGGTGCCGTAAGAGAGCCGAATCAGCGGTGCCAGCGCCGAGGTTAGCAGGAACAGGAATGCGGCTTGTCCGTTAGGGGTCGCTACGCTCGGGATATTGGTACCGGTATTGATTGCGATCGCCAGCAGGTCAAAATGCTCACGACTGATCGAGCCCTCATTCAGAGCCGCCATCACTTCATTGATATACACCGTTGCGACAAAGACATTATCTGAGATCGCTGACAGCACGCCATTGGCAATAAAGAAGATGCCCGGTTGAACCTGAGTATCCATTGCCAGTACAGAGGCGATAATAGGCTGAAACAGGTGTTGCTCGTGGATCACCGAAACAATTGAGAAGAAAACCACCAGCAGAGCGGTAAATGGCAGCGCTTCTTCAAAGGCTTTACCAATCTGATGCTCCTCTACAATGCCGTTAAATGCAGTCAGTAGAATGATCACCGTCAGTCCGATCAGGCCAACGGCAGCAAGATGGAAAGCCAGGGCCAGTACCAGGAATATAGCTACCAGAATCTGAACAAACAGCGCCAGTTTGTCAGACTTGGTTAATTTCTTGTCCTGCTCCGCCGCAAAGTCTTCGAGGATTGTTCGTACAGAGAGAGGGATATCGGCGCCGTAACCAAACCATTTCACTTTTTCCAGTAGCATGCAGGTTATCAGGCCGGCAGCAAGAACGGGCATCGTTACCGGAGCCATCAGTACAAAAAACTCGACAAAATCCCAGCCCGCCTTTTGTGCGATTAGCAGGTTCTGTGGCTCTCCGACCAGTGTGCAGACGCCACCCAGCGCTGTGCCCACTGCACCGTGCATCAGCAGGCTGCGCAGAAATGCCCGGAACTGTGCCAGTGCTTCATGATGATCCATATGTACGGTTTCATCATCGCCATGATCGTGCGCTTCATGGTGGAACTGCTTGCCTGATGCGACTTTGTGATACACCGCATAGAAACCAACACCAACACTGATCAGCACAGCTGTAACGGTCAGAGCATCAAGAAAGGCTGACAAAACCGCAGCAAACAGCGAAAACATCAGTGACAGCAGCATTTTGGATTGGATTTTCAGCAGGAGTTTGGTAAATACCCAGAGGAGCATATTCTTCATAAAGTAGATGCCCGCTACCATGAACATCAGCAGCAGGATTACTTCAAGGTTTGCTTCAACTTCATGGTATACCGTCTCTGTGCTTGCCAGTCCGATAATAATCGCTTCAAGGGCGAGTAAGCCGCCGGGCTGAAGCGGGTAACACTTCAGCGCCAGCGCCAGAGTGAAGATAAATTCGAATATCAGCATCCAGCCTGTGATCACAGGCCCGACGGTATAGAGTAGAATCGGGTTTAGAATAAGAAAAAGTACAATGGCCTGTTTGTACCAGATAGGTGAGTTGCCAAGGAAGTTCTTTATAAGAGCCTGGGTTGTGGTCATCGATACGGGGTCCTGTGCCAATTCGGGCCTATGGAAAGTTTCTGTACATCATGTTATTTCTAGTGATTACAGTCTTTCCAATGCAAGTAAAGTAGTGATAGTTATTATGATTTTGACGTAGGTTAGCAGGAGTTGTGTTAAATCAAAAGTCTGCTTAACCTGTTAAGAATACCTTAGTTTTCAGGTGGCTTATATGCCTGAAATCACTGTTTATTGGTTTGTTTTTGTTTAGGTTCTGCAAAATGTTATGAAAATTGAATATATATATTCAGCAGGGGGACAGATTTGGTCTGACCTGCAAGGGTGCTGGTTATTTGCTCAACCCTGCTGGGATCATCGGCTCGCGCTGGAAGAGTATGATCTGACTTTGTTGCCGGAACGTCAGGTAAGGCTGGTTGTTATGCCGGATGACCAATTGCGACATGAGACCTCGGGTTTGAACCTGCGGCAGCTGTTATCGCGCTGCGGCGAATCGATGTTTCCATTGCTTTCTAGGGCTGTCCAGGTAGTGACCTGGAGCCGGGACCACAGCTTCTGCCCCCGCTGTGGAGGGGCTTTATCCCACCACCTTCAGGATCTGGCTAAGCAGTGTAATGGTTGCGGTCTGATTCAGTACCCAAGGTTATCTCCCTGTATTATTACGCTGGTGATTCGTGGCGAGTATTGCATTCTGGCTCAGGGTATACGCTTTACAGAGCCCCGGTACAGCACGCTTGCGGGGTTCATTGAGGCGGGTGAAAGTGCGGAAGATGCGCTGGCGCGAGAGGTTAGGGAGGAGGTCGGTGTCGAAGTAACCAATATCCGCTATCAGTGCAGTCAGTCCTGGCCTTTTCCCCATTCGCTGATGCTGGGGTTCTTTGCAGAGTATGTGTCCGGGGATATCGTGCCGGAGCCCGGTGAAATTGTTGATGCGCGCTGGTTTCATTACAGTGAGCTTGATGAGACGCCGATTCCGCCGCCCTTTACTATCTCCCGTCATCTGATTGATGAGTTCAGGAGTCGCTGGGAAGTGGAGGGTTAGCTCCGCTTCTCTTTGCTGAAATACTTGCCCAGTTGTGTTGCCAGCATCACATTGCCTTCGGCCCTGAGTTTGCCTGTCAGGTAGGCGCTCATGCCATCTTTTTCACCGGTTACCACGCGAATAAAGGTATCGCTATTGGTAATCAGCGTAATATCAGGGTCCTGATGCTCTCCATGGGCGACAGTGAGTTGCTGGTCGGCGATGGTGAAATAGAAATCATCGGCATCGCTGAGTAAGAACTGAAAGGTGGCCACTACTGCGACGGTGTTTTCCGGAATAAAACGACTGGAAAGCTTCTCGATAACCCGGGTGACAGTGATTACATCAGACATGTTTGATTCAGCTCTCCAATTTTACATTCAGTGATATTGCCTCAGTGGGTTGTATGGTACATTACCCGACCATAAATCAATATATTGAATTGCCCAAAAAGGGCTTAAACATCTGGAGTGTTAGGTGGTCGATTTTCTGGCAAGTTACGGATTGTTTCTGGCGAAAGCGCTGACGGTGGTTGGTGCGTTTATCCTCGTTATTGTTGCAGTAGGGGCGGTAGCATCGCGGAATAAAAAAGACAGTAAAGAAGGGTATCTCAGTATCCATAGTATGAATGAAACGCTGGAGGATATGGAGCACGCACTGAAAGAGGTAGTGCTGGACAGCGAGGTCTATAAACAGCAGCTGAAGGCTGAAGAGAAGCAGGAAAAGCAGGCTGCTAAAGCGCGCAAGAAAGCCCTGAAAAAAGGTCAGGTGCAGCCGGAATCTGAGCCGGAGCGGAAACGGGTGTTTGTGCTGGATTTTGATGGAGACATTAAAGCTTCGGAACTTGAGCCGCTGCGAGAGGAGATTAGCGCAGTGCTGACAATGGCGACTGAGAAGGATGAAGTGGTTATTCGTCTGGAAAGCCCTGGCGGAATGGTTCACAGCTATGGTCTTGCTTCGTCTCAGCTTGAGCGTATCAGGCGTCAGGGTGTGCCACTGACTGTCTGTGTCGATAGGGTGGCAGCCAGTGGTGGCTACATGATGGCCTGTCTGGCTGATAAGATTGTTGCGGCACCATTCTCTATTCTTGGATCGATCGGTGTTGTGGCGCAGCTGCCTAACTTTCACCGGTTGCTGAAAAAACATGATATCGACTATGAAGTGCTTACCGCGGGTGAGTATAAGCGCACCCTGACGGTGATGGGCGAAAATACCGAAAAGGGACGGCAGAAGTTTATTGAAGATCTGGAAGATACACACAGCCTGTTTAAAGAGTTTGTTGGCGAGTTTCGGCCGCAGGTTGATCTGGAAAAAGTTGCTACTGGCGAGGTTTGGTTTGGTCGCCGGGCTCTGGATGTGAATCTGATTGATGAAATCTCTACCAGCGATGAATACCTGACCCAGGCATGTGAGGACGCTGATGTCTATACGGTTCGGTATGAGTATAAGAAAACGCTGCAAGATCGTATTTCAGATCTGTCGATTAAAACAACTGACACTCTTTTTACGAAGTGGGCAGGGCGTATTTTAAATTCCCATTTATTGGCTAAGTAACCAAATTGGTAGGGGAAAATCCAGTATTTCCCTGATTGTTACCTATAATGTGATTGTAAAAGTTTCAAACATATGAAGCTGTTTTTATTTGAGTGATTCTGCTGAGATTCACAACCCGGATATGGGAGCATCAATGCGACAGTCAGTGACCGCAAAAAAGATATTGTTGTCTGCAGAAGTTCTGTTTGCCGAGCAGGGCTTTGCTGAGACAACGATGCGGGAAATTACAAGCGCTGCAAACGTTAACCTGGCGGCGGTAAATTATCACTTCGGTTCTAAGAAGGGTCTGATTGCCGTGGTCGCCGAAAAGTATATCGCGCCATTGATGGCTGATTTGCAGCGCTTGTTGAGTGAGCGTCAGGCGGATGAGAAGGGCGGTACTATAACCTCGGAAGAGCTGTTAGAAATGCTGATGCGCACGTTGCTTCAGTTAGGTAAGGCCAGACAGTATGCGCTACCTGTATTTATGCGGTTACTGGAGCTCATCTATATGAAGAATCAGGAGGAGTTGCGTGATGCGATGGTCACCCGTTACCGCGGTTCTTTTGCAGAGTTTATTGAGCTGTTGCGAAAAGACAGCGCAGTGATGGGCGATGATGAGTTCTTCTGGAGGTTGCATTTTCTGATGGGGTCAGTCATTTTTACCCTGTCTAATTTCCAGACGCTGGTCGCAATTGAAATGCGTGAATTTGAGCGGTCGGCTGAGATTGAACTCACGCTGCATCGCATGATTCCAGTGCTGGTGGCAGGCCTGCAAGCGCGTGCAGAACATACTCCATTCAGCCGTCTTTGACGGATACTGAAAGCCGGTTTATGTGTTATATCCGGATATCAATAAACCGTCAGAGCCTGGAGCTGTGGCGGGACTCTGTATGTCTTCTTCGCTACCCTGTTTCAACTGCTTTGAATGGGGCAGGCGAGCAAAAAAACAGCGGCTGCACCCCCCGGGGTAAGCATCTGATTCGTGCAAAGATAGGTGCGAATAAGCCTCTGAATACCGTCTTTGTGGCTCGTCGTGATACGGGTGAGATCTATTCTGAGAAGTTATCCCTGCGTTATCCTCAGCGTGACTGGATATTAACCCGCATTCTCTGGTTGTCTGGCTGTGAAATAGGTCGCAATCGGTTGTCCAGCGTTGATACAATGCAACGCTATATATACATTCACGGTACGCCGGACAGTGAGCCGATGGGGCAGCCGTTGTCCCATGGTTGTATCCGTATGCGCAATAGCGATATTGCCGATCTGTTCGAGCGCGTGAGCGTTGGTACCTGTGTCGTAATCGAATAGTTTTAACAGAAGAGTAAAATACCAATGTCTGGAGCATTGATGCTGGACATCGCCGGTCTGAGTCTGACGGAGGAGGATAAACACCTTCTGCAGAACCCTCAGGTGGGTGGTCTTATCCTGTTTAGCCGAAATTATCAGTCCCCTCAGCAGTTATCCGACTTGGTGCATGAGATTCGTCTCTGTGCTCCGCAGATACTGATCGCCGTTGATCAGGAAGGAGGGCGGGTGCAGCGGTTTCGTGAGGGGTTTGTGCGTTTGCCGCCGATGGCTGTTTTGGGGGGGCTGTACAGTGAAAACAGGGATCATGCGCTGGAGGTAGCGACTGAGCTGGGCTGGTTGATGGCTGCTGAGCTGGTTGCTTATGGTATTGATATTAGTTTTGCTCCGGTGCTTGATCTTGATTTTGGTGTTAGTCAGGTGATTGGTGATCGGGCGTTTTCTGCCAGGCCTGAAGAGGTGGTGGCGTTAGCCGGCGCATTTATTAAAGGGATGCGGCAGGCGGGAATGGCCTCAACCGGCAAACATTTTCCGGGGCATGGCTGGGTAGCGGCGGATTCACATCTGGATATTCCGGTTGATGAGCGCAGTCTGGCTGACATTGAGGCTCAGGATCTGGTTCCATTTGCCAGCCTGATGCAGCAGGGGCTGGATGCGCTGATGCCTGCTCATGTGATCTATCGGCAAGTTGATGATCGGCCAGCAGGCTTTTCGCCTTACTGGATTGGTCAGCGGTTGCGTCGGGAAATGGGCTTTGATGGTGTTGTTTTCAGTGATGACCTGACCATGGAGGGGGCCAGCGTAGCGGGCGGCTATGAGGCACGTGCAGCACAGGCACTGGAGGCTGGTTGCGACATGTTGCTGGTGTGCAATAATCGCTCCGCAGCCCTTCAGGTGTTGAGGTGTCTGGAAGAGGCCGGTCATCCGGGATCGAATCGAATTCAGCGGATGCGTGCAACAGACCATTATACTATTGATGAGATTCGCGGCACTGAGCGCTGGCAGCGTGCATCAGGTTTGGCTCATCAGTTAACAAATATTTAATAGACGTTTCGGAGCGATATAATGCAGGAGCAGCTTTCGCAGATTTTCACACAACTGGGTTTGTCCGGTTATGCTGATGCCTGGGTTTTACAGGTGTTTGTTGTCGTTTTTCTCACTATGCTGGCAAATTTTATCTCTAACCGGGTGTTTCGCCGTCTAGAAGCGCAGCTTGTAAAGACCAGCAATGTCTGGGATGACATTTTACTTCATGCTGCGCGTCGCCCAATCGCCCTGCTTATCTGGGTGTTGGGTCTTAGTCTGGCATTCGAGCTGACGGATCCGGGTGCAGACACCATTGTGGTGAGTGTGGTCGAACCGCTACGCAGGGGGTTGGTGATTGTGATGATCGCCTGGTTCCTGATCCGCTTTATCCGTCAGGCTGAAGGGGCCTTGGTGAGTGAAGAAAAAGTCAAGAACCCGATGGACGAAACGACCGTTGGTGCGTTGGGTAAATTGCTGCGGCTTTCCATCATCATTACGTCTGTTTTAGTCGTGCTGCAGACGTTTGGTTACAGTATTTCCGGTGTACTTGCCTTTGGCGGAATCGGCGGCATAGCAGTGGGCTTTGCCGCCAAAGATCTGCTGGCCAATTTCTTTGGTGGCCTGATGATCTACCTCGATCGGCCGTTTAAAGTCGGTGACTGGGTGCGTTCACCCGACAAAGAGATTGAAGGTACGGTAGAAAGTATTGGCTGGCGACTGACCTGTATCCGGACATTTGATAAGCGTCCCCTCTATGTGCCTAATGGCACGTTCGCGAGTATATCGCTGGAAAACCCCTCACGGATGACCAATCGCCGGATCTATGAAAAGATCGGTCTGCGTTATGAGGACTCCGCGTTGATCGAAGCGGTTATTAATGATGTCAGGGATATGCTGATTAATCACCCTGAGATTGATGAGCGTCAGACGCTGATTGTAAACCTCAACAGCTTTGCCGCCTATTCGCTGGAGTTCTTCGTCTATACCTTTACCAAAACCACAAACTGGGTGCACTTTCACGAAGTGAAACAGGATGTGATGGGTCAGATAATCAGGATTGTTCATGAGCACGGGGCTGATTTTGCCTTTCCTACTCAGACGATTCATCTCGAAAGTGCTGAGCCTCAGACTGAGCCGGCGCAATAATATTTACAGTAGCACCCCAGTCAGGTGCTTCTTTGTTTGCCCGACAGGGCGTTGGAGGTTGTGTGGCTGTTGAGCAGAATGAGCTGGACCGGATTGCCGGACTGGATGCGGAGCAGCGCTTCGATTATTTGATTGGTCGGGTGGTTGAAACCGGAGAGCTGTGGATCCTGACGGATGAGCATGGCAGTGTAATGCTGAATACCGATGATGAGGATTGTGTGCCGGTGTGGCCTGATTTGGCGTTTGCAGAGCAGTGGGCAACCGGCGAGTGGTCTGAGTGTGAGGCGATGTCAATCACGCTTAAACAGTGGAATCACCGCTGGACTCCGGGTCTGGAAGATGATGGCTTTGCAGTCGTCGTTTTCCCGCTGCCGGATGGCGGAGAGGATGAAGATGGCTTGGTGGTCTGGCCGGAGGAGCTTGATATGATGCTCACCCGGGAGGTAAAACGCTCGCGGAAAAAATAATCTGGACTGTCGGTTGGTGTGCTGAATAATTGAAATTACTCAGGCAATAAAAAACGGAGCATCTTAATGCTCCGTTTTTGTTATTCAGCTGGCGATATCATTACCAGCATGCCAAATAGCGGGTGATCAAGGTAGTGTAACTCGTTTCTGCGCATCCGCCGGGCGCTTTCCATCTCTACGGTGATAAAATCCGGTATGCGGGTCTGAGTCAGGTAGCGGTTGCCATTGGTGCTGCTGTCTTGTAGTTGCGTGACTGGCATTCCGGTGATGGTCTCAGGGCTTGTTTCAGTATTGGTTGTAAGAGTCGGGCCGGGTGAGGGCTTTAGCAGCATCAGGCTTTCTTCTGGACTGAGTCGGCGGCTGTGGAACAGATCGCTGCGAAAATGCAGGTAGCGGGCTTTATCAATGGAGATGTAGCCATCCAGTTCATATAGTCCATTGTCGAGAATCTCGCCGCCATTGAGTCTGACCACGTGCTCTCCCTTTGTCTCGCCGATGGGCTGGATCCAGGCTTCATGAAAAAGTACCCGGTACAGTGAGCTACGTCTGAGGCTGGCCTGTTTGTTGCTCAGCGACAGTGCTGATTTTGGCAGGCGAGTGAAATACGCGCTGTTCTGGCCCTGCTGATTGTACTTCAGAGAGCGGCTACGGCGTTGTGGGATTGAATCGATGTCCGGCCAGATCTCATCACTCAATGCATCTGAAGATTTATGGCTGAAAATCAGCAGTTCGACCTTATAGTCTGAGGTATCGGCCTGAACAGTGCTGCTGTTGAGCAGAATCAGGGTCAGAGCCAGTACAATCCCTGAAGTGAGCTTGGTCATTTTTAATTCCCGGTCAATTGCTGAAGTAGCTGTTCCACAGCTTTAAAGCGCTGCTCTATTTTATCCATCTTTATCGTGAACTTCAGCTGACTGGCGCCGCCAAACTGAAATTTTTGTGGCTGTTGTTGTACCAGTTGAACCAGTTTGAATGGATCTACCGTGGTGTCAGCTTCGAAATCGACTCGTCCTCCGGTGTCTCCGGCGTCAATTTTACTGATACCTAGCTGCTCGCAGTGGAGTTTCAGTAGTGTCTGGCGGAACAGGTTTTTGGTTTGCTCGGGGAGTATGCCGAAGCGGTCGATCATCTCGATCTGCAGCTCTTTCAGTTCGGTCTCGTTTTTGCCGTTGGCGATCCGTTTATACATGATCAGACGGTTGTGGACATCTGGCAGATAGTCGTCCGGAATCAGAGCGGGAACGCGTAGGTTGATCTCTGTACCCTGTTTTAGTGGGGCTTCAAGGTTGGGCGTTTTTCCTTCCCGTATCGCTTCAACAGCCTGCTCCAGCATCTCAAGATAGAGGGAGAAACCTACATTTTGAATCTGGCCGCTCTGGCCTTCACCCAGCAAATCACCGGTGCCGCGAATCTCCATGTCATGGGTCGCAAGGGTGAAGCCGGCACCCAGCTCATCGGCGCTGGTAATCGCCTCCAGCCGTTTAGCTGCGTCGGTGGTCATCGCTTTAGGGTGGGGGGTCATCAGGTATGCATATGCCTGATGGTGGGAGCGGCCAACCCGTCCCCGTAGCTGGTGAAGTTGTGCCAGACCGAACTTATCGGCCCGATCGATGATGATCGTATTAGCATTCGGTACATCGATACCGGTTTCGATAATCGTGGTGCAGACCAGCACATTAAAGCGTTTGTGGTAAAAGTCTGACATCACCTGTTCAAGTTCACGCTCGCGCATCTGTCCGTGGCCGATACCTACCCGGGCCTCGGGCACCAGTTCATTTATTTCGGCAGCACTCTGCTCGATATCCTTAACTTCGTTATGCAGGTAGTATACCTGTCCGCCACGCAGCAGTTCTCGCAGAATCGCTTCCTTCTTCAGTGCTTTATCAGCCTGGCGTACAAAGGTTTTAACCGACAGGCGCCGGGCGGGAGGGGTGGCGATAATCGACAGATCCCGGATGCCGGACATTGCCATGTTGAGTGTCCGGGGGATCGGTGTAGCGGTCAGAGTGAGAATATCAACCTCCGAGCGGAGTGATTTCAGTCGCTCTTTCTGTTGTACGCCAAAGCGGTGTTCCTCATCGATGATCAGCAGTCCGAGATCGCTGAATTTGATATCACCCTGCAGTAGCTTATGGGTTCCGATAACAATATCGGTTTTCCCCTCTTTGAGAGATTCTATGACCGCGTTGCTCTGTTTGCCGGAGCGAAACCGGGAGATTAGTTCTACATTCACCGGCCAGTCGGCAAAGCGATCGCGAAAATTCTCATAGTGTTGTTGTGCCAGAAGGGTGGTGGGTACCAGTATGGCCACCTGTTTGTTGCTTTGTACTGCTATAAACGCAGCGCGCATTGCGACTTCTGTTTTACCGAAGCCTACGTCGCCGCAAATCAGCCGGTCCATAGGCTGTTCCGATTGCATATCTTTTATGACAGCCTGGATGGCGGTGGCCTGGTCCACGGTCTCCTCAAAAGGGAATGCGGCGCTGAAGCTGGCATAATGTTCGTCCGGTGAATCGAACTGGTGGCCTCGGCGTGCTGCGCGACGGGCATAAATGTCCAGTAACTCTGCAGCGGTATCGCGAACCTTTTCGGCGGCCTTGCGGCGCGCTTTGCTCCATTGTTCTGTACCCAGTCGGTGGAGGGGGGCGAGCTCGTCGCCAGCACCGGAGTAGCGGCTAATCAGGTGTAGCGAGGTGACCGGAACATAGAGGTTGGCTTCGTTTGCATATTCAAGTTTAAGGAATTCTGAGGTTTGCGCGTCGAGATCAAGCGTAACCAGGCCCCGATAACGACCGACGCCGTGATCAATATGGACGACCGGTGCTCCGATACTCAGTTCGGTCAGGTTCTTGATTATCTGATCTGATTGCTCCTGCTCTCTGGAGCGGCGGCGGCGCTGAAAGACCTGGTGGCCAAACAGTTGTGTTTCGGTGATCAGATGGAATTTGCCCGGTGCGCTGAGGCCCTGTTCCAGTGGGAAGATACAGATGTTGACCGGATAGCCATCACTGAAAAACTGTTGCAGGCTATCAACCGGGTGGGGTTTGATGTTGATGCGTCCGAGCAGCTCGATCAGTGCTTCGCGGCGTCCGGCGGATTCGGCGCAAAACAGTACCCGGTCACGGGTTTTCGACAGGAAGTTGTTGACCGCAGACAACGGACTTGCCGCCTGGGCATTGATGGTGAGTTCGGGTGGTTCTGACAGGCTCAGGTTGTAGCGGCCGGACTCCGGTCTTGCCTGGGTTTTGTTCTGTTGCAGCTGAATGCGCTGCATTTTTTTCAGCGTGCCAAACAGCTCATTGGCGGGTATAAACAATCTGTCAGGCGGCAGAATGGGGCGCTCTATATCATAGCGCCGTTCCTCGTAGCGCTCCTGTACTTCCCCCCAGAACTGAGTGCAGTGATCCTCCAGATTGGTTTCGGTGAGAATCAGGACATTATCCGGCAGGTAATCAAACAGGGTTGCGCTGACATCAAAGAATAGTGGTTGGTAATACTCGATGCCGGGCGGGCTGATACCGTCATTTACATCCTGATATACGGAGCAGCGTTTATAGTCTACGTCGAAGGTTTCCCGCCAGCGCTGCTTAAAATTACGAATTGAAAGTTCATCGAAAGGAAACTCTTTTGCAGGCAGTACGCGAATCTTGTCGACTTTATCTACTGAGCGCTGGCTTTCAGGATCGAAGCTGCGCAGAGTGTCAACCTCATCATCAAACAGTTCGATCCGGTAGGGGGTGCTACTACCCATCGGAAAGATATCAATGATTGAGCCGCGGATGGCGAACTCGCCATGTTCATAGACGGTTTCTGTGAGACGATAGCCGGCATCGGAGAGCTTGCGGCGCATCTCGTCCAGATTGAATGACTGGCCCTGATCGAGGATCAGGGAGTTGCTATCGAGGAATTGTTGTGGGGCCACTCGCTGCATCAGCGTGCTGGCTGGAATAATCAATAGACCGCGCTGCATCTGCGGCAGTCTGTACAGAGTGTTGAGTCGCTCTGAGATGATATCCTGATGTGGCGAAAAGTTATCGTAAGGCAAGGTTTCCCAGTCGGAAAACAGCATGCATTCGGCATCGTTGTTGCTAAAGAATCGTATCTCAGATTCAAGCCGTGTGGCGCTGTCACTGTCATTGGTGATACAGAGAATCAGTCCTGAGTGCTGACTGGCAATCTCTGTGGCCAGCATGCCGCGGCCGCTACCAGAGAGGTTGCCGATCCGTCGGATGTCACCGGCTGACTTGGGTAACTGATATTCATCTTTAAACACTGACAACAAACTCCATGAACGGGCACGCGCTTCTGTGCGAAATACTGGTGTGATATGGCCGCTTATCTTACGGCGCGTGGGGCAAAAGTACAGCCTATAATCTCACCGTCCTGCGGTGAGGTGGATTTGTCTTAATACGACATGTTTGTGACATTAATCTGAAATATAGCCCTAAAGTGTAGTGTTTCTGATTTGCTCACGGAGGGTTAAAAGGTGATAATGCGCCCAGCAAAAATTGACTGCTATATTGACTACTACCTTTTTGGAGTGAGCCGTGAGCCAAGATAAAGTGTTAGCTGACTGGAAAGGTCGCGAAGCATTAGCTGAAGAGATGATCCCTTTGGTTGGTCGTCTGTACCGTGACAAGAACGTTGAGACATCTGTATATGGTCGTCTTATCATCAAGCGTTCCGTTGTTGATGTGATAAAAGCACACCGCTATGTGCGTCAGGTTGAAGAGCAGGAGCTGTCAGTCATTGATACGCATCCTATTCTGACTGCTCTGGATAAGATTGATGTTAAGAATGCACACGTTGACGTGGGTAAGCTGGCGGTCAAATTCCAGCAGGAAGCCAATGGCGTATCTGTAGAAGATTTCCTGGCAACTGAACTGGCGCCTGCAATTGGTGGTGCTGCTTCAGAACCTACGGATGTTGTTCTTTACGGTTTTGGCCGTATCGGTCGTCTGCTCGCCCGTCTGCTGATTGAGCGTACCGGTGGCGGACAGTCTCTGCGCCTGCGTGCTATCGTTGTGCGTAAGGGTAAGGCTTCCAATGATCTGGAGAAGCGTGCCAGCCTGCTGCGCCGCGACTCTGTTCACGGTTCTTTCCGCGGAACGATTCAGGTCGATGAAGAGAATCAGGCGATTATCGCTAACGGCAATCTGATTAAGGTTATCTACTCTGACGGTCCTGATCAGGTTGATTACACTCAGTACGGTATCGATAACGCACTGGTGCTGGATAACACTGGTATCTGGCGTGATGAAGCAGGTCTGTCACTGCATCTGAAATCTAAAGGTGTTGCCAAGGTTGCCCTGACTGCGCCGGGTAAAGGCATTAAGAATATCGTTATGGGTGTTAACCATGGCGATATCGACGACAGTGATACCATTCTGTCTGCCGCTTCATGCACAACTAACGCTATATCGCCTGTACTGAAAGCGATCGATGCTAAGTATGGTGTGACCAATGGGCACGTTGAGACTGTTCACGCGTATACCAATGATCAGAACCTGATTGATAACTATCATAAAGGTGATCGTCGTGGTCGTGCGGCCGGTCTGAACATGGTTATTACCGAGACGGGTGCTGCAAAAGCGGTTTCCAAGGCGTTGCCTCAGCTTGAGGGTAAGCTGACCGGTAATGCGATCCGTGTTCCTACACCAAACGTTTCAATGGCGATTCTGAATCTGAATCTTGATTCTGAGACCAATAAAGAAGAGTTGAATGAGTATCTGCGTGAGATGGCATTGCACTCTCCTTTGCAGAAGCAGATCGATTACAGCAACTCTCCGGAAGCGGTATCTTCTGACTTTGTTGGCTCTCGTGCTGCGGGTGTTGTTGATGCTCTGGCAACTATCGGTGAAGGCAATCGTTGCGTACTTTATGTATGGTACGACAATGAGTTTGGTTACAGCTGTCAGGTGATTCGTATGGCTCAGCGTATGGCTAAATGCACCCTGCCTGCGTTCCCTAAAGCCAAGGTCTGATAAGACTTTAGGCTAACGGAAAACCGCCCTAAGAGGCGGTTTTTTATTGGTTTTTTCTTCATATGCATAAAAAGAATATTTATATATCTTAAAGTTCTATCAATGCTTTGCGATTAATGACCTAAAAGTCACCTTTAATGGTCGCTCTTGTAGAAAAATTACCTCCCGATCTTTATACTTAACCGGTTTTTGGGTTGGGGTTATCCCGTGCTTTGTAGGGTTTTTGCTTTGGTTTGTGACATCAGGGGACAATGTTGCAGAGTCGGAGGCATCGTGCTTTGCGGGACGGGATCCTGAAAAAATTATAATAGAGATTGGGTGAGGCGGATGATCAAGATCAAACAGGGTCTGGATCTACCTATAACAGGCACTCCTGAGCAGACTGTTTCGGCAGCTGTTGAGGTTACGTCTGTCGCCGTGATCGGCTTCGATTATCCAGGCATGAAGCCTACGATGCGGGTCAAGGTGGGAGATCGGGTAAAACTCGGTCAAGTGATCTTTTCCGATAAGAAAACGGAAGGTGTGGATTTTACAGCACCAGCTGCGGGTGTGATTAAAGAGATCAACCGTGGTGATCGACGGGTTCTGCAATCGGTTGTTGTTGAAATTGATGGCAACGAAGCAGAGCAATTTTCGAAATATGAAGTATCTCAGTTGTCTTCGCTGACAGCTGAGCAGGTTCAGGATAATCTGGTTAAATCCGGAGCCTGGACTGCACTGCGTACACGTCCATTCAGCAAGGTTCCACAGCCAGGCACTCAGCCTGCGTCGATCTTTGTTACTGCGACAGATACAAATCCTCTGGCAGCGAATCCTGAAGTGATTATCGCTGAGCAGACAGAAGCCTTTGTTAATGGTCTGACGGTATTAACCCGCCTGACTGAAGGTAAAGTGTTTCTGTGTAAGGCTGAGGGAGCAAACATACCCACAGCTGACGGGGTGACGGTCGAAGAGTTTGCTGGCAAGCATCCGGCAGGTAACGCGGGTACCCATATTCACTTCCTGGATCCGGTATCAGCGACTAAAACTGTCTGGACTATCGGCTATCAGGATGTCATCGCGTTTGGTCAGCTGTTTACGACAGGTGAGCTGTTTACCGATCGTGTTGTTGCGATTGCCGGTCCTCAGGTTAATCAACCTACTCTGGTACGTACGCGTTTGGGTGCAAGCCTGGATGAGCTACTGGCAGGACGTACTGAAGGTGAAAATAATCGTGTTATCAGTGGTTCTGTCTGGAATGGCCGAAATTCTGCCGGACCTTTGGGTTATCTTAGCCGTTACGCCAGCCAGGTGACTGTGCTGGAAGAGGGCGATCAGCGTGAGCTGCTGGGCTGGATAGTACCGGGTGCGAATAAGTTCTCTGTTCTGAATATGTTCCTTTCCAAGCTGAGTCCGTCTAAGAAGTTTAACTTCACCACGACGACTAATGGTTCCGAACGGGCCATGGTGCCGGTGGGGCAGTTCGAAGAACTGATGCCGCTGGATATTCTTCCTACGCAGCTGTTGCGTGCTCTGGTGACCGGCGATATCGTTCATGCGATGGATCTGGGGTGCCTTGAGCTGGACGAAGAAGACCTCGCGCTGTGCACATTTGCCTGTCCGGGCAAGTATGAGTACGGCCCAATCCTTCGCGACAATCTGGCGCGTATCGAGAAAGAGGCCTGATCATGAGCTTAAGAAATATTCTTGATAAAATGGAGCCGCATTTCCATAAAGGCGGCAAGTATGAAAACTGGTATGCGCTGTATGAAGCCGCCGATACTATTTTCTACACTCCGGGTCATGTGACTAAGACAGCTGCCCACGTTCGTGATGCAGTTGACCTTAAACGAATGATGATCCTGGTATGGATGTGTACTTTCCCTGCTGTCTTGTTTGGTTTGTACAATGTTGGTCTGCAGGCTAATACTGCAATGGCAACATTGGGAATCACTGAACCGTCAACCTGGCAGGGTGGCCTTACAGCGCTGTTCACCAGTTTTAACCCGGACAGCCTGTGGGATAACATCATTCACGGTGCGATGTACTGGCTGCCTATCTATCTGACGACCTTTGTTGTCGGTGGTTTCTGGGAAGTGCTGTTCGCAATGAAGCGTGGACACGAAGTAAACGAAGGCTTCTTTGTTACTTCTATTCTGTTTGCCCTGATTTTGCCGCCAACGATTCCGTTGTGGCAGGTCGCACTGGGTATCAGCTTCGGCGTTGTGATTGGTAAAGAAGTTTTCGGTGGTACCGGTAAAAACTTCCTTAACCCCGCTCTGACGGGTCGTGCTTTCCTGTTCTTCGCATACCCTGCGCAGATGTCAGGCGATGCGATCTGGACTGCCGTTGATGGCTTCTCTGGTGCTACACCTCTGGGTCTTGCTGCTGCGGGTGGTGTTGATGCTATTCTGGCGCAGAATATCACCTGGTTTGATGCCTTTATCGGCACCATTCAGGGATCTGTCGGTGAGGTGTCTACTTTTGCCGTTGCGCTGGGTGGCGCTGTATTGCTGATTGCTAAGGTGGCTGCATGGCGTATTGTCGCCGGTGTGTTCCTGGGTATGACCGTGATGGCTACCCTGTTTAACATCATCGGATCCGATACTAATTCGATGTTTGCCTTACCGTTTTACTGGCATATGGTGCTGGGTGGCTTTGCTTTCGGTATGTTCTTTATGGCAACCGATCCGATCTCAGCTTCTATGACAAATACCGGCAAGTGGTTCTTTGGAGCACTGATCGGTGTGATGGTTGTTCTTATTCGGGTAGTTAACCCGGCCTTCCCTGAGGGGATGATGCTGGCGATTCTGTTCGGTAACCTGTTTGCGCCACTGATCGATAACTTTGTCGTTCAGGCGAACATCAAGCGGAGGGCTCTACGCAATGTCAGCAAGTAAAGATTCCATCGGTAGAACAATTACCGTTGCTGTTTTGCTTTGTGTGGTCTGCTCCGTTGTTGTATCAGCGTCAGCAGTGCTGCTTAAGCCTAAACAGGTAGCTAACAAGAACCTTGACCGTCAGACTAATATCCTTGCTGCAGCAGGTATTGCCACTGCAGGTCAGGATATTCCAGCACTATTCGATCAGTTGATTGAAAAGCGTTTTGTCGATCTGCGTTCCGGTCAATACACTGAAGTGGATGATCCTGCCCGTTACGATGCGCGTAAAGCGGCTAAGGAGAGTGACACTGGTGTTGCTCTGGAGCGCGGCGTAGATATCGCTTCAATCAAGTATCAGGCAAAAGTGATGCCGGTATACCTGGTTAAGAAGCAGGGCGGTGAAGGCTTTGATAAACTGATCCTTCCGGTCCATGGCTATGGCCTTTGGTCTACTTTGTACGGCTTCCTGGCGTTAGAAGCAGACCTTAATACGGTTGTTGGTTTTGGCTTCTATTCACACGCTGAGACTCCGGGGCTGGGTGGCGAAGTTGATAATCCAAACTGGAAAGCGCTGTGGCCTGGTAAGCAGGTCTATCCTGCCGGTTCTATGGTGCCAGCGTTAGGACTGGTTAAAGGCAATGTTAATCCTGCCTCTGCCTCTGCTAAGCATCAGGTGGATGGACTTGCCGGCGCGACTTTGACCAGTAACGGTGTATCTAATCTGGTTAAATTCTGGATGGGTGAGAATGGTTATGCGCCATTCCTGTCAAATCTGAAAGCAGGGGGGGCGTAAATTATGTCTCAAGTTAAAGATGTCCTGATTGGACCGATTTTTAACAATAACCCGATCGGGCTGCAGATCCTGGGGATCTGTTCCGCTCTGGCGGTAACCTCAAACCTGGGTACAGCGTTTGTAATGACCCTCGCGGTAACGGTGGTAACAGCGTTTTCAAACCTGTTTATTTCCGTTATTCGTAATCAGATCCCGGGCAATATACGGATTATCTGTCAGATGGCCATCATTGCATCTCTGGTAATCGTAGTTGACCAGATTCTGAAAGCGTATGCTTATGATATTTCTAAGCAGCTTTCGGTATTCGTGGGTCTGATCATTACTAACTGTATCGTAATGGGCCGTGCTGAAGCCTTCGCGATGAAGAACCCTCCGGGGATCGCCTTCCTCGATGGTATCGGTAACGGACTGGGATACGGTGTAGTGCTGATCTTTGTTGGTTTCCTTCGCGAGCTGTTTGGTGCGGGTAAACTCTTTGGCATCGAAGTTTTACCGCTGGTCACTGACGGTGGTTGGTACATGGCTAATGGTATGATGTTGTTACCGCCAAGTGCGTTCTTCATCATCGGCATGTTTATCTGGCTGGTTCGTACCTTTAAGAAAGATCAGGTTGAAGCGCCCGAGTTCGAGCTTGCTAAGAACACTCAGAAGGAGGCTGTGTAATGGAACAGTATATCAGCCTTGCTGTTAAGGCGATCTTTGTTGAAAACATGGCGCTGGCCTTCTTTCTGGGGATGTGTACATTCCTGGCGATATCAAAGAAGGTTCAGACGGCTATCGGTCTGGGTATTGCCGTTATTGTGGTTCTGGCGATCACAACACCGATCAATAACCTGATCTATAATCTGCTGCTTCGTGAAGGTGCGCTGGCCTGGGCCGGTTATCCTGAAGTTGATCTGAGCTTTCTGGGCTATATCTCTTATATCGGTGTAATCGCTGCGATTGTACAGATTCTGGAGATGTTCCTGGATAAGTATGTACCTGTACTCTACAACGCACTGGGTGTATTCCTGCCGCTGATTACCGTGAACTGCGCCATTATGGGTGCGGCACTGTTTATGGTGGAGCGTGACTACTCCTTTGGTGAGTCTGTTGTTTATGGTACGGGTGCGGGTCTTGGCTGGGCGTTGGCGATCACCGCTCTGGCAGGTATCCGTGAAAAACTGAAATACAGCGACGTACCGGAAGGTTTGCGTGGCCTGGGTATCACCTTCATCACTGTTGGTCTGATGTCCCTGGGTTTCATGTCTTTTTCCGGCGTGCAGCTGTAATTGCTGTCGCATGATCAACTAAAGAAGGATTAAGCTAATGAATGCAGAAATCGTTCTCGGCGTTGTCATGTTTACCGCGGTAGTGCTTGCACTGGTCGCGGTAATTCTGGCAGCCCGTTCAAAACTGGTTAGCAGTGGTGATGTGACCATCACCATTAATGATGACCCAAACAAGAGCGTAACTGTTGCTGCTGGTGATAAGCTGCTTCAGACTCTGTCGAATGCGGGTATTTTCGTACCGTCTGCATGTGGTGGCGGTGGTACCTGCGCGCAGTGTAAGTGTCAGGTTCTCGATGGTGGTGGCTCAATGTTGCCAACAGAGGAATCTCACTTCACTATGCGTGAGGCAAAAGAAGGGTGGCGTCTCTCCTGTCAGGTTGCTGTAAAGCAGGATATGAAGATTGAACTGGAAGAAGAGATCTTTGGTGTTCAAAAGTGGGAGTGTACGGTTGAATCCAACCCTAACGTTGCTACTTTCATCAAAGAGCTGACCCTGCGTCTGCCGGAAGGTGAGAACGTAGACTTCCGTGCCGGTGGTTATGTTCAGCTGGAATGTCCTCCTCATGAAGTGCATTACAAAGACTTCGATATCGAAGAGGAATATCGTGGTGACTGGGATAAGTTTGATCAGTGGCGGTATGTGTCGAAGGTGGACGAAAACACTATTCGTGCATACTCCATGGCGAACTATCCGGAAGAGCGTGGGGTGGTTAAATTTAACATCCGTATCGCCTCTCCACCTCCGGGGACAGATTACCCACCGGGTATCATGTCGTCTTATGTATTCAGCCTGAAGCCGGGTGATAAGATTACCGTTTATGGACCATTTGGTGAGTTCTTTGCCAAGGATACCGACAACGAGATGGTCTTTATCGGTGGTGGTGCGGGTATGGCGCCGATGCGTTCGCATATCTTCGATCAGCTGAAGCGTCTCAACTCTAAGCGTAAGATCTCTTTCTGGTATGGTGCTCGTTCACTACGTGAGTGCTTCTACAATGAAGAGTATGATCTGCTTCAGGAAGAGAATGATAACTTCCAGTGGCATCTGGCGCTGTCAGACCCTCAGCCTGAAGACAACTGGGATGGTATGACCGGATTTATCCATAACGTGTTATATGAAAACTATCTGAAGGACCATGAGGCTCCTGAAGATTGTGAATACTACATGTGTGGGCCTCCGATGATGAATGCTGCTGTAATCCAGATGCTGGTTGATCTGGGGGTTGAGCGTGAAAACATCTACCTCGACGACTTCGGTGGCTGATCATTGATGTCTGAATTAAACAGGCAACTAAATAAACGGCCGGCAGCTCTGCTGCTGGCCGCTTCGTTTCTATTGTTTACGCTCCTTTCCGGGTGTAGTAAACAACCTCAGATTGTCAGCCATCAGGGTCCGACGATGGGTACCAGCTTCACCGTGAAGTGGGTGTCTTCTGATGCTGATAGAGATGCAAGGCTACCGGCACAGATCGATCAGCTGCTGGTTGCGGTCAATAACAGTATGTCTACCTACCAGAAGGATTCAGAACTGAGCCGCATCAATCAGATGCCGGCAGGTGTGTCTGTCGCCCTGTCTGAAGGTCTGACTCAGGTATTAAAAAAAGCTTTAGAGATTAGCGAATCATCCGCCGGCGCATTTGATGTCACGGTCGGACCGCTTGTTAATCTGTGGGGCTTTGGTCCGGATGGTCGTGTTATTCATGCGCCGGATGAGCAGGAGATAACTCTGCTGCAGCAGCGGGTGGGTTCCCACTATATTGAGCTTTCCGGTAACCGGTTAAACCGGCAGCGTAACGTTTATATTGACCTGTCTGCGATTGCTAAAGGGTATGGTGTCGATAAGGTTGCTGAGCTGCTCGAAAACGCGGGTATTACCGCATATCTGGTAGAGATTGGTGGTGAGCTGAGAGCCCGGGGTGTTAAGCCGGATAACAGTCACTGGAAAATAGCGATAGAAGCTCCGGTTTCCGGTGAGCGTCAGGTTCAGCGTATAATTGAAGTTAAAGATGTAGGTATTGCCACCTCAGGCGATTATCGCAATTACTTCGAGGAAAACGGTATCCGTTTTTCCCATACAATAGATCCGGCAACCGGTATGCCTATCCGTCATAAACTGGCGTCTGTGACCGTGCTGGCCAGTGATTGTGCTAGTGCTGATGCACTGGCGACCGCAATGATGGTGTTGGGTCCTGAAAAGGCAGAAGCCTACGCTGAAGACCAAGGTGTTGAAGCGTTAATGATTATAAAGGCCGATGAGGGCTTTATCGAGAAGATGACACCGGGGTTTAAAGATTACCTGGTGGAGTGAGGAAAGATCTATGAGTACTATGATTTTGTCTTTTGTTGTTTTGATATTAGTTGTTGCCGCTATGTCTGTCGGTGTAATGATGGGGCGTAAGCCGATTGCCGGCTCCTGTGGTGGTCTGGCCAATGTGGGGATCGATGAAGAGTGCCCTATCTGTGGTGGTGATCAGAACCGCTGCGATGAAGAGCAGGATAAGCAGAGCCGTAAAGAGGATATTGCTGATCTCGCCTATGATGCCAAAAATGCCCGCTAAGCCGGGCAATCAGATCGGACTTCTGCCTGCTAATTCAGAGTCGACTCTCTGCTTAAAAGTATCTGGTTTCGTTGAGTCTTAAAAAAGTTTATAAAAATTAATAGATAATAGGGGAAAGTGATGGCTGTATATGACTATGATGTCATTGTAATCGGATCCGGTCCCGCCGGTGAAGGCGCGGCAATGAATGCGGCGAAGAAGGGACGTCGTGTAGCTGTCATCGAGTCACAGGACTCTGTGGGCGGCAACTGTACGCATAAGGGAACTATCCCATCCAAGGCGTTGCGTCACTCAGTTAAGCAGATCATCGAGTTTAATACTAACCCTATGTTCCGTGATATTGGAGAGCCACGCTGGTTCTCCTTTCCAAAAGTACTCAAGCGCGCCGAAAAAGTGATCTCCAACCAGGTTATGATGCGCACCAACTTCTATGCCCGGAACCGGATCGATCTGTTTTTCGGCAAAGCGGAGTTTGCTGATAAGAATACGGTGCTGGTGACCGGTACTGTTAAGGGTAATGAAACCCTGCGGGCGAAAAATATCATTATCGCTACCGGTTCACGGCCATATAAACCGGATGACATCGATTTTAACCATCCACGAATCTATAACAGTGACACTATACTCACCCTGAGTCATACCCCCAGGACCCTGATTATTTACGGCGCCGGTGTTATCGGTTCAGAATATGCCTCTATCTTCAGCGGGCTGGGTGTCAAAGTTGACCTGATAGACTCAATGGATCGGTTGTTGTCTTTCCTTGATGCTGAGATCTCCGATTCCCTGAGTTATCACCTGCGTAACAATGCGGTTAAGATTCGTCATAATGAAGTCTATGAAAAAGTCGTCGCTGATGAGCGCGGGGTAACCCTGACACTGCGTTCTGGCAAGATGATCCGTGCGGATGCATTCCTCTGGTGTAACGGACGAAGCGGTAATACCGATAGGTTAAAGCTGGAAAATATTGGTCTTGAGGCTAACGGCCGGGGACAGATTGAGGTTGACGAGCACTACCGTACCAAGTCAGAAGGGATCTATGCCTGTGGTGATGTCATCGGCTGGCCTGCGCTGGCTTCAGCCGCGCTTGATCAGGGCCGTGCAGCGTCCTCTGACATGCTCAATGCTGATGACTTCCGTTTCATCAACGATGTACCAACGGGTATCTATACCATTCCTGAGATCAGCTCTATTGGTAAGACAGAGGAGCAACTGACAGAGGAGTGTGTGCCTTATGAAGTGGGTCAGGCTTTTTTCAAAGACACAGCCCGCGCCCAGATATCGGGTGAGCCGGTGGGTATGCTGAAAATTCTCTTCAACCGGGATACGCTGGCCATATTGGGTATCCACTGTTTCGGCGATCAGGCTTCAGAGATTGTGCATATCGGTCAGGCGATTATGAATCAGGCGGGGGAGGCGAATACAATCAACTATTTTGTTAACACCACCTTTAACTATCCGACCATGGCTGAAGCCTACCGGGTAGCGGCAATTGCCGGTCTGAACCGTATATCTAATCTGTAAATCGCCCTGCGATGATAAAAAAACCGCCCTAGGGCGGTTTTTTTATGTTTGTTACTTAATCAGTTTTATTGTCGTCGGGCTTTTCCGGGGCCTTATAAAATCCATCTTCATAATATTTTCCGGTTACACCAAGTTTTCTTTCAACCCAGCGGTTGTAATGTTTCCAAATGAAGAAGGCTGGCGTCATGGCGATCATAATGCCGAGCATCAACCCGGCACCTGAGTATTTCTCTGGCATCTGGGTCATCACCCAGTCATAAAATCCGCTGCTATCGATTATCAGGTAATACGCGATAAGAAACAGTAAACCAAATCCGGTTGCAATGTGATGCAGTAGCTTGTTATGTGTGCTGTCATTCAGGTTGTTGTTTGAGCTTCCGGACATAAAATTGATTATCCAAGGTAACGGTGTACTCTGATGCTTGGCAGAAACGGTTGCGGATCGATCTTCAGATCACTGCGCTCGAGTCGGCTGCGGGCCTCAGGCGGGGTAAGCGGAGGCTCATTATACGCGGGCAAAGAGGGATTATCACTGTTAAGGGCGATAATAATCGGCAGTGATGTGTTTTGTGCTTTTCTCAGCGTATGTTCCTTCTGTTTCCAGACCGGATTGGCGCGCATGACCGGTACCTGGTTTTGTACCTGTGCGAGCATATCTCCGGGGTGTAGCTGGCCAACTGCCTGTAACTGTATCTGAATATGCGCCTGGCTGGTGTCCATTTTAAGCAGTTTTTCCTCAGCTTCCCTGGGCGTTAGTTTGCGAATGCTGCGGCCACTGGTATACCAGCTGAAGCCTATTCTCGAGGGGCAGGTATCAAAAACAGGAATTTGTCGATAACACTGCTTGAGATGAATTCTTGATGCGCCATGGCGATGCAGCAGTGCGGCGATCGTTTCACTTCTTTTGTGTAACGTCTGCAGAATTTCGGCTGACTGACTTAAGCGATAGCGGGTAGCGAGTTGCTGAAAGCAGGATTTGGCGTGATTAAGTCTCTGAGTGGCCTCAATCAGTTCAGGATTAGCGCCAATTATTCCGTGTTGACTGATTGTAGTCCGTCCGTCCTGCCCATCCCGATACCAGATATCAGTATATAGGCTCGCCGCCTGTTTCAGGTTGCAGGCAGTTTCTCCCGGTAACCAAAAGGGAAGTGTGCTTTTGAGTAGTTGTTCTGAAAAGCTGAGAAGTTCCTGATTGAGTTGATTCAGGCTTTCTAATAGTTCGACAGCGCTAGTACTGCTCATCACTCTGCTGTCGTTCGCGGGACTGGCTGGTTAGAATATAACGGGCAACAATTAAGCGACTGCTTTCGGGCAGGTCACTGAACTCTACACCAATTTTATATTGTCCGTCTTCCTCCTGTTCGCCGCTGTAGAGCACTTGTCCGTAGAGTAGCAGGCCGGTATAGGTATCTTCAAATACAACCTTAAGTGCCAGGTAACTGTTCACTGGGATCGCTTCGCTACTGAAAAAACTCAATCCCCCTTCGCTCAGGTTGATTTCTTGTGCAGACAGGTTTTCGAACTCAACATCACTCTTGGCAATGGCGTGTGCGATGGCATCGATCTTATTGTTCATGTTCTCAAGATAAGACGCGACCATCGGGTCTTTTTGGGCAATCTTGCGCAACTGGTAGCTGTTATCATGGCTGAATTCGTGAAGTTGAGTCAGCAGTAAAAAGAAAGGCGATACCTGAAACTGCGTAGGCAGTCGGCCGTGTTGCATCTCATCTTCCGTGATGACTTTGTAGTCGACTGCTACTTTGCCATTAATGCGGAAATACTGACGTCGTTCCTGATTCAAAATACAGCCCTCGTGAATTTGTCACTTTTTCTGAGTATAGCGAATATTATTCTGATTTTGTTAGAGAATTTCATCAGTCTGTGATTTAATCGCGGCCATGTTTAGACCATTCTCTCTGTATGTTGGGCTGCGGTATACCGCAGCTAAACGGAACAATAATTTTATCTCATTTATCTCGCTGGTCTCGATGCTGGGACTGATGCTGGGTGTCGCTGCGCTGATCGTTGTGCTTTCGGTAATGAACGGCTTTGACCGTGAGTTGAAAGAACGCATTCTGGGGATGGTTCCCCATGGGACCATATCGGATTACGGCAAGCCTCTGGAAAACTGGCAGGCGGTTGCTGCAAAGGTTAATACGCAGCCCGGAGTCATCGGTACAGCGCCCTATATTCAGGCGCAGGGGATGCTGACAAACCGGGGTGTGGTTCGGGGTGTTCTGATCAATGGTATTGAGCCTGAGCTGGAGCAGAAAATCTCTATTCTCGATGACCATATCAAAGCGGGTAGCCTCGATGCGTTACAGCCTAAGAGTTACGGTATTGTGCTGGGATCGCTGCTGGCCCGCTCAATGGGGGTGGCGCTCGGCGATAAGGTGACACTGGTGCTTCCTGAGGCGTCAATCAGTGTTGCGGGTATCATCCCGCGACTGAAGCGATTTACCGTGGTAGGGGTGTTCGAAGTCGGGGCAGAACTGGATGCAAATCTTGCGTATATCCATATAGATGATGCGGCACGTATTAAGCGAATGGACAGCGGTGTTGATGGCATCCGGCTGGAGTTTGATAATCTGTTTCAGGCACCCACGGGAATCAGGCAGATCATTGCTGATCTTGGTGAGTTCTATCGCGCCAGTGACTGGACCCGTACTCACGGCAATCTGTTTCAGGCGATCCAGCTGGAAAAGAAAATGATCGGATTGCTGTTGTTTCTGATCGTATTTGTGGCGGCCTTTAATATTGTCTCAACACTGGTGATGGTGGTGACTGATAAGAAGGGGGATATCGCCATTCTCCGGACGCTGGGAGCAACGCCTGGACGAATTATGCGGATCTTTATGGTGCAGGGTACGGTCATCGGAGTCATGGGAACCTTGCTGGGATCTATTCTGGGTACTGCTCTGGCCCTGACGATTACAGATCTCATTGCCTGGGTTGAGCACACCTTTGGTATTCAGTTTCTCAGTGCGGATGTGTATTTCATCAGTTATCTTCCCTCGCAGTTGCAGTTAAGTGATGTGATGCTGATTATTACTGTGGCCTTGGGAATCAGTTTTCTGGCAACCATCTATCCTGCCTGGCGGGCGTCCCGGACACAGCCGGCGGAGGCATTGCGCTATGAGTGATCTGGTTCTGCAGTGTGTTAATCTGCAAAAACGTTATGGTGATGGCGATATTGCTGTTGAGGTTTTACGGGGTATAGAGCTGGAGGTGAAGCGGGGAGAAACTCTGGCTATCGTCGGCAGTTCTGGCTCAGGTAAGAGCACACTGCTGAATATGCTGGGTGGGCTTGATCTGCCGAGTTCGGGGGATGTACGGGTCGATGATCAGTCGCTGTTCGATATTAACGAGGAGGAGCGGGCCCGGTTGCGTAATAGCTCTCTCGGTTTTGTTTATCAGTTTCATCATCTATTAGCGGAGTTTAGTGCGCTTGAGAATGTAGCGATGCCTTTGTTGATCAGAGGGGAGGCTATCAATGTCGTGCGGGAACAAGCGGCCGCTATTTTGCATTCGGTGGGTCTGTCTCATCGCCTGAAACATAAGCCTTCCATGTTAAGTGGAGGGGAGCGTCAGCGGGTGGCGATCGCCCGGGCGCTAGTGACCAATCCCGCCTGTGTTCTGATGGATGAGCCCACGGGGAATCTTGATCGCTATACTGCTCAGGAAGTTCAGGCACTCATGCATAAACTGAACAGCGAGTTTGGTATATCGTTTGTGGTGGTAACCCATGACCCTCAGCTCGCGGAAAAGCAGGGAAGGGTCGTTGAGCTAAAAGATGGTTTGCTGCAGGAGATACACGGCTAATTCTGTCTATCTTCGCAGTGTTTGACTATTTAAAAAGCCGGAGTTATTCCGGCTTTTTGCTGTCTGTCGTCTGGTCAGGGTGATTGTCGGGTGGGGGTTCATGATCATCCGGCAGGTCGCTCTCTTTGCTGTCTTGCAGGCCTTTATCCCGTTTTAGTTTACGCAGAATAAAATTACGGGTTTTACGATTACGCCAGCTTTTATTCACGTGCCAGACCCAGAAGCGCTGCATCAGCAAGTAGCCCAGTGTGCCGCTGACAAGTGCACAAACCATTGACCCTACAAGTAAAGGCAGCCAGATATGTTCCAGCTCCGCTTTAATCCACTCCATGGTTAACTCAAAATCGATCGCAACAGCATCGACTCCCAGGATCTGCGTACCTAGCCAGTAGGAGAAATAAAACATGGGAGGGATGGTAAGCGGATTAGTCAGCCATACCAGGCTGACCGAGATTGGCAGGTTACTGCGTACAAACAGCGACACAACAGCTGCGATGACCATTTGCGCAGGCAGGGGTATAAAAGCACAAAATAAGCCAACGAAAAACGCCCTGCTGACAGACTTGCGAGTCAGATGCCAGAGGTTTGGATCATGTATATGACTGCCAAGCCAACTAAGGTAGCGGTTCGACTTGAGCTTATGCTCATCTGGCATATATTTCTTGATAAGTTTGCGCGGCATCAGGGAGAAACTTATAGTTAGCTGATGGGAGGTGGTAATTATGCCCCCTTACAATCTTTAAGCCAACCGGAAATCATGGATGATTGGTATAGCTTTTGGTGTTTTGCTGGTGGCCTGGTTGCCTCAGCTGCTGCCCTTTTCAATTCTCGCCTTGCTGATCGTCGCGCTGGGATTATGTTTCCTGCCTGTTTGCAGACGATTTTTATCCGTCCCCTTACGCAGACAGATAGCGGGTCTGATATTTGGCTTTGTGTATGCCTCAGGCTGGGGCTATCTTAATCTGAGTCAGCGAATGCCCTTGGATATGCCAGCCCAGGCGTTCTCGGTAACCGGTACTGTCTCGGGTATGCCAGAACACAGGTCAGGTCTGGTCCGTTTCAGATTCACGGTGGAGCGTTATTCACCGGTATTGCCCGATGCTGATCTGAAGCATCTGCAGCTAAGCTGGTACAATCCTGAGCGTGAAATCATACCCGGTCAGCAGTGGCAGCTGATGGTGCGTCTGAAACCGCCCAGAGGGTTAATGAACCCCGGCGGCAGTGATTATGAAACCCGGTTGTTTGCCGATCGGGTTAATGCCCGGGGTTATCTCCTGACTGCCAGGTTGCTTAACGACCCGGAGGAGAGTAGTCGTCAGCGGATAGAGTATCTAAGGTACCGGACCGGCAAATGGCTGGGGCGGTTATCTTTGGGCGAAAGCGCCGAGGCGACGATCAGAGCGCTGCTGCTGGGTGACAAGCAGGGTCTGAATGATGAGCAGTGGCAAATTCTCCGACAGACCGGAACCGTTCATCTGGTGGTTATCAGTGGTCTGCATATCGCGATTGCATGCCTGATCGGATATTGGTTGGGTGGAGCGATACAGTGGCTGGCCGGACGGTTTTGTCCGGTGCAGTCTGATATCCGCGCTTACCGGATTATTCCTGCATTGTTGCTTGCATTGGGGTATGCGTTGCTGGCCGGTTTCAGTATTCCGACCCAGCGGGCCCTGATAATGGCGTTGGCGATGTTGCTTCCGGCGCTCCTTAATCGCCATATGGGGATCTGGCAGCGTTATCAGCTCGCGCTGGTGATCGTTTTGCTGATACAGCCGCTGAGCTTTTATCAGCCGGGCTTCTGGTTGTCTTTTGCTGCGGTGGGGGCGTTGTTACTGTCGTCCTCCGGGGGTGTCGGAAAGCGTCCTTTTAAAGCCATTATTGTTACGCAATGGTCGGTGTTTTTAGGATTGTTTCCATTGCTATTGCTCTGGCTTGGTCAGGTCGCTTTGATCGCTCCGCTGGTTAACATAGTGGCGATTCCACTGCTCACCTTTATTCTGATTCCCGGAACGGTGCTGGGACTGATGCTCTGTCTGATTGATCCTGTGTCGGGCGCCGGATTGTTAAATGGCTTGTTGGATAGTTTCTGGTGGCTGCTACAAATGTGTGCCCCCGCAGACGGAGAGGGCGTGCTCTTCAGTCGTCCGTCACTATTACCTGTGCTTTTGGGGGTTCTGGCAGTCGTATTGCTGAATCTTCCCCGCTGGACCCGGTTCGGATTTTTTTCACTGTTCATCCTGGCAGCACTGCTTGTCCCGCCAAAAAAGTCGATTGTAGAGGGGGGCTTCCGCGCGACAGTGGTGGATGTGGGGCAGGGGCTCGCCGTACTGGTGGAGACCGGCAGTAAATCACTTCTGTTTGATGTAGGCGCTGCTTACCGGGGCCATAGTATCGCCCGTTTCACTCTGTTACCGATGTTAGAAAGTCGCAATATCAGTCGACTTGATCGTCTGATCATCAGTCATAAAGATAATGACCATGCCGGAGGCTATGCTGATATGGTAGCCGCAATTGCTGTAACAGACACCGATTCAGGCAGTCCGGTAATTCAGCACAGTTTATCAGCCAGGCCCTGTGTGGCTGGTGATTCATGGGAATGGGAGGGGGTCCGCTTTAGTTATATACAGCCCGACGGGTTGAAACCATCCACTGAGAATAATCGTTCGTGTGTATTGCTGGTGCAATCCAGCCGCTGTTCGCTTCTGATTCCCGGTGATATTGAAAGCAGCGTTGAGTTGCAGATTCTGCAAGAGCATCCGGCGCTGCATGTTGACTGGCTGGTAGCGGCCCATCATGGTAGTCGATTTTCCAGTCCGTCTGAGTGGCTTAGCCGGTTAAACCCAGAATGGGTACTGTTTAGCGCTGGATTTGACAACCCATACGGCCATCCGGCGACTGAGGTGATCGAGCGCCTGCGTTCTTTAGAGCTGAACTGGCTGAATACGGCTGACAAGGGGGCTTTGATTATTGAAAGCAGTTCTGACGGTTGCCTGACAGAAACCTATCGTGATCAGAAAAAGCGTTACTGGTCAGCAGGTTAATCACTACTCTGGCGCGAGACTCTATGCTAGAGTATGGGCCGGTTTGAAGGAGGAGTTCTGGTGTTCGAATTGATTCAATCGGGTGGTTGGCTGATGGTGCCAATTATCGCCTGTTCTATATTGTCTCTGGCTATCTGTCTGGAGCGTTTTTGGGTGCTGCAGAAGAAGCGGGTAGCACCCGCTAATTTGTTATCAGAAGTCTGGATGCTGGTGCGCAGTGGTGAAATGACCCCTGAGCGTCTGCAGATTATCCGTAATGCAAGCTCTTTAGGGCAGATTATGGTTGCCGGACTGAATAATTCCAATCATGGTCGGGAGATTATGAGGGAGAGTATTCAGGAGGCGGCGCATCATGTCATGCATCAGATGGAGCGTTTTCTGAACTCGCTGGGAACGATCGCAGCTATCACGCCGCTGCTGGGCCTGCTGGGCACCGTTATCGGTATGATCAAGGTTTTTGCTGAGATTATGCTGCAAGGCACGGGTAATGCAAATGTGCTGGCTGGTGGTATATCTGAAGCACTGATTACAACGGCTGCGGGGTTGTCTGTGGCTATTCCGACGCTGGTATTTCACCGTTATTTTCAACGCCGTGTTGAGACGCTGCTGATTGAGATGGAACAGGAGTGCCAGAAACTGGTTGAAGTAGTTCACGGCGAACGTGAAGTGGATTTTGAGTAACCGATGAGTCGACTGAAATTCAGACGTAAACCCAAAGAAGAGGTTTCCGTTAACCTGACGCCGCTGATCGATGTGGTTTTCCTGTTGCTGATATTCTTTATGGTATCTACTACGTTTACCAATGAATCTCACCTTGCGATCAGTCTGCCAGAAGCGACAGGGGAGGCGGCTGATACTCAGGCAGAAACCCTGGAAGTGCTGATCGGTGCCGATGGTGGTTATACGGTTAATGGGCAGAGCCTGTTGAACAGTCAGCCGGAAACGTTGCGCAGAGCGATTATCGATCAGGCCGGCGACAACCGTAAACTTCCCTTTATTATCTCCGCTGATGCCAAAACGCCGCATCAGTCTGTGGTTACTGTTATGGATGTCGCAGGTAAGCTGGGGTTTGCTGCCCTCAGCATTACTACCCAGCAACCGGTAGAGCAGTAACAATGGGGCTGGAGCGATGCTGGTATAAACGCAGTCGCTGGCTCTGTTTGCTGCGTCCGCTGGAGCTGTTGTTCCGTAGCCTCGCTGCCCGGCGGCGCCAGCGGTACCGTGAGGGAGCGCTAAAGAGCTGGACTGCGCCGGTGCCGGTGATTGTGGTCGGCAATATCTCGGTAGGTGGAACAGGTAAATCGCCGCTGGTCATCTGGCTGGTAGAGTATCTGCGCCAACAGGGGTATAAACCGGGAGTCATCAGCCGGGGATACCGCGCGTCACCTCCAACAACGCCTTATTTTGTCACCTCCGGTTCAACAGCAACTGAAGCGGGTGATGAACCCCTTATGATCGTCCGCCGGACCGCTGTGCCGCTGGTGATCTCTCCCGACCGGGTTGCCGCCGCGAAGTTGCTGCTGGAGCAGTCCGGATGTGATCTGATAATCAGTGATGATGGCCTGCAGCATTATGCACTCAACCGAACCCTTGAGATCGCAGTAATTGACGGTGCCCGAGGCTTTGGTAACCGGCGCTGCCTGCCTGAAGGGCCGCTCAGAGAGCCGGTGCGGCGACTGGATGAGGTTGATCTTGTTGTCGTCAATGGTGCACTACCTGAGACTGTAGTGGATGCCGGTCATGTTGAGAAATCGTTCTTGATGACGTTGCAGCCCGGCAAACTGGTATCATTATCCTCTGGCAGCGCAGTAATCGCCGATCAGTGGCGCGGTTCCCGCCAGGTGAATGCGGTTGCTGCCATCGGCAATCCCGGACGCTTTGGCAAAACCCTTGAAACTTTAGGCTTTACTCCCCAGCTGCGACGTTTTCCTGATCACCATCATTACAGTGAAAGTGATCTATCCTTTGAGCAGCAGTTGCCGTTGATAATGACTGAAAAAGATGCGGTAAAATGCGATCATATAAAGCTTGAAAATGGCTGGTATCTGCAAGTTGATGCAGCAATGGAGGAGCGGTTTTCGGCCACTCTCGACAGGTTGCTTAGTCGCTGGCAGCCTGCGGCTCAAAGCGCAGAGTAACAATTATTAAAGCACTTCACACAGAGGCATTAACGATGGATAAGAAACTGCTTGATATCCTGGTTTGTCCGGTATCAAAAGCGCCGGTTGAATGGAATAAAGAGACAAATGAACTGATCTGCCGCAGTTCCGGCCTGGCATATCCGGTTCGTGATGGCATTCCGGTGATGCTGGAAAGCGAGGCACGTACCCTGACTACTGATGAACGTCTGGCGAAATAGGTTACCATATGGCTTTTTCTGTTGTTATTCCCGCGCGATTTGGTTCATCCCGTTTTCCCGGTAAGCCGCTGGCAGAGATCGCCGGCAAACCAATGGTTCAGCACGTATACGAACGGGCCATTCAGAGTGAAGCGCAGCGGGTTATTATCGCCACCGATGATCAGCGTATAGCGGATGCAGCTAAAAGCTTTGGTGCAGAGGTCTGCATGACTTCTGAGGGTCATCCTTCAGGCACTGACCGGCTGCAAGAGGTCGTTCATTCGCTGGGTTTTTATGCTGATGATATTGTCGTCAATGTTCAGGGTGATGAGCCACTGATTCCACCACGGGTTATCAATCAGGTTGCCCATAACCTCAGTGCGGTAACTGAGGCGAGTATTGCGACGCTCTGTGAACCGATCAATGACATCGGTTCGCTGCTTAACCCCAATGTCGTTAAGGTAGTGGCTGACCGTACAGGCCGGGCGCTCTACTTTAGCCGTGCTCCTATACCCTGGCCCAGAGATGCGTTTGCCACAGAGGCAGGGCGTGAGGTATTGCCAGAGGGCGTTAATTTTCAGCGTCATATCGGTATCTATGCTTATCGGGTTAAGCTGCTGAATGATTTCGTTCAGTGGGCACCGGCTCCAATTGAAGAGACTGAGTGTCTGGAGCAGTTGCGAGCGATGTGGAATGGTGCGGTAATTCATGTCGAAGAGGCGGATGAGCTGCCGCCCGCAGGCGTTGATACACCGGAGGATCTGGAGCGTATCCGGCATCTGTTTGGGTAGAAAGCTACTGCGCTTTTGTGTTGTTGTGATCTCGCCGTTTGATGTTGTCTGACATCGTGTGGCTTTGTGCAGCGCTATGTCAAATATGCGCTTTAAAATACGCGTGTTTAGATTAAACCGGCCATTCTGGCCGTTTTTTTTGTCTCTGTTTTCTGAACCTGTTGCATCCCAGCGGGACAAATCATTTTGTAGCAGTTTGTTTTATAATGAGCGGTATTGATAAGGTTAAATCTGCGCATACTAAATTATTGAGAGTGAGTGCTTTGAGATATCAGGATAAAAAATCGGTTCTGTTTGTTTGTCTGGGCAATATTTGCCGTTCACCCACCGCTCATGGGGTATTCCGTTCTCTGGTGGAACAGCGTGGGATGGCTCACCTGATTGAGATCGATTCAGCCGGTACTGCTGCTTACCATGTTGGTAATCCGCCAGACCATCGTTCGGCGGCTGCGGCATTGCAGCGAGGCTACGACCTCAGTGATTTGCGGGCTCGTCAGGCGATCTCCGCGGATTTTGATCACTATGATTACATAATGGCTATGGATAAAGAGAACCTCTCAGAGCTGAAATTGATCTGTCCGCCGCACTTTAAGGGCTATCTTGGTTTGTTTCTTGATCTGGCTGAGCTGGAGGTATGCGAAGTCCCTGACCCTTACTATGGAGGGGCTACAGGTTTTGAGCATGTGCTTGAGCTGGTGGAAGTCGCTTCAGAGGCTCTCCTGGAGCGTATTGCTAAAGAGCTGAACCAATGAGCCTTGAATTTCACGAGAATATCTCCCTAAAACCCTATAACAGTTTCGGTTTCGATGTTTCAGCGCGCTTTTTTGCTGTGCTTGAGAGTGCTGAGCAGCTAAGTGATATCCGGGATTTTGTTCAGTGTAACGGCATCCCTGTGCTGTTTATCGGGGGTGGCAGTAACCTTGTACTGACGGCGGATCTGGATCAGCTTGTGGTTGTGAACCGTATTAAAGGGTTGCAGATAACCGAGGCTCAGAGTGGCGAGCTTCTGGTTACAGCCGGTGGTGGAGAGGACTGGCATCAGTTTGTGCGCTGGACCCTGGAGCAGGGGGCTTACGGTCTGGAGAACCTCTCACTTATTCCTGGTACCGTGGGTGCCGCACCTATTCAGAATATTGGTGCTTACGGGGTGGAGATTAAAGACCGCATGGTGACACTTGAGGCTTTTGATCTGGAAACCGGCGAGCAGGTCTGCTTTGACAGTGGGGACTGTCAGTTTGATTATCGTGACAGTATCTTTAAAAGCCGCTTTCCCGGACGCTACCTGATCACTTCGGTTACTTTTGCTTTGAGTCATGCGTTCAGGCCTGTTCTGCATTACGGAGGGCTCTCTGGGCAGCTAGAAGCTCGCGGTATCGACTCTCCCGAGCCGCTGCAGTTGAGTGATCTGATCTGTGAGGTGCGTGATGCCAAGCTGCCTCAGCCAGGGAGGCTTGGAAATGCCGGTAGTTTTTTTAAAAACCCGGTTATACCTGTGCAGCAGGCAGCGTTGTTGCAGCAGGATTTTCCGCAGATGGTGGTTTTTGATGATAAACCGGGGTATAGCAAGCTAGCAGCTGGCTGGCTGATTGATCAGTTGGGCTGGAAAGGCCGTCGTGAAGGGGATGCTGGTGTGTATGAAAAGCAGGCGCTGGTGCTGGTAAATCACGGCGCTGCCAGCGGAGTTGATATTATTGAGCTGGCGGGCGAGATTCAGGCGGATGTCTATAAGCAGTATGGTGTTATGCTTGAGATAGAGCCGCGCTGTTATCCCTGACTTCTGAAGTCTCGTTATCTGGGTGAATGGCTTCGCAGGGTGCTCAAAACGAAGCGATAAAAAAGCCGGCTATTATGCCGGCTTTTTTGTCAGTGATGACTGTCTCAGCTATCGCTATTTTCCTGCAAGCGTGGATCATTAGGCGCGCGGCGCTGACGACGCTGACGCGGGGCTGCTTCTTCAGGCGCCTTGGTCGGTGGTGCTTCGCGGCGAGGGCGGG
The DNA here is from genome assembly GCA_024397875.1 of Amphritea atlantica. Lineage (NCBI taxonomy): Bacteria > Pseudomonadati > Pseudomonadota > Gammaproteobacteria > Oceanospirillales > Oceanospirillaceae > Amphritea > Amphritea atlantica. The sequence goes on from CP073344.1 coordinate 1,687,709, forward strand.
CGGTCATTACTTCATCCGGCGTAACCTCCGGTGTAGTCAGCTCAGGACGCTTGCGAACACGACGACCAGCAGGGGGGGTCGGCTGCTCTTCAGCAGCGGCCTGTTCAGTAACCTCAGCCTCAGTTTCAGTCGTTTCTGCTTTTGCTTCTACGTCAGTCTGCTCCGCTTCAGCTGCAGCAGTTTCCGGCTGTGTCTCCGGTGCCTGAGTGACCTCGGCGGCGTTCACTGTTTCAGTAGCAGGTTCCGCAGTGGCTGGCTCTTCAGCCTGTGCTGGTGCTTCAGTCTCAGCAGGCTCCTCAGCAGCGGGGGCTGTCTCTGTAACTGACACTTCTGCAGCTGCAGGCGTAACCGCGACAGGCTCTTCAGCTTTTGTTTCAGCAGTAGGTTCAGCAGTCACTTCAGTCTTCGGCTGTTCAGGCTCGGCTGCAGCGTCTGAAGGCTGACTCTCTGTTGCCACCGGCGTTTCGGTAACAGCGGCTTCTACTTCGACAGGCTTGGCTGCATCGGCTGCCGCAGTATCATCAGGCTTTGCCGATGTATTGTCGGTCGTTGTAGAAGACTCAGTGCTCTGAGCGTTATCAGTGCTTGCTGCATTCGACGCGTCAGCCTTAGGACCCCGGCGGCGCTGGCGGCGTTTGCGTGGAGCGTCCCCAGTCTTAACGTCACTCTGCGGCTTAGCTTCATTCTGCTGAGCGTCTGCTGTTACAGGCTCGTCAGCAGGAAGTTTAGCAGTCGTTTCTGTTGCTTCAGGCGTGTTCAGCTGTTCGTTGGTTTCTGCAACATTGGAGTCAGCTGTACGTTTGCCGCTGCGCTCACCGCGACGACGGCGTCCGCGACGGCGTTCACCACGGGCGCGGCCATCCTCATTCTGTTCAGCAGGTTTATCCTGTTCGTTGCTGGTTTGCGGGGTGCTCTGCTGAGTATTGCTCTGCTCTTCTGTCTTATCCTGCTGCGGTTTCTTGTCCCGTTCACCGCGACGACGGTTACGAGAGCGCCCGCGACCCGAATCTTCAGAGGTATCACCGCGATCAGGTGAGCTCTGAGATTCTGTTGTATCTGACAGGTTATCAATAATCTTGTCGCTGTCCCGGCGCTGATTGCGATTGCGATCACGGTCCCGACGGTTGCCGGAACGTTTACGGCCGCGTTGTTTCTTATTGCGCTCTTCCTGTTCCTGCTCCTGTTTCGCTTTTTCCTGCTCCAGTCGCTCTTTCTCTTTGGCATCATCTGAACTGCCAAACAGGCTACTCAGTGCGTTGAAGAACCGGCTGCTCAGGGAAGCAGCTGCAGGCTTCTGCTGAACCGGTGTCGGTACCGGTTGCGGTGCCGCTGTCTGAGCGGGAGCGGGTGTTGATGGCGCAACAGTACTTACTGCGGCACGCTCCCGAACTGGCTGGACTCTGGCTGCTTCAATTTCCTGCTCCTCTTCAGGTTCCGGTTGCAGGGTGTAGCTGGCATCGTTGGTATTGATGACTGTGTGATCATCACGCAACCGAACGACTTCGTAATGCGGTGTTTCCATGTTTGGATTAGGTACTACGACAACCCGAACCTGATGACGCATTTCGACTTCATGAACTTCACGACGTTTTTCGTTGAGCAGGAAGGTTGCCACGGAAACCGGCAGAATCGCACGAATCTGTGCGGTGCGGTCTTTGGATGACTCCTCCTCGATCAGTCGCAGGATAGAGAGGGCAAGTGATTCCGTATCACGAACGGTGCCCTGGCCATTACAGCGTGGGCAGACGGCGCCACGGCTCTCAATCAGTGAAGGGCGAAGTCTCTGACGGGACATCTCCAACAGACCGAAGCGGGAAATGCGACCGAGCTGGACGCGGGCGCGGTCAACTTTAAGCGCGTCGCGCATCCGGTTCTCAACTTCCCGTTGGTTTTTGATCGGCGTCATATCGATGAAGTCGATAACAATCAGGCCGCCGATATCCCGCAGACGCAGTTGGCGTGAGATCTCATCAGCTGCTTCAAGGTTGGTTTGCAGTGCGGTCTCTTCAATATCGCTGCCGCGGGTAGCGCGGGCAGAGTTGATATCGATGGATACCAGTGCTTCAGTCGGATCGATAACGATAGAACCGCCGGAAGGCAGATGAACTTCACGCTGGAAAGCGGTTTCAATCTGGCTCTCAATCTGAAAACGGTTGAACAGAGGGATCGGCTCATCATAGAGTTTGATCTTGTTCTGATAGCTCGGCATCACCTGTTGCACGAAATTCAGCGCTTCCTGATAAACTTCAGGTTTGTCGATCAGTACTTCACCGATATCCTGGCGCAGATAATCACGAATAGCGCGAATAACAACGTTGCTTTCCTGATAGATCAGGAAGGGTGAGCGACGCTCTTCGGCAGCGCCGGTGATCGCGTCCCACAGGGTCATCAGATAATCCAGATCCCACTGCAGTTCTTCAGACGTGCGGCCGATACCGGCAGTACGGACAATGGCACCGGTTTTCGGTGGAATGGTTACACCATCCAGTGCTTCTTTCAGCTGTTTGCGATCATCACCTTCAATGCGACGGGAGATACCACCCGCACGAGGGTTGTTGGGCATCAGGACAAGATAGCGGCCTGCCAGGCTGATAAAGGTAGTCAGTGCGGCACCTTTGTTGCCTCGCTCTTCCTTATCAACCTGAACAATAACTTCAGTGCCTTCGGCAACGACATCCTTGATATTCGGACGGCCGCCTTTATCGGAACCTTTCTTGAAGTATTCGCGAGAGATCTCTTTGAGGGGCAGAAAACCATGACGTTCGGAGCCATATTCTACGAAAGCGGCTTCCAGGCTGGGTTCAACCCGGGTGATTTTGCCTTTGTAGATATTGGCTTTTTTCTGCTCGCGGGAACTGGACTCGATATCCAGATCATATAGGCGCTGGCCATCGACCAGGGCAACGCGCAACTCTTCTTGTTGAGTTGCGTTAATTAGCATTCTTTTCATTGTTTGTTAGCGTTCTCTTATAACACTAACGTATTTCATCCAGCCGGTAGCCGCACAGAGAGGTGTCTGTAGAAACTAAACAGACACAGAAAACCAAGTCTTCGTAACGACTCATGTGTTCAACTTAATGCCTGGTTACATAGATATGCGACCAGGTCTTATCGACGGTGAAGGAAACAGTTGCCTCATATCGACTTCTTACTTCCGAGTCTGATCAGGTTGTTGCTGCCGTCTGTATATTGGCAGGTTCCGGGCAACTGACATCTTCACCTCCAACTGGCTTTGCAATTCAGGGCATTGCCAGCTGGATAAAATACGTAGTAATTCTCTTAAAATTGATGCTGTACAAGGGATTCAAACCGATTATTTGCCTGATTCTAAGAACAATATTGCAAATAAACCGGGAATTTCAAATTAGCTAAAGCCAACTGCTCGCAGCAGCGCTAGAATATAGCAGCTTAAACAGACAGCATCAATCGAAAGGTCCGATATCCTATTAATATGTCAGAAGAAAGAAAAGCATCTGCTCCCGCAGTCCAGTGGTTTGAAATTGATTCAGAGTTAGCCGGGCAGCGGATCGATAACTTCCTGCGAACCCGTTTAAAAGGTGCTCCCAAGACCCTGATCTACCGTATCTTGCGAAAAGGGGAGGTGCGGGTTAACAAAAAACGTATCAAACCGGATTATCGTTTACAGGATGGTGATCTTGTCAGAGTCCCGCCTATCAGGCTGAGTGAGGAAAAACCGCAGGCGACCGTCAGCGATAACCTCAAACACCTGGTTGAGAACGCTGTTCTGTTTGAAGACGATGATCTGATAGTGCTGAACAAGCCTTCAGGTCTTGCTGTTCACGGTGGTAGTGGTATTAGTCTCGGGCTAATTGAAACAATTCGTCAGATCCGTCCGGATGCACGCTTTCTCGAGCTTGTTCACCGGCTCGACCGGGACACCTCCGGTTGTATCATGGTGGCAAAAAAGCGCAGCGCCCTGAGGTTTTTGCATGCGGCGTTACAGGCGAAGAAGATAACTAAAATTTATCATGCCCTGGTGGAAGGGAAGTGGTCTGCGAGAAAAACTAAAGTCGATGCGCCGCTGCAAAAAAATGAACTGAAATCCGGTGAGCGGGTCGTAAAAGCCCACCCGATGGGCAAGCCTTCGCTGACCGAATATAAAGTGCTGCAGCGTTTTGACGGGTTGGCAACGTTGGTGGAGGCGCGTCCTATCACCGGGCGAACACATCAGATTCGTGTACATTGCCAGTTTGCGGGTCATCCTATTATTGGTGATGATAAGTACGGCACCGATGTGGTGAACCGGGAGATGAAAGACTTCGGTATTCGTCGCCTGTTTCTGCATGCCGCCGAATTACGTGTACCTCTGCCATCCGGTGGCAGAAAAATTTTCCATGCCCCGCTTGGGGATGAGTTGGAAAGCGGATTAAAAAAATTGCAAAAAATAGATGGGCAGTGATCTGCCCGGTAAGGCGTTATTAATGAGTCAACAGATCAACACTGAAGAATTTAATAAAGCAGCGGATGCGATGCTGAAAACTGGCAGGGCGCCGGGTACCGCGGAACTGGCTAAGGTTTTTGCAGTAGAACCAGAGCAGCTGAATGCTCTGCTGGAACAGTGGTGGACTGTATTACCTGATCGGATGCGTATGTTAGGTGATTCATCTCCGAAAATGCCACAACTTCCCGAGTCTCTCGTTCATAGCTTTGAATCTATGTGGCATCTGGCGGTGCAGGAGGCTCAGTCAGCGCTGTCAACCGATAAGCAGTATCAGCAGCTGGCCAGTGAAGATGCCCGCCGCCAGTCTGAATCGCAGCTGTTTAAGGCGCAGAGTCAGCAGGCTGAGATGGATCAGCACTTCCGTGATCTGCAGCAGCAACTGCTGGAAGAGAAGCATCAGGTAGAGGTGCTTGACGCCGAGATATCGGTACTGAAAATTAATCTTTCTACCGTGACTTCTGAGCAGAAAGCTGAAGAGCAGCGCCGTCTGAATGTTGAGCAGGAACTGAATCTGCTGCAGAAAAAAATCGATGATTCAAAACGTACATTTGATCAGCGTATTATCGAAGAGCAGCGCCATGGTCTGGATCAGGTGGCCAAGGCTGAAGCAGATACCCGTCATTATCGCAGTGCTTTGGAGAAACTCCGTGACGAGAGTGGCCGGAAAGAGTCTGCTCTGACCAAGGATATTCATAATCTGCAGGCGCAGGTGGCAAAGAAAGATGTAAAGCTGGAAATGCTTAAAACGCAGATTAAAACTCTGGAAACTGAACTCAAGCGTTATAAGAGTGAGGATAGCCAGAACCTGCGTGAAAGAAGTCAGCTAAGCAGTCAGTTACTTTCTGAACAGAATCGCAGTAAGCGCCTGGAGGATAAAGTCGCTGAGATGAGGGAGGAGCTTAAGCGGGTTGATCAGAAAAACACGCTGGCTGTTAATGATGCCTCCCGCCGTGAAAGCATGCTTCGGGGGCAGTTAAAAGATAAGGCTGAGGAGGTCATGCGAGCAACAGCGCGGCAGGCGGCTCTGGAAAAGAAGGTGACGACCTTTGAGGAAGAGATTCGTAAGTTGCGCAGTCGTCTGAGCTGATCAGCTGATTGCCCATGCAATGCCGGGGGTACGCGTTTCCGGATAGACTGTTAAAGATAGGTTTTTGAAAGAGATAACGGTGTATTATAATCAATAGTTATTAGAATACGGTTTTATCGTTATTGGAGGTATAAATGAAGCTGCAGCAGTTGCGTTACATCTGGGAAGTGGCCAGGCATGATCTGAATGTCTCGGCCACCGCGCAGAGCCTTTATACCTCACAGCCGGGTATCAGCAAGCAGATACGTCTGCTGGAAGATGAGCTGGGGGTTGAGGTGTTTGCCCGCAGTGGAAAACACCTTACCCGTGTCACACCTGCCGGCGAAGCGATTCTTGAGGTGGCGGGAGATATCCTGCGTAAAGTCGAAAGCATCAAGCAGGTTGCTCAGGAATTCAGTGATGAAAAAATGGGCAGTCTTGATCTGGCAACGACGCATACCCAGGCGCGATATGCTCTGCCGGTAACGATTAACACTTTCATGAAAAACTATCCGGATGTTTCCCTGCATATGCATCAGGGTACACCGATGCAGATAGCGGAGATGGCTGCAAACGGCTCGGTCGACTTTGCTATCGCAACCGAGGCTATGTCGCATTTCAATGATCTGATTATGATGCCCTGTTACCGCTGGAATCGTTCAGTTGTGGTGCCAAAAGATCACCCTCTGGCACAGGTATCGAAGCTGACGTTGCAGGATGTCGCACAGTTCCCTATCGTGACTTACGTGTTTGGCTTTACCGGGCGATCCAAGCTGGACGACGCCTTTAAACGGGAAGGGCTTGAACCGAAAGTTGTGTTTACCGCCGTTGACTCTGATGTTATTAAAACCTATGTGCGTTTAGGTTTGGGGGTGGGGATTATTGCCACCATGGCATTTGATGAAAAACAGGATCAGGATCTGGTTTGTCTTGATGCCAGTCATCTGTTTGACTACAGCACAACCAAAATTGGTTTCCGTAAAGGAACATTCCTGCGGGGCTATATGTACGACTTTATCCAGCAGTTTGCGCCTCATCTGACGCCTGAGGTGGTCAGGCAGGTGCAATCCTGTAGCAATCGGGCTGAGGTAGAGGAGATTTTTGCCCACCAACAGCTTCCCGATCTCTGATCAGCTAATTTTTTCAGCCTGTAGTCCGGTGCCGGATCCCTTGTCAGAACCCTTTAAACTTATATTTAATCTGACTGACTGCTCAGCACGTTCTGAAACTGAGTTCTGTGGGATAGCCCTGTTAGATTTTTTACGTTTGCGTCTCACTTCTGCAGACGCCCAGCGCCTGCCAGTACTCTTTTCCAACGGCTATATCAGTGTTGATAATGAGGTCGTTTCAGCTGATTACACGCTCAATGGTGGGTCCCGGATCTGCGTGTATCTGCCGGGTCACCAGGAAGAAGAGGTAGACACCCACTGGCGCATATTGTGGCAAAACAGCGAGTTGCTGGCGGTGTATAAACCGCATCTGCTGCCGGTTAGTCGTACTACCCGTAATCTATACAATACGCTGATCTCTCTGGTAAGACGGCAAACGCCCTATGCGGATGCCCGGTTGCTGCATCGGCTTGATACTGAAACCGCCGGGGTGATCCTGCTGGCAAAGAATGCAATGGCAGACCGTCGCTGGAAGCCACGTCTGGATCAACTGATGCGTAAGAAAATCTACCATGCCTGGGTAGAAGGGATTCCCTGCTGGCAGTCGAAGCTGATGGAGTGTGATTTGTCAGAAAAAGCTGGCAGTGTCATCCGCAGCCAGGTGTATGTGGTGGATGCTATCGACCGCTTTGTTAAACCCCGTAATAGTAAAACAGCGTTCAGGGTGTTACAGACAGTAGCAGGCAGAACACTGATTGAGTGTCGGCTGTATACCGGCCGAAAGCATCAGATCCGGGCCCAGTTGAGTTATCTTGGCCATCCGGTGGTGGGCGATAAAATCTACGGGCATCAGGGGCATTTCTATCTGAAACGGATAGAGCAGGGGCTTGATGACAGCGACTATCAGGCTCTGGGTAGCCGTTATCACCAGCTTCAGGCCGTCGAATTGACGCTGGATATTGAGGGCCTGCCAGTCGAGATAGCGCTGCCTGTTCAGAACTGAACTGGCAGCCTGTCAGCTTAAAATGCAGCCATCAGCTTTCGGTAACTGTTACACCGGTCTTCGAAGTCATGGGTGACATTTACCAGCATCAGCTCCTCTGCGTTATAGTGCTGCGCCAGTTGTTCCAGTTCTTCTCGGCACTCAGTAGGGGAGCCGCTCACCACTGAGTCGAGGGTCTCCTGATAATAATCCTGATCCGACAGTGGTAGTTTGTTGTAAAGGTCGAGCGCTTCTTCAGGGCTGCGAATATGTTCACGGATACCGTGACGGAACGCCATTACCTTCCAATACATATTCGGAGCGGCCAGGTAGGCGGCTTCCTCTTTGCTGTCAGCGCAAAGGCAGGCAGTTGAGAGGATTGTCTGCGGCTGATCCAGCCCTTTGCCGTTGGCGCGGAATTTCGCTTTGTAGCGCGCAAATATCTCTGCCGGACGTTCATGTGTACCGATAAACAGCGCCAGTACAAAACCCAGTCCCAACTCTGCCGCCAGGTCTACGCTGCCGCTGCTGGAGCCCAGTGTCCATAGTTGCGGAGCGGCTGTACCGACCGGCGTTGCCTTTGTGCCGTAAAAGTAGTGCTCTGCGGACAGGTTGTCGTGCAGAAAGCCGCTCAGATCACTCAGCAGGTGAGGGTATAGCTCGGCAGTGTTTGGCCTGTTGGGGAAAGCTAATGCCCTGCTGGTGAGGTCGGTACCCCCAGGCGCCCGGCCGACACCGAGGTCGATTCTGCCGGGATTCAGTGATTCCAGAGTGCGAAACACTTCAGCTACTTTAAGCGGACTGTAGTGAGATAGCATGACGCCGCCACTACCGACTCTTATGCGGTCGGTATTCTGAGCGATGTGGGCGATCAGAATTTCCGGGCAGGAGCTGGAATAACTGGCGGTATCGTGGTGTTCGGCAATCCAGAAGCGGTGGTAGCCCAGCTCTTCACATAGTTGTGCCAGACGGGTCGAATAGTGAAGTCCCTGCGACTGTGACTGACCGTTGTGCGCCGGAGCCTGATCGACAACGCTGAGCTTAAGCTTCATTGGTGACTCCTGAGCAGTTGAAACCTGCCTGATCGATGGCCGCGAGCGCAATGATTTTATCTTCTGCTGCAGTACCGCCGGAGATACCGATAGCACCAATCAGTTTGCCTTGATGGAATACGGGTTCGCCCCCGGCAAACAGAATCAGTCCGCCATTGGTCTGTTCAAAGCTATCCAGTTGTTGCTCCCGTACCAACTGGCCGAGCGCTTCCGTTGGGGCACCGAACAGCACCGCGCTGCGGGCTTTCTTCTGGGCAATCTCAACGGATCCAAGGGGTGAGTTATCCATTCGCTGAAAGGCGCACAGGTTACCGCCCGGATCACAGACCGCAATATTCACGTTAACATCAATATGTCGGGCGCTGGTGATCGCCATGGTCAGCAGTTGCTGGCTCTGTTCACATAACATCTATTCAACCTCTATATTCAGTTTCTTAAGCCGGTATGCCAGCGTCGGGCGGGTGATATCCAACAAGCGGGCCGCTTCCGCGACATTGTTTTCCGCTTTGGACATCGCATATCGCACCAATGCTTCTTCTATTTTTTCCATTGATCCCAGTTGTTCAATGGCCTGCTGTGTCCAGCTTACCTCGCCGCTCGGTGATGGCAGAGAGGGGGAATCAATCAGCTCGCCTGACCGGGACAGTACCTGACTTTTGCTGTCCTGGCGCAGGCTCGGAAACAGGTATTCGGCATCGATGCTTTCGCCATTTTCAGCAAGGATCAGTCCCCGTTCGATAATGTTTTCAAGCTCACGGACATTGCCAGGCCAGTTGTAGTTAAGCAGAGCCTTTGTTGCCAGATCAGAGAGTCCCTGGGTTTTTTTGCAGTAGATTGCTTCATATTTCTGCAAAAAATGCGCTGTCAGCATCGAGATGTCCTCCCGCCGCTGGCGTAACGGTGGGATATCTATTGGGTAGACATTGAGCCGGTAATACAGGTCGGCCCGGAACCGGCCCGTCTTCACCGCTTCTGATAGTGATTCGTTGGTTGCTGCAATAACGCGGACATCAACTTTTCGGGTACGGCAATCACCCACCCGTTCAAGCTCACCCTCCTGTAATACTCGCAACAGAGTGGCCTGGGCGCGTGGACTCAGCTCAACAACTTCATCAAGAAATATGGTGCCCAGGTGAGCCCGCTCGAAGCGTCCTTCGCGGGTTTGAGTGGCACCGGTAAAGGCGCCTTTCTCTACACCAAACAATTCAGCCTCAATCAGGTCGGGAGGAATTGCGGCGCAATTGACCGCGATAAAAGGGTGAGCTGAGCGACTTGATATATCATGAACCCCTTTCGCTACCAACTCTTTACCTACGCCTGTTTCACCCAGCAACAATACCGAGACTTTACCGCTGGCGGCCTTTGTCGCCAGTTTGCAGACCTGATTGAAGCCAGCCGACTTACCCAAAAAGTTGCCCAGGCCGGCATTGTCATCCGGCTTATGACGTAACTCGCTAACCTGACTCTGCAGGTCATAAAGTTCTTCAATGATGGGGGCTGTTTTGAAGTAGTTCCGGTAGGTTTGGTAGTCGTCCCACTCCGCTGCAGGCTTGCCCTCAAACAGACATTGATGATCACCGCAGCCCCGGCAGTGTGTCTCTTTAAAGATGATCTCCTGGCCCAGCAGTGCTGAGGCGAAGCTGCTGGTATGTCCCACCAGTGCCCAGCAGGCCGGGCCATCAGTCAGGCCCAGCTCGGAGATAAACATTTCCGCTTCGTAGGAGTCATGCATATTCAGCAGGGCATAGAAGTGCTGCTTTGAAGGATCAATCTCCAGTTTAAGCTCTTCAACTTTCACCGAGCCTTTTAGTGAGTCCAGCTGAAAGCCTGTGCGGAACAGCTGTTCGGGTGCTATATCGCCCGCCAGTCGTTTAACCAGCTCTGCATCTTTCTGTCCCAGGCTGTAACCCAGGCGCATAAAAAAACCTTTGGCCCGTTCCAGGCCGACCGTTAATATCTGTTCTTTGCGGAAGTTGGTCAGCGATGCCATCTGCATTAACAGCATACGTTGTTCGCCAAACCAGACGGTGCCGTCATTATTCCGGAACCTCACCTGCTTCGACAGTTGTTTGATATCAGGATGCTTTATATTCAGATGTTTGGTGGCGATGTTCATTAAATAAGCACTCTGTATTGTTATGATTATGATCAAATCATCATATATCATTGCTTATATAAAAAGATGATGTAGAAATGTAATGTATCATCCCATATATGGGTTTATGGTGATTAAATGAACTATCAGGATTTGTTTATATTTCTCAAAGTGGTTGAAAGAGGCAGCTTTCTGTCAGCATCGGAAGCGTTATCGGTACCGACGTCGACCGTCAGCCGTAAGGTGCAACAGCTTGAAAAAGATCTGGGCTATAAGCTGATGCATCGTAGTGCACGGAAAATGGTGTTGACTGAGGCGGGTGTTAAATTTTACAACCGTTGCCAGCCGCTCTTTAATGAACTTGAGTCTGCCGCTAAAGAGCTGGATGATGAACTCGCTGAACCTTCGGGTCTGCTTCGCGTTACGGCGCCGGTCAGTCTGACCAACGATCTGTTGGCGGAGTGGTTTTTTAAATTTATGGAGCGTTTTCCGCGTATTAATCTGGAACTGATCGTTGTTAACCGGAACATCGACCTGGTAGAGGAGGGGATCGATGTGGCGTTTCGGATCGGTGATGTGCGGATGCCGAACTGGATCTCCAGACCGCTGCTGGAATCAAGTTTCAGTGTTTGTGCCAGCGAAGATTATCTGCTTCGCCGGGGGGCGCCAAAACATCCGCAGGATCTGTATCAGCATACCCTGATCGTAACCCGCCGGAATCCTGTATGGAGTTTCAGCCAGGGGGATGAGATGGTCAGAATAGATGGCGATGCCCGTATGAAAGTGGATGAGCTGAATATTGCTGCGCGGGCAGCGGAAAATGGACTGGGAATTGTGAACCTGCCGGATTATGTAGTGACGAAGTCACTGGCTGCCGGGCGTCTGCAAAAGCTGATGCCGGACTGGCAGCCTCACCCGCGGGAAGTGCATATGTTATATCCTGAACGTAAATATATACCCGGCAAGGTGCGGCTGTTTATAGAGTTTGTGATGTTCCATGCGAACGAAAGGCGGTTTAACTGATCTCTTTGCTGGCGATCAGCTTGTCTGGCTGATAGAACTGCGGCCAGTATTTTTTAACCACCTCTCCCGAGCTGTCAAAGGTGTGACAGGTATTGAGGGTGTGTGGACGCTCCTCTTCAGAGTGCTGATTTATCGCCTCCCTTGCCTGATGTGTCGCCTGAAACGCAGTGGTGGCAACCG